>JAQTRC010000044.1:0-6477 GCA_028712665.1 Desulfuromonadaceae bacterium
TGGTTATCGAGTTGTTCGATAATGTCACTGTCTTCGCCGCCGAATCTATAGCGGTAATTACAGTATTGGCAGGGATTATTGTCCCACCGGCGTTATCGCTGACCGGCATACCCACGAACAGGTTGTTTGTATCGCCCAGTCCTGTTATCTGGTTGGTAAGAGCGGTAGTTGCAGCGGTTTTTGAAATGGGTTGCGAGAAATTAAAGCTGACACCGGTCGCTGAAATGAGGGTAGTAGGCGCGAACGAGAAAATGCCTCCCGCTGCCGCAGCAGTCGGTGTGTTTGATAGAGTGACTGTACCGGCTGCCAATAGAGGGTTTGATGCTGGCGTGCCTGTAATTGTAGTATTGGCCGGAATCCCTGGTCCGGTGACCGGCATGCCAACGGAAAGATTGGTTGTGTCGATGATTCCCGTGATTTGATTCGGTGGAATTGCGGCAGGATCAGTAATGCCAGCCTTTGTAGCAGGTGGAATATAAGGATTTGAGAGGGTAATGCTCTTCGCAACAGGATCAATGCCGGTAATTATGGTATTGGGCGGGATTATCGTGCCGCCCGCATTGTCAGTTATCGGCATGCCTACGGCAAGTCCGTTAGTGTCGGCCAGGCCGGTTATCTGGTTCGGATTTACGGATGGATTGGTCGAACCACTCTTGGACAGAACCGGAGCACTAATCATGTTTGTAGTCGATGGGAGCGCGCTCAAGCTCGATGAGCCGTTCGTCACACTCCCCATCATTGTCCGCTCGCCATAGGAATCTATGTATCCTTCAAAGACAAACTGCCCTGTTCCTCCAGGTCCGGTCGGTACCCTGGAGAGTGTGATGCTGCCGGTGCCGTTGTTGTCGGTGGTGTCTATATCGGTGATAGTGGTGTTGTCCGGCAGACCCGGTCCGGTAACCTTCATGCCTATGTAGAGATTCTGCAATTGGGTAAGCGGAAGTCCAGTGATCTGGTTCGGCGGATTGGTGGTGCCGGATTTGGTAAAAGCCGGCCCAAAGGAAAAGTTGGCTCCGGTTGCCGTCTGGGTCGCATTGTTGTTGAGTGTAAGAGTGGTGCCGGGACCAATGCCTATAATCTTGGTATTATCGGGGATACCAGTTCCTGAAACCGACATGCCTACGGCAAGTCCGGTAGTGTCGGGGAGGCCTGTGATTGTATTTGTGAGGGAGGTGATGCTACCCCCTGTTTTGGGAGTAATATGCGAAAATGTAAAGGTTCCGTTGGTCACCGTCTGCGTCAACGGCTGGGAAAGGGATATCTGGCTTGCGCTGTCAACACTTAGAATGGTCGTTCCTGACGGCACTCCCGGACCGCTAATCATCATTCCTGTAGATAAGCCGGTCGTAACAAGACCTGTGATTTGGGGAGTAGTATTTCCTGTTTGAGTGCCAACCGGCGTATTGGAAGAGGAGGTGAGTGTAAATATTCCCCCTGATACCGGTTGGGTTAAAGCTTGATTAAGAGTGATTTGATTTCCAGGACCAATTACTTGAATTGTAGTCGCAATTCCGGGAGGCACAGCAGGGACTCCCGGGCCGGTTATCGTATCGCCAACTGAAAGATTGGTCGTATCAAGACCTTTAATGGTATTAAGGCCTGTTATTGCATCGACGTTTCCCCTCTGAATGAGAGTGGGGGTGAACGAAAAAGTCGTTGTCCCTGTGGCGCCCTGAGTCATAGGCTGGCTAAGAGTGACCGTGCTTAAAGGACCTGGCCCGGTAAAGCCGGTAACTGTGGTTCCGGATGGGATCCCTTGACCGGTTATAGTTCCGCCGACATGAAACCCGGTCGTATCAATATTTGTTATAGTAGTGGCGCCGTTAACGGCGTTCCCTGCGGTCTGAATAATCCTTGGCACGAAATTAAACGAGCCATCGGCTGTCGCTTGGGTCAACGCTTTGGAAATGGTCACCTGACCGGCGCTATCTATGCTGGAGATTGTCGTGTCAAGCGGCACGCCCGGGCCTGTTACCGGATCGCCTACTTTAAGGCCGGCGGTATTAATACCGGTTATTTGGAATTGAGTCGTACTTTGAGAGGTATTCCCCTTTTGTGTGGCCGGCGGCATAGCAAAAGTATAATCAAAACCACTTCCCGATGAAATCGGGTTTTTTGAAAGAGTGACAATATTATTGCTGCTATCGATATTCGTAATCGTAGTGTCGGGTTGGATTCCCTTGCCGGTCACAGTCATGCCGACAATCAGTCCGGTAGTGTCGATCCCTGAAATCTGGTTAGGCGGTTTACTGACATCGACTACACCGCTCAGTTTTTTATTAGCAACCACCGGAGTAGAATTGTTGAATCCTCCAAAAACATATTGATCTCCGACTTGAACGTTGGAGAGGTCTATCATCTGTTGGCGGACATTCTCCAGGGTGGCAAGGGCATTGGTAATCGAGACCGGGTCATTCATGCCCCCCAGTACGTTGGATGCCGTAGATTTAGCCTGGGCGAGGAAGTCATTCATCCCCTGCAGTGCAATATTGGCGACACTGGTCCAGGTTTGACCGTTTGAGATATTGCTCATGTACTGATTTATGGAGCTGACCTGAGACTGCAGGTCCAGGATCTGACGGGTTCCAATCGGATCGTCGCTGGGGCGGTTGATATTCTGATTGGACGAAAGCAGTTCGTTTAACTGGTTAAGTTTATTCTGGCTTTTATTGATGTTGTATATCGCGTTGTTGGCGGTCATATTTTCGGTAACGCGCATGACAATTACTCCATTTCTTGTAGTTGGTGGATTAACCTGTTTCGATCCGAAGTTTCGCGATCGAAACTATCTAACCATACCAAGCACGGTGTCCATCATTTCCATAGCGGTGTTCATCATCTTTGCCGCCCCTTCAAATGCCTTCTGATACTTGATCATGTTCGTCATCTCTTCATCCAGCGAAACTCCGGAATTGGACTCCCGCAGGTTATGAAGCTGGGCGACGTAGCTTTCGCCCTGATCGCTGGCATTTTGTGCGGCCCGCACATCCACGCCGATACCGCTTACCATTGCGTTGTAATAAGAGATAACAGATGAGTTCGCTCCGCCAACCGTAGCAAAGGGAAACTGCTGATCCTTTATCGCCGCAAGGGCCATGGCATTGGAGTTGTTGCCGCTCCCTCCGTTCAAAGGGTTGGTGTCGGCGGCCGCGATTTCGTTTAAGGAGGTAATGTTGAGTCCGATACCTATGCTGGCGTCACTGCTGCTGTATCCCGAGACCCCGGTCGCTTTTCCCCTCTGGTCTCCGGAAGGGAATGTAAAAGTAGTCCCCGATACAATAGACTGAATCAGAGGCGGGGTCAGGGTTATCTGTGTGCGGCTATCGATACTGGCAATTCTGGTCCCGTAAGGAATGCCTTGACCGTAAACAGCATCGCCTTTGCTTAAGAGAGTCGTGTCTGGAATCGTGATCGTATTAGGCGTGCTCGTAATGGTGAAAAAATTATCACCGACGGTGTTGTTCAGGTTCCATCCCTGTTTGTGTTGAGTGTTTACCTGGTTGGCCAGATTGTAGGCCAATTCATCCAACTTTTGCAGATAATCCGGAATGGCTGTGTCACGCATCCCCAGCATTGCGCCTATTTCGCCCTGGGAGTTTCGCGCTCCGCCAATCGTTCCTGTAATGTCGGAGTCGGCGGCAGGTTTGTTGTCTGGAGGGGGGTTGCCGATGGACGTGACAAGTATATGGTTGCTCGGGGTCACATTGTTCGGGTCCGGCGGGTTAAGCGGCAATGGAGAGGTATATACGGTGGCGTACCGGTTCCCATCCACCAAGGTCGAGCCATCGGCCAATCTGACCGTTAAGGTTCCATTCCGCTCCTCGGTAAAACTGGCTCCCACCTTCTTGGACAGTTCCTGGGCGAGGTAATCCCGCTGGTCACGGAGTTCGCTGGAACTGGCTCCAACCAGCTCGGTTTGATTGATCTGATCATTTAGCGAAGCGATACTCTTGGCCTTCAGGGTGATCTCTGCGGTAATGCCGTCCAGCGTCCGATTGGCATTGTTCTGTACATCGCGCAGGCTCTGGTTTACCTGATGGAAGTTGTCTATCATGACCTGCGCTTTGGACAACACCGCCTGACGTTCCGGTGCCCCGGAAGCGTTAACGGAGAGCGCCTGCCAGGAGTCAAAAAAATCCTGGATTGACTTCCCCAATCCGTCCGTGGAGACGTCATTAAACGAGGGTTCAATCGACTGGAGTGATATAAGGCGGCTCTGGTTGTTCTGAAGCGAGCTGTTTCCGTCGGCAATATTCTTCTGCAACACGGCATCATAGAAACGTTGCACCGATTTGACCAGCACACCGTTCCCCAATGGGAAACCATTCGAATTCGTGACCGGCGCCGTTTCCATGATTGCACGCTGCCTGGAATAACCTGGAGTGTTGACGTTGGCGATGTTCTCACCTGTAACATCCATCGCCACCCGCTGAGCAACGAGACTGGTAGATGCAGTATTGAATATGGAATTTATCCCGCTCATACTCTAGATCTCCCTGTTGATGATCCTTGATCTGTCCACCGTTTCTACGTATCGTCCAGCCTGACCGTAGGTGCTGCTGTTCTTCAGCAATCCTGCAAAAGTCGTCATGGATTGATTTGAGAAGGCCAGGGAGTCTTCCAGTATCCCGCTGTTCACCCTGATTGCATTATCGACATCAGTTGAAACCCGCAAGATGGTTTTCTGGAGCAGGACGAACTGTTCCCGATCCGGTTTGGGCACAAGAGTTATGAGAGCCGACAGGGTCATCTCGTCCGTAATGCCGGCTTCCTGGCAGACGATGGAAATCAGCGCGGAGGTGCGCCCATTAAGTTCACGGATATGCCCGGAGAGTTTTTCGATAGAGTTACGGCGTTCTGAAAGTCCCGAGAGATTGAGGTTTACAATATCCTCTCGCTCCTTAAGGAGTAAAATCCTCATATCCAACAGCGCTTCTCCAAGCTCGCTCAAATACTCATATGCTTTCCTGATCTGTGGCATTGATTAATCCTTCACTTCATTCGTGTACATCAACCGAATTATGTATCCTTCTGCTTTCCTGCCTGACGATCTCTTTCTCGATCTGCTTTGCCAGTCCAAGTCCGCCGCCACGTTTAACGGAAGCTGCAGCGTACTCCTGGTCAAGCATGGATCGATAGACTTCATCTCCATGACCTCCGCCGGTCAGTTTGTCCTTTCCGACCGTTGCACGCATGGATTTTATCATCATGCCGACCATCAGAGCTTCAAAGTCCTGGGAAACCTTCTTGGCCTTCAAACGCTGTTTATCACTAACTCCATCGCCTCCCTGAATCTGTTGCTGCAGTTGGCGGGCTCTGATTGCGGAACTCTCAGAAATGTCAGGAATCGTTGTCGAAGTTAAGATATCCATAGAGTTCTTATCGTCCCAATTCGCATTTAGATTAAGCGTTAAATGATTGTGAGGTCTGCCTGTAACGCGCCGGCGGCCTTGACTGCCTGCAGGATGCTGATCAGGTCGCGAGGGGTTACCCCCAGCAGGTTGAGCGCCCTAACCACGTCTCCTATGCTGGCCCCTTCCGGCAGCACCATCAGACGGCGGTTATCTTCCTCAACTTTCATATCCGTACGCGGTACAACCTTGGTTTCGCCGGTTTTGCTGAATGGTTCCGGTTGTGACACCTGTGGCGTCTCCTTGATAACCAGCGAGAGGCTCCCGTGGGTGACGGCCACGGTTGAGATGCGAACGCTTTCGCCCATTACCACCGTGCCGGTACGCTCATTTAACACCACCTTGGCCTGAACATCCGGTTTGACCTCAAGCGTCTCAAGTGCGGCTACGAATTCGACTGCATGGTTGGCGTATACCTCCGGTATCGTCAGCGTAACTGAACCTGGGTCGTTGCTCACCGCGACTGTGGCCTTGAATTTGTCGTTTACAACGGCAGCAATACGAGAGGCCGTAGTAAAATCTGATATGTTCAGATTGAGGCGGAGTGAGGATTTTCCTGCCAGTGTATTTGGGAGTTCACGTTCAACAAGAGCGCCGTTTGGAATCCTCCCCGCAGTTGGATGATTTTTCTGGACGCTGGCGCCCTGGCCTCCAAAGGCAAATGAGTTGGTCAGTATCGAACCTTGGGCAACGGCATAAACCAGGTTGTCGGCGCCTTTCAAAGGTGCCATGACAAGTGTGCCCCCTGCAATGCTCTTGGCATCTCCCAGAGATGAAACCAGTACGTCCAACCGGTTGCCCTGTTTTGCAAACGGAGGAAGTGTTGCCGTTACCATTACAGCTGCAACGTTTTTAACCTTAATGTCATTTATTGAAGTGGTGATGCCCATTCGTTCAAGCATGTTGACTACCGATTGGGTCTGAATCCTTGTTTGGTCGCTGTCGCCGCTTCCGTTAAGCCCCATGACCAGTCCATAGCCCATCAGCTGGTTATCCCGCACCCCTTCGAACGAAGCAATATCCTTGATGCGCACGGCCTGCGCGCCTGACGCAACAAGCAGGATTA
>JAQTRC010000044.1:6577-26556 GCA_028712665.1 Desulfuromonadaceae bacterium
CCTTCAACCTTCAAAATGGCCAGACTTTGTCGATTATGTTCATAAGCCAGCCAGGCTTCTGACGGTCGGATATGATACCCCGCCCGGAATAGCTGATTTTCGCATCGGCCACATAAATGGAGTTGACAGTGTTGTTCTGGCCAATATCGCGCGGCCGCACGGTCCCCTCCAGTACTATTTCCTGATCTTCTTCGTTGACTCTGATGTTGCGTCGCCCTTCAATCCGTAAATTGCCGTTCGGAAGAACGTCGATCACCCGGGCCGTCAAAGTGGCGTTCAAGTTTTCCTGCCTTGAAGTGGAGCCGGCCCCAGCATATGATGAGCCGGCTTTGGCATCGATCATTTTGGACAAATCGCCAAGATTGTTTTTTATCAGCCCGACATTCTGAAGGCCCATGAAATTAGGAATGCTGGCGGAGATAGCGGAGTCCCTGCTGGTGTCGGTTTTGGCCTCTTTGGATGCGCTGGAGGTTTCGGTAATTACAATGGTTATGATGTCGCCACGGCGCCGGGCCTTGAAATCTTCTGTCACGCCGTTGGAAGTTGCCTGCCAGATGGAGCCGTTAGAGTAGTCTGCCAACGGTTTCGACTGTTGTTCATCGCTTCCGGGAGTCTTCACAGTGATTTTTTCCGTGGCGCACCCGGCCATCAAAACAATAAGTAATATCAGTAAAATATTTTTCATTTCTCTTCCCTCAGCCCGGTTCTGTTCAAAACGAGATCTGCACGGTTGTGGCACTAATGACCCTGGCGGGTATTTCTTTCAGGGAGTTCAGATTCTGTACCATGACTATATCCCCCTGGGCGCCGGAGCTGCGAGCTTTTCCCGCAACAGTTACCTTTAACACTTCATTCTCGGCTATGATGGTAACCATCTGCCCGGATTTGACCAAAGGCATCTTTTCAACCTGATCGGCGCGAACCGCCTGATTGGCCCTGATTGTCATGCGGGCCCTTTTGCCGGCAATCTCCTCGATTTTGCGTGATGACCGGCTGGAGTTCTGTGTAATCTCCCGTTTCTGCAGGATCAGATCGGCGGCCTTAACGCTTTCGCCATGTTCTATCTGGCGAAGCGTGACAACCATATCGACCAGCGCCTCCACATCTATCCGGACCGAAATATTGCCCACCACTCTCTCTTTCTGCCGGGCCAGAACCGTAATACTGACACCACCCCACCCTTCCCACTGCTGTTGGGCGACAATCTCATAATCAATGGTCCCCTCAGGAAGTTTCAAGGCGTCAGAAATGGTTATCCGTCGGATTCGGACATCCCACCCCATGTTGGCGGTACGCGCTGTAACGAATGCGGTGACAGCATCGCGAACTTCCTGCTCCCGGTTTGTTGCGGACGAGGCCTGCCCCGGAAAGAGAAAACCCAGGGTGAGTAACAGAATAAAAATATGTGGCAGTAACTGTTTCATGATGAGTCAGATCCGTTGCTATCGTTTCATGTTATTTGCCGTCTGAAGCATTTCATCGGAAGCTGTGACCGCCTTGGAGTTGATCTCGTAGGCCCGCTGCCCTACGATCATGTTGACCATCTCTTCAGATACGCTGACATTGCTCATCTCCAGAAGCCCCTGGGAGATCGTGCCGATACCATTTTGTCCTGGAGAGCCTTCCGTGGCCGCTCCGGAGGCATCAGTAGGCATATAGATGTTTTTCCCCTGACTTGATAGTCCGGCCGGATTGGAAAAAGATGCCAGCTGGATGTTTCCGACAGTAGTGGCGGCTGTTTGCCCTGCCTGCTGCACGGAAACCGTCCCGTCGCTGCCGATGTTAATCTTGGTGGCATTACTTGGTATAGTGATTGATGGAGAGAGCGGATTGCCGTCAGAGGTCACTATTTGCCCGGTGCTATCCCGCTTGAAGGCGCCTGCCCTGGAGTATCCTGTAGTACCGTCAGGCATCGTAATTTGAAAAAAGCCATCTCCCTCAATTGCTATGTCAAGTTCATTCCCTGTCTGAGTAAAATCACCTGCGGCAAAAATCTTGCTCACTGCGGCAATACGGGTGCCAAGGCCTATCTGAATGCCGGTGGGAACCTGTGTTGTGTTGGTGGCTGGAGCGCCCATGGACTTGAAGTTCTGATACATCAGATCCTGGAAATCGGCCCGGCTCCTTTTGAAACCGGTTGTGTTGACGTTCGCCAGATTGTTGGCGACCACGTCAATGCTCTTCTGTAGTGCCTGCATTCCTGATGCCGCTGTCCATAATGCCCTTATCATGATTGTAACCTCCGGTTATTTGAGTTATGCCTTATATTTTACCAAGTTCATTAGCGGCCTTGTTTGCCATGCCGTCAAATCCGAGTATGACTCTCTGGCAGGAATCAAAATAGCGGCTCACATCGATCAGCTGGACCATTTCGCTGATTGGATCAACGTTAGAGGCTTCCAGATGCTCATGTCGAACCATGGTATTTTGCGGTACGGCCTGGGGTGTTGTTTGCGGATCTGCGGGTACGAACAGGGCGCTTCCTATCTTGTTCAGATTGTAGGGTTTCGGAAAATCGACAATCTTTAGAGTATCAACTCTGGTGCCATCGACGACGATATCTCCTTTGGCTCCGATCTCGATCTGGCTGCCGCGGATGCGGATCTCCCCACTCTGACCAATTACCGGTAAACCATCGACTGTCACCAGAGTCCCGTCTGCATTCAGCCGGAAATTGCCTTGCCGCGTATATGCCGGACCATCCGGGCCTGATATGGTAAAAAAACCATCTCCGTCAATAGCCATATCCAGGGAATTGCCGGTTCGGCTCATCATGCCGGCGGCATAATCTATGCTGACTCTCTCAGTCACTGTTATCGGATCAGCCGTAGTGGATTGGGGCACAGCCGGCGGATTCATAGAACCTGCGAGCACACTCTCGAAACTTATCTTATCTCTTTTGTATCCAAGGGTGTTGATGTTGGCCAGGTTATTAGATATGACCTCCATCCGCATCATTGCCGACAAATTCCCCGAAAGGGCTGAGTACATGCCGCTGTTCATTTGTATCCCCCTAGTTCTTGTGCAGCTTAAGGCGTCCGCGCAGCCTGACCATAGCCTGACTAATAAGCTGCGATATGCGCGATTCGGTTAGACCGAGTGTCTCGCCGATCTCTTTCAGATTGAAATCTTCACTGTAATAGAGCGTTACTGCAAGTCGTTCCTTCTCCGGCAAAGCCTCAATGGCTTGCCCGATCGCTTCTGCCAGTTGCTTCATTATCACCTGCTGCTGCGGGCTTCTGGCTTCGCTCTCGCAGAGTACGTCGGCCAGACTGAGCGGATGGCCGTCGTCATCCTCCCAGCTGTCATCCAGGCTGATGAAGGTGAAGGCATGCACGTCATCCAGAAGTTCGAAATATTCGTCCAAACTTATTTCCAGTGCGGCGGCAATTTCCTCGCTGGTCGGATTGCGCCCCAAGCGGTGTTCAAGAATGCGCAGTTCCTTTTCCAGCCGTTTGTACTTGTCCCGCATTGAGCGGCTGAGTACATCGTAGGAACGTAATTCGTCAAGAATCGTTCCTCGTACATGCTGTTCTGCAAAGGTTTTAAAGAGCACTCCCCGGCTGGGGTCAAATCTATCAGCTGCATTTATCAGGCCAATCATGGCGGCGCTCATCAGATCCTGCTGGTCAATATGTGCCGGCAAATGGCAGATTGTCCGCCCAACCAGATAGCGCACCAGAGGTATATGATCCACGATCAGTTGCTCGCGAGCCGCCGCCCGAACGGAGCATTGATCGAGCTGGCCGTCCGTTTGCATACCTTAACCTTCCCCCGGATGGTCCAGCATCCGTCGGAAGAAAAACTGAATATTGCCCTTTACTCTGCTCTGCCGTTTATTCTCTATCACGCGGCGGGCGAGCGTGTTAAAACAGTTGGCGGCTTCGGAGTCCGGGAAAAGTTCCATGACCGCTCTCTGTCTTTTGACCGCTTCTACGACCTTTTCATCCTTGACGACACATCCCAGATAATCGAGTGAAATGTCAAGGAACCGACCAGCTACATTGGCCAACTTTCGGAAAACCTCTAATGCGTCTTCGCTGTCTTTGGCCATATTGACCAGAACCTTGAAGTGATGTTCCGAGTATCGCGTTGCCAGAAGTTTGATAAGGGCATAGACATCGGTAATCGAAGTCGGTTCGGGCGTGACCACGACAAAGATCTCCTGTGCCGCAACTGTAAAATAAGTGACGTTTTCAGATATTCCCGCCTCGGTATCCACAATTAAAAAGTCGAACTGCTCTTCAAGCATGTCCAGTTCGTCAAGAAGCTTCAATTTCTCGTGCTGGCCCAGATTGGTCAACTCTTGGGCGCCGGTGCCTGCCGGAATGATCTTGGTGCCTGCCGGACCATCGATCAGGATTTCCATTATGCTCTTTTCGCCGCTCAGTACGTGATTCAGGTTATAGACTGGAGAAAGGCCCAACAGCACATCCAGATTTCCGAGGCCGAGGTCTGCGTCGATCAAGAGCACTTTTTTGCCTTGGGCTGAAAGTGCGATGGCAAGGTTGGATACGACGTTGCTCTTGCCGACCCCCCCCTTGCCGCTGGTAACCGAGATCACCCTGATTCCCTGCTGATCTGTTAATCCGGTTTTTTTAGCAGATTCAGCCTGGTGGGTGATTTTTGCGTTACGTGCCATCTGGCGGAGAGTATCGGCCTGGTCGCCAGTTCCTGCTACGCTGCTCATTCTGCCCCCTCATGAAAAATCATGTCTGCAAGTTTGGCCGGCGTTGCTATTTCAATGTCTTCAGGCACTCGCTGACCGGTTGTAAAATATGCTATCTGTAGGTTATCTTTTATCAACAGGTTGACCATGTTTCCAAAGCTTTCACATTCATCAATTTTTGTGAACACAACTTTACTTACCTGAAAGATTCTGAAACGATTCAGTATCTCTTCGAGTTCGCGATCTTTGGTAGTTGCCGAAAGGCAGAGGTATACTTCCATTGGAATTTTATGGTCCAGGAAATTTTTCATTTCATCAAGTTTTTCCTTGTCCTTGTGGCTGCGACCGGCGGTATCTATGAAGATAAGGTCGCAGTCGGAATGCTTTTCAACCGCCTTTTCGAGTTCTTTGGGTGTTGAGGCCACCTCAAGCGGTATTCCCATTATGCGTGAATAGGTTTTGAGCTGTTCAACAGCTCCTACCCTGAAAATGTCCATTGTAATCAGGGCAACCTTGTTGCCGCGGTTGAGTGCGTACATGGCGGCCAGCTTCGCGGTTGTAGTAGTTTTTCCAACCCCGGTTGGTCCTACCAGGGCTATGATGCGTGGTGAGTTTCTCTTCAGCTTGAGAGTGCCGGCGAATTTTATCAATCTGCCAAGAGTCTCGCCAAGACGACTTTTAACGGTCTGGTTTCCACCCTGTAGCGGCAATGTGTTAAGTGTATCGACAATTTTTCTGATCAGCTCTGTGGATACTCCGCTTTTTGCAAGCTCTCTTGCCAACGGAGAATCTTCAGGGAGCAATTCCTCGCCGGATTGGCCTTCCAGAGTGCTCTCCGAAACAATATTCGACCACTGCACATCTTTCGCCCCCCCCTCCTGACTTTTTAGCAGCGTTGTCAAAAGCAGTTTTTTTATTTCCTCCAGATCGGAGCGGGGTATATTTTTCAGGTTTATGCCGGCATCCGATCGCTCGGAGGTTTCTTTATCCTCGACAGGCTTCTCTTGCGTCCGTAGCGCCTCATCCCGGCGGGTAAGGGCCTCCACTTTTTCACGCAGGTCTTTTAATTCACGCGCCAGCGGGGCCAGCATCGAGCTCTCCATCTCTTCGCGTGCCGTGCGCTCTCTGGGAACGGGTTCCCGATAGGTTACAGGCGCAGCCGGGGGAGGCGCCGGTTTGCGAACCGGGTCAACAGCTGCCGTAACACGATATACCTGCTTGCTGAAAAAACCGAAAACGCCGCCTGTCCTCTCTTTTTTTGTTGAAAGGATCATCGCATCCGGCCCAAGTTCTGCCTTTACCATGCGTAGCGCTTCGGGCATGCTTGCCGCTTGAAATGTTTTAACCAGCATTTAAAGTCACCACCCCTAGAGACTGGATTTTAACATTCTGAGGAATTTCATTGTGTGAGAGCACAGCCATGTGAGGGACAAAACGCTCGATCAATTTGCGAACATGCCGCCTGATAGATGGAGATGCCAGAAGCAGCGGTTGGGCGCCGCTTGCGCCAAACCGATCAGACATGCTGCGGATAACACCGATGATATGCTGGGCCATCGACGGTTCAATGGCCAGGTAGCTTCCCTGGTCGGAGGGTTGAATAGCCTCTGCTATCAGGTCCTCCACTTCGCGGTCCATCGTTACCAGAAATAGAGTGTCTTCATCCAGTTTGTACTGGTCTACAATAAATCTTCCAAGACCCTGTCGGACAAATTCGGTCAGCACGTCAGGATCCTTTGTAAGCGATGCATAATCGGCCAGGCATTCAAGAATTGTACGCATGTCGCGGATTGAGACGCTTTCTTTAAGCAGATTCTTCACAACTCTCAGCACTGTACCTAGATTCAGCAGATTCGGTATCAGTTCATCGACAACTTTGGGGGCTGTGGCTGCAACATTGTCAAGCAATTGCTGCATCTCCTGCCTGCCGACCAGCTCGTGCGAGTATCGCTTGATGATTTCGCTAATGTGTGTGGCTACAACCGTCGTGCTGTCAACTACCGTGTAGCCGTTGATCTGGGCAGTGTCTCGCTCTTCGGCCCTTATCCAGACAGCCGGCAGCCCAAAAACCGGTTCTTTGGTTGCCATGCCCGGCAGACTGGTGTTTACGGAACCTGAATCCATTGCCAGGTACTGTCCGGTCAGCTCGCTTCCACCAACTTTGGCGCCCCTGATGAGCAGATTGTACTCGTAAGGTTTGAGCTGCAGATTGTCGTGGATATGGATCGGTGGAACGACAAAACCCATTTTCTGGGCAGTCTGGCGTCGAATGGAGCGGATGCGTTCCAACAACTCGCCGTCCTGGGCGGCATCGACCATCGGTACCAAACCGTAACCCACTTCAAGTTCGAGAACATCAAGGGGCCGGATGTTTGAAGCCTGGTCAATCGACTCCTCGCCGGCAGTAGCTGCAGGCAGGTCCGAATCCTCGACAATCTCCGCTTTCTCTCTGGCCATCTTGCCAATCAGAAAAGTAACTCCAGCCAGCAGTAAAAAGGCAAAATGCGGAAGTCCGGGAATGAGCGCAAACAGAAACATGACACCCGAGGCAACAAAAAAGGCCTTAGGGTAATTGAGAAACTGGCCGGTAAGTTCCTGGCCGAAGCTATTCTCGTCTGCTGATCGAGTCACGAGGATACCGGCGGCGGTTGAGATGATCAGGGCAGGAATCTGGGCCACCAATCCCTCACCAATGGTCAGCAGGGTATAGTTGGTAAGGGCGTTCATGAGCGGCATCCCCTGCTGCCAGACCCCGATGATCAGGCCGCCGAAAATATTGATCATCACGATCATGATGCCTGCTACCGCGTCCCCGCGCACAAACTTGCTGGCGCCATCCATAGAACCGTAGAAGTCAGCCTCGCGGGAGATCTTCATGCGCCGTGCCTTGGCCTCTTTATCGGTGAGCAGGCCAGCCGACAGATCAGCATCTATTGCCATCTGTTTGCCCGGCATGGCATCCAGGGTAAAGCGGGCGGCGACCTCGGCAACGCGTCCGGCGCCCTTGGTTATTACCACAAAGTTAATGATTACCAGAATCAGGAAGATGACGGCGCCGACAATATAGTTGCCGCCGACAACAAATTGGCCGAAGGCCTTGATTACCGCGCCTGCCGACTCGGCGCCTTCGCTGCCGTGAAGCAGAATAAGGCGGGTGGAAGCTATGTTGAGGGCCAATCGAAAGAGGGTTGTTACAAGCAGTACCGAAGGGAATACTGAAAAATCGAGAGGCTGTTCCGTGTAGAGACAGATCAGCAGAATCATGAGGGCGATGGTTATGCTTGCCGCCAGAAAGATATCCAGGACGAATGCCGGAAGCGGGATAATCATCAGCGACAAAACACCGATCAACCCGACGGCTACATAAATATCGGAGTTTTTACGGAAACCGCGTAACTCTATTGCCTCAACTGAGCTGTTTGACATGAAAATAGCCTGCTTGTAGTATTGTCCAAGGGAGTGTCAAAAAAGTAACTAATTGATGCATTTTTCGTGCCGCAAATGTCCGCAGATTCGATGCCTGCAGTCGAAGAAGGGAAGCGCGCGTGACGGCAGTCATCAACAACTAATTGCTTCCTCTCACGGGAATGTCCATCTCCGTGTCAAACGATTGAACGTGTCGGATTATTGACTCGGCAAGAATATATCTGTTCCAGAAGAAAGCTCTTTTTCAAGAGTTGGGAACCGTAGTCTGGAAATAGTTCCGGCGGATGTGTAACTTGCTTTACTAAAAAGGATGGTATATATTCCGGCTCAAATTTTAAGTGGGGGGGAGTATGACTAAAGCGGATGTGGTAGAAGCTGTTTCCAGTAGTTGCGGATTTTCTAAAAAAGAGTCGATTGATCTGGTGGAAAACGTTTTTGCTCTGATCAAAGGATGTTTGGAGCGCGGGGAAGATTTGAAGATATCCGGATTTGGCAAGTTCGAGGTCAAGCAGAAAAATCCTCGGCGGGGTAGAAATCCGCAAACTGGCGAAACCCTTGAAATTTCCGCCCGCAGAGTACTAAGCTTCAAGCCTAGCCAGCTTTTGCGGGCAGCCGTCAATTGCTAAAATGAGTTGGCCCAGTCATGCTGGCACGCTCCGCAAATAATCCCCATGCAGTAGTACCTAAGTAAGTAATACCGATATTTCGCGCTCCTCTCAATCCCCAGTTGTAATGGGAAGATTGAGGGGGGCGTTTTGATGGATTCATGCTAAAAGGGGATCCCCCTTCTCATCCGCTCCTGGACCATCCTGTGGAGTTGATCGTCGACGTTTTCAGGCGTGATTCCTGATTGCCGGCAGAGTTCCTCGACCTGCTTCCTGCGGACTGGAATTTCCATATCGCTCAACTGCACAAAATGCCCTGATCGTTTACCGACCTGAAATATAGCTCGATCCTCCGGCGCCATCCCGATAAAAGTACGGAGAATATCCGCTAAAAGTTGCTTGTCATCAGGAAGTTTGCCGTCTATCTCCTGAAAAAGGTTATAGGAATGGTCGCTTTTAACAGAACTGTTTATCTTCTCAAGTCTTTCAATCAGGAGCAGAATCTCTTCCGCCTGGACGAGATCGGTGCTCCATTGATACCTGATATCCGGCGTGCCGGCAAAAAGGTTGACGGAGTCCATAAGGTGCAAGGTTCTGAAACGGATAAAATCGGGATCGATCCGGTTGAGTGCGTCAGCGGTTTCAATCGCATGTTCCCTTGAAAACTCGCTGCCTCCGATTCCGGTCAATACATATTCCGAAAGTTCTATCCCGGCCGTTTTGGCTTTCAGTCCAGCTGTGACATGAGTCTCTTTTGAGACCCCCTTGCTGATCATCTTCAGAATATTGTCTGAGGCGGTTTCCATGCCGATATGGATCCGGTTCAGTCCGGCGGCGGCGATCTCTTCAAGATTCCTGGGACTTATCCGGGCAACGCTGTCGGAACGGGCATAGGAGGTAATTCGCTCCACCTGAGGAAAGCGCATTTTAATATGCTGCAGGATGGAGACAAGGTTTTCAGGCCTGATGACAAGAGTGTCTGCGTCCTGCAGAAATATTGACTTCATCCCCTCTGCAAGCCAGTTCCTGGCAGCGACTAAAGCCGGCCATTCAGACGGCGATAGATTCTCTGCGGTCAGATCCCAGGAGTGGCAACCCTCCTGCAGTTGAGTCGCGAAGCGGTGGATGCTGTCGATATCAGCGATGACGTCAGCCACAGGTCGAAGAGAAAATTTCTGCTTCTTGTAAACCGAACAGAATGTACAGCGGTTCCATGGACAGTTCCGTGTCACACGGAGCAGCAGACTGGCGGCTTCACTGGGAGGGCGGATCGGTCCCTGCTCAAATCCCTGGTAAGATTGCATAACTTATTGCTCCTTATGATGAAATCGTGCAGCCGAAGGGGATTTCCACCAGCAGCTTGCACGGTTGCTTTGTTTTTAGCTGAACAGTAGGCAGTTTACCATGCGAATTCAGAATTATACAGCGCCCGTTTTTTGATGTTGAGAAAGCGCCCCTTCTGAGGTATTGTTCAACGTTCGAAAAATATGAAGCGGTATTTGGATTTTATGCGACAAATCATCTTATAATTTCATGACAAGGAGTCAGATCATGGCCAGTCTCAACAAGGTAATGCTGATCGGCAATCTGGGCAAGGATCCCGAGGTGCGCTACACGGCATCCGGTCAGGCCGTTGCCAGTTTCAACCTGGCGACCAGTGAGAAGTTCAAAAACAAGAACGGCGAACAGGAGGAGCGTACCGAGTGGCATCGCGTTACCCTCTGGTCACGGTTGGCCGAAATCGCCGGAGAGTACCTCTCCAAAGGGAAGACCGTTTATATTGAAGGGCGTCTGCAAACAAGAGAATACGAAAAGGATGGGATCAAGCGTTACACCACCGAAATAGTAGGAGAAAAGATGCAGATGCTCTCTCCCAAAGGTGAGCGGAGCGGAGGAGATCTCCCTTCCGGATCCAGATCCGGTGGAGGCAACTATGAAGAGCCGCCAATTCTGGATGACGACATTCCCTTCTAGCATGCCGGGAATTTTTTTCTAAGTATATTCTTAAATATTTTAGTTAACGTACTTATCCAGCTTAGCTGGGGTAGCTAACCAGGAGACGCCCATCAAAGACCTCTCCAGAATCATCCCCTATCTGACTGCGCTCCGCTGGCGGTATGCCGGTGGAGCGGCATTTCTTCTGTTTACCAACGCCTTTGCCTTGATGATACCCTGGTTCATGAAACTGGCGGTGGAAGCTCTGCAGCATCCATTACAGTCGCGTCTTTCCCCGGCATTCTGCGCAGTGGTCATCGCACTGCTGGCTTTACTGCACTGCATTACCCGCATATTCTCGAGGACCCTGATTCTGAATGCAGCACGTATTATTGAATTTCGAATCCGCGACGACCTGTTCAGCCATCTGATGAAGCTGGACCTCGGTTACTATTCCAGCAGCCGGAGCGGCGACATACTCTCCAGATTTTCAAATGACCTGACCAATGTCCGCATGTTGTCGGGCTTTGGCGTGATGAGTATTATCAATGCCGCAATCATCTATACTGCAACGGTAACGATGATGGCTAAAATAAACCCCTGGCTGACCTTCTGGGCGATTCTCCCTTTTCCGCTGATGATACTGATTATCAAAAAGATAAGCCACCGGTTATTTCAGCGCTCGCTGGAAGCCCAGGAGGAGCTGGCTCGTCTTTCCAGCCAGGCAGAAGAGACGGTTTCGGCTGTAAGGCTGATCAAATCTTATTGCCGGGAGGAGCACTTCCAGAGTGAATTCTCCGTTACAGGAGGACGATACCTGCAGAACAACCTCAAACTGGCGCGCCTGCGAGGTCTTATCATACCGGTCATGGCGGCGGCCACCGGGGCAGGCACCCTGATAGTTCTCTTCATGGGAGGACGTCTGGTAATTAGCAACAGTATAACGCTTGGAGATTTCGTGGCTTTCAGCGGTTATCTGGCGATGCTGGTCTGGCCTACGGCCGTGATGGGGTGGATTTTGACTCTGGCCCAGCGAGGCGCTGCCTCGATGTCGCGTCTGTCCGGTATACTTGGCGCCGAGCCTGCTGCGGCAGACCGCCCCGGCTCTGAACCGATTGACGGTTTGCAGCAGGGGATTGAACTTAAAAACCTCAGTTTTTGCTATGCAGACAAAACCGTGCTGAACGGGATCTCCTGCCGAATCAATGCAGGCGAAACGGTAGGGATCACCGGCGAGGTCGGAAGTGGCAAGACAACCCTTATACGCCTGATGCCGAGGTTGCTCCAGGTTGCAGACGGGATGCTGTTTGTTGACGGGCGTGACATCAATTCCGTAACAATTGCCAGCCTGCGTCGTCTGATCGGCTACGTTCCTCAGGAGGCATTCCTCTTTTCGCGGAGCATAGGCGAGAATATCGGCTATGGGATGCGGAGCGATCGCGATGGCAAAGTTATAAGGAGAGCCGCAGTTCAGGCCGGTTTTCTGGAGGATGTGGAACTGTTTCCTAAGCAGTTTGAGACACAGGTTGGGGAGAAAGGTGTGACGCTTTCGGGTGGGCAGAAACAGAGGTTGGCGATCGCCCGGGCTGTGGCCGGAGACCCGCCGCTCCTTCTACTGGATGATCCGCTCTCAGCGGTTGATGCCGGACGCGAAGAGGAGATACTCAATGAACTGAGAAGTTTCTGCGCCGGACGGACGGTACTGCTCGTTTCGCAACGCGTTTCCGCTTTCAGGGATTGTGACCGTGTAATTGTCCTGAAAGCCGGAGAAATAGCTGAAGAGGGTCCGCCGGCCGATCTGATCGCGCGGGGTGGGTTTTACGCCGAAATGTGCCGCCTGCAGCAGTTGCGCGAAGAGTTGGGAAGTGACTTGCCCCCGGACTCTTGAAAAAGCGGATTGGTTACAAACCGCGCCAACACTCTTTACCCATCAGAACGGATAGCCGAGTCCGACAAACAGTGCCGGCCCGTCCCTCCCTATTCCCAGATCCACCCTGCCTACAATATTGGGGCGCACAATTGCCCGGAAGCCTATCCCTGGGTTTAATTCGAAATTTGAGCCGTTTGCCTTGTCAAGCGACTCCATTACCGCACCCATATCTATGAATGGCGCAACTTCCCAATCGGCGGTTACACCGAATACCTCCCAGCGGAAGAGCCGGATCCGCTCTTCGATATTACAAAGGAAAAAGCTGTTGTCAATGAACCGGTTACGTCCGTAGCCGCGCAGAGTGGTTTCGCCCCCCAGGATACTCTGCTCCAGGAATGGGACATTTTCACCTTTGGTCTGGTTGTACATCAGGCGGAACACGGTGATATAGCGTGCTTCACCCAGAGGTATAAACCCCTTGGCTTCAACCTCGTAGTGACGATAATCACCGGCGCCTCCCAGCGCTTTCATGGTCGGCTCAAATGTAATACTGGCATATCCGCCATAAGTGGGGGTGTCGCGGTCGTTCAACGTGCTGTAGGTGAACGAAATGCGAGGTGCGTGCGTCGTAAAACCGTCAATGCCCGGAATCTGGGATGACGAAAATTTATCCTTTATATACGGGATCTTATTGACGGCTCCGGTACCAATCCTGACATCACGGAACCGATCGCCCAGAGTAATCTGATAGTGCTCGCCAAATTGATATCCCGCTGAAATGTTGTATCCGGTTTCGTCGTTGGTATAGTTTGTTTCCTGCTGTTGCGGACTTTTTGCGTTAAAGCCGAAAAACCGCGAGGAACCGTCAGCCAGTTTGAATAGGTAAGCGTTCAGCGCCAGTTTTTTTTCCATCATCGAGGTGTCTCTTACCCGAATTTCGTAGGCATGGTTCACCCTGCCGGATTGGGACAGGTTGAGCTCGATATTCCGGTCCGAGGCTGGATAAAAGGCTGCGTAAAGTGAAGCCGTTATGCCGAAATTAGGATTGTGATTGACCTGAGGGGCCAGCAGAGTGTTGATCTCATCACGCTTGTTGTGTATCAGGAAGGCTGTCAGGGCGCCGGAAGTTACACCCTCGTTGGGGCTGGAGGCAATTACCGGGAGGGGAACGATAACCACCTTGGCTGAATCTCCTTCTTCGCTGGTCAACGGGAAAGGGAGTTTCTCACGCTGGATGTAGCTGGTACATCCGGCCAAAAGTAGTGAACAGACTAATGTTATGCAGGCCGGACGAAGCAAGCTGGAAAAAACCTGTATGTTTTGAAATGATATCAACATGGCAGTTTTGTATCATTGGCATTCGATGCTGTCAATGGTCGCTCCAGCAAAATCGAACCGGTCATTTCTGGCCCGACTCCAGCGCTGCCCACCAGGCTAGCAGAACCACCCCGGCGCAGACAAATCCGAGCAGTAGATTCAGTAATTTTCCGGGGGGTCCGAATTTTCCTGTCAGATGTTCCGTAAACATCCCTAAAAGAGCACCGAAACCAAATCCGAACAGGTGCGCTCCCAGATCGGTATGTTTCCCCTCGGTGCCCAATATTGCGAGCAGCGCCAACCCGGCCGCGACCGGAATGAACCAGTGTCTCTGAAGCTGGTGGCGGTAGCGGACCGCGCTGATAGCAGCCATCAGACCGACGGCGCCAAATACCGCAGTGGATGCCCCAATCGAACGGTGGAGCGGTGATTGCAGCCATGCGTTAAGCAGATTCCCGAGTATGCCGGTGCCGAGAAGCAGGCTCCATGTCAGTCCGGAGCCAAACTCGCGGCAGAGCAGGATGATGAATACCCCACCGATCAGCAGGTTACCGAGCAGGTGCGGTAAATCGGCGTGCAGGGTAAGCGCGGTGACGAGCCGCCACCATTGACCCTCCATTATTTTTTCTGCATGGGCGGTGCCGATTTCGGTCAGGTCGATGATACCCCGCTCCGGTGAGGAAATTCCCAGCAGTGTCAGGTTGTGGAAAATCGCCAGCAGGATCAGAACCGAAACGGTCGTCAGACTGTTTTCAAAAATGTTTCCGGCGATCGGCAAAGGGGGGGGCCAGAGCCGGTTTTTTTCCTCATACAGAGTTAGTTCACTCCGGGCAGTGTAAAGGTGCTCCGTCGGAACAAGGAGCTGCCAACCGGCGCCATCAGACTTTATACAGCATGGTATAAAACGGGAGTCCAGCACGAGTGCCCAGAGTCTTGCCTGGGATTTGGTCAGTGGCGCGCCTCGCCGAAGCGTAACCTGTTGCCAGGTCTCCTCGTCTGTTCCTCTATGCTGTTCTCCGGAATCCATCTACCCAATATAATCGTTGAACAGTTGTTTGTCATGCCAGAATAGTCTGCTTCAGTTCATTTGTCTTGCCGGGAATTATCTTTTTGCGTAAACTTCACCCAATCAAACCGCTTATATGATTACTTTATCCAAGAGGTCAATACGATGAGTATCGCAGAGAAGATCAGAAAAATCGCCCAGGATGCCCGCAAGGCCTCGTTGGTCATGGCGCAACTTTCAAGCGATGTAAAAAACAGAATGCTGTTAAAAATGGCCGCCTCCCTGGAGGCGGGGACGCAGAATCTGATAGATGAGAATCATAAGGACCTCGAAGCCGGAAGGCAAAAAGGGTTGTCCGTTGCGATGCTGGATCGCCTGATGCTGGACGAGAAGCGGATCGGCGGAATAGCCGACGCCCTCCGCGAAATTGCAGCCCTGGAAGATCCGGTTGGTGAAGTGACCAGAATGTGGAAGCGCCCCAACGAGCTGATGGTAGGCAAGATGCGCATACCGCTCGGCACGATCGGGATAATCTACGAGTCGCGCCCAAATGTGACCGCCGATGCCGCAGCCCTCTGCCTCAAGGCCGGCAACGCCGTGATCCTGCGTGGAGGATCGGAAGCGATCAATTCCAATCTGGCCATTGCCGAGCTCCTACAGACGGTTCTGAAGGAAATGGAGATCCCGCTGGCAGCGTTGTCTCTTATCCCTTTCACCGAAAGGGAAGGGGTGCTGGAAATGCTTAAACAGGAAGATTCCATCGATCTGATCATACCGCGCGGCGGCGAAAGCCTGATCCGCTTTGTGGTTGAGAACTCGCGCATCCCGGTCATAAAGCATTACAAGGGGGTCTGCCATATCTTCGTCGATCAGTCGGCCGATTTCGACAAGGCTGTACGGATTATCGTCAACAGCAAGACTCAGCGCCCCGGAGTCTGCAATGCGCTGGAGACGCTTCTGATCCACAGGGAGATCGCCGATGAATTCATACCGAGAATTGCCGCCACGCTCTCTGCACTTGGTGTGGAATTGCGCGGCGATCATGCTTTTTGCAGCCGTGCACCGACCGCCATTCCGGCTACGGAAGAGGACTGGCATGCCGAATATCTTGAGTTGATCCTCGCCTGCCGGGTTGTTGACGATCTGGATGCCGCTATCGCTCACATCAACCGCTACTGTTCGCTGCACACCGAATCGATTATCACGAGTGACTATAGCAGGGCTCAGCGCTTCATCCGCGAGGTCAACTCCTCCTGCGTTCTGGTCAACGCTTCGACCCGTTTTGCCGATGGCGGACAGCTTGGACTGGGGGCTGAAATCGGCATTTCCACCACCAAGCTTCACTCCTTCGGTCCAATGGGGCTGGAGGATCTGACAACCACCAAGTTCATCGTCTATGGTGATGGCCAGGTGAGGGAATAAATTGAATATAGAAGGAGCAGGTCGTGACTATCCAGCAACAGATAGAAAAATTTCTGGAATCACCCGCTTTCGGTGTGATCGGCGCTTCCACCAACCGCCAGAAGTACGGGAACAGGGTTTTGCGCTGCTACCAGCAGAATGGCAGAAAAGTCGTGCCGGTCAATCCGAATGAAGCGGCAATCGAAGGGATACCCTGTGTGGCGGCTATCAGCGACCTGCCGCAGGAGGTCGTGAGCATATCCATGATTACCCCGCCGGCTGTCACGGCGAAGCTTGTGCCGCAGGCGCTGGAAAAGGGGATCAGGAATATCTGGATGCAGCCGGGGGCCGAACATCCGGATGCGGTGGCGCTCTGCCTGGCGCAGGGGGTCAATGTCATTGCCGACGGCAGCTGTCTGCTGGTTGTCATGGGGTTTCATGAACATTGAAACTGCAACGGGTCAGCTGCTTTTCCAGATAAGTTTTATAAACAGTTGCAAGAACTACTAAAATCTGACATAGTGGGATAACTTCGACGGGCAGCAATGCCCGTCGTTTTATTTTGAGTAATTGAGGAGTTTTACCCATGCAGGAGAGAATCAGAAACATCGCCATTATCGCCCACGTAGACCACGGCAAGACCACTCTGGTTGACGCCATGCTTAAACATTCCGGAGTTTACCGCGCCAATGAGACCATCACAGAACGGGTAATGGATTCTAACGACCTTGAAAAGGAGCGTGGTATTACTATCCTGGCCAAAAATCTTTCCATCCACCATGGCCCCTACAAGATAAATATCGTTGACACCCCAGGCCACGCCGACTTCGGCGGCGAGGTGGAACGCGTGCTCAAAATGGTTGATTCCGTCCTGCTGCTGGTGGACGCACTGGACGGCCCTATGCCGCAGACCCGCTTTGTATTGAAAAAATCGCTCGACCTCGGCTTGAAACCGATCGTTGTCATCAACAAGATCGACCGTCCAGGAAGCCGCCCGGAGGAGGTGCTCAACATGGTCTTCGATCTGTTCTGCGAACTGAACGCATCCGATGACCAGCTTGATTTCCCGGTGGTTTATACCAGCGCCAAGCTGGGCTACGCCAAGCTGGATATCACTATAGATTCAAACAGCATGGAACCGCTCTTCGCAGTGGTTGAGTCCAACGTGCGCCCCCCAAAGGGTGATGCCAATGCCCCGTTCCAGATGCTGATAGCCAACATCGATTACAACGATTATATCGGTCGTATGGCGACCGGCCGCATTTTTAACGGCACAGTCAAGGCTGGCGAGACAGTGGCGATGATTAAACAGGACGGCTCGGTCACGCGAGGCCGCATCACGAAGCTGCTTGGGTACGAGGGGCTGAAGCAGGTCGATATCGAAGAGGCCGGAACCGGAGATATCGTGACCGTCGCTGGTTTTGAAAACGTCAGCATCGGCGAGACACTGGCTTCAGCCGAAAATCCGATCGCGGTACCGTACGTGTCCATAGACGAGCCGACCCTGTCGATGAATTTCATCGTCAACACATCCCCCTTTGCCGGACGTGAGGGGAAATGGGTCACATCGCGGAACATCCGCGAGCGTTTGACCAAGGAGCTGCGAACCAACGTTTCCCTGCGGGTTGAGGACACAGACAGTCCCGATACCTTCAAAGTCTCCGGCCGGGGCGAACTGCATCTCTCCATCCTGATCGAGAATATGCGGCGCGAGGGTTTCGAGCTGGCAGTCTCCAAGCCTGAGGTTATCATCCGCGAGAAGGATGGCGTAAAGATGGAACCGATGGAGTATCTGGTTGTTGATGTCGCCACTGAATTTCAGGGGGCAATCATAGAGAAGATGGGGCCGCGCAAGGGTGAGATGGTAGCCATGGCGCCGATGGGGGATATGGTCCGTCTGGAATTCATCATACCGGCCCGCGGCCTGATCGGTCTGCGGGGCGAGGTATTGACCGATACCCGCGGTACGGCGGTCATGACCCATACTTTTCACGAATATGCTCCCTGTAAAGGAGATATCCCCGGACGGAAGAATGGCGTGCTGATGGCAATGGAACATGGCGATACTACGGCCTATTCACTGGATGCCCTGCAGCCGCGCGGTTCCCTTTTCATCGGGGCCGGCGTCGAGGTTTATGGCGGAATGATAATCGGCCAGCATGCCAAGGACAGTGATCTGGATGTCAATCCATGCAAGGGGAAAAAATTGACCAACGTGCGCGCCTCAGGTACTGACGACGCCATCAAGCTGACCCCGCCACGGATTCTGACACTGGAGCAGGCGCTGGAGTTTATTGACGACGACGAACTGGTGGAGGTTACCCCCAACTCGATCCGCCTCCGGAAGAAAGAGCTTGATCCGACCAGAAGGAAACGGGCGGCAAAAGCTTAGAAGTATTGGACAATAATAACTGTACTGAACGGCCGGATATTTTCCGGCCTTTTTTTGCGGTTTTCAATTAAATGTTTGCGAGACTTCCCTGTTGATGTATAAGTTGTGAACCGCAACTATTCAAAAATTTTAATTGCCAACCGGATCAGGCTCGCTGCAGATTGTTGATCGGTGGTAGTTAGACCGGTCAGTCCAAAGTACACCTTATACTATCACGGAATATTCCGATCCGACTGTGGGAGATATAAATGTTCAAAAGATTTCGACACGGTATGATCTGCCGTTGCATTTCATTATTCTTCATGGCCCTTGTTGCTGTTCAGGCCGATTTCGTGGCGGCGCTTGCCGCCGAAGCAGCGCCATCGTCCGTCACCAGTTTTTCCCACGACTCTTTAAGTCATGTGGTCCCCGGCGTTCGCATCAGGGTCAAGGCGACCATCAGCGCTCCCGCCGGCATCAAACTTGCCAGATGTTATTTCAAAGCTTCCGACGAAACGGATTATTTTTTCGTTGCAATGCAGAAACTCGAAGGCACTGAGACCACATACACAGCTATTCTGCCGGCCTTGAGTAATAATGCCAAGGTTATCCAGTATCGTTTTCTGGCAGTGAACAACTTCGGGTTGCTTGCAAAAACCGACGAATTCGCCTCTCCTGTCAGACCGGGCGTGGTTCCGGAGTGGCAGTACACAGACAGCAGGGAGACGATCAAGGTCAGCACAGAACTTGACCAGGCGCCGCAAACGGCATCCGGTTTTACCGACAATATAAAGGTTGGCGCCGTGGAATCCTCCTCCTGGTTCATGTTGTTATCCGGTGTGGGTGTGGCGGCAGGTTTGTGAGACTCTTCCCGACCGCCTGCTGTTGCAGTCGGGCTGCCGGTACTACGGCTGTTGCCGTCTCAGGACTTATTCTTAAGTGAGTGGCAGGAGTCACTCCTTCCTGAAAAAAATCAACGATCTGGATTCGATCAATAAAACTTTTGCCGGAGAGCAGGTCGGAATCGGCTGATGTAATTCAGATGCACTTATCATAGGTATCCGGTAAAAGTAATCTGGTGATTTTTGGCGTTGCGGGTGCTATAGTGCCGTGCGATAAGGTTCAGACTTCTCTTGCGGAGTACGACAAATGGCACAGCAGAAGATTTATCTGGTAGGAGCAGGTATTGCCGGCTGGGAGGGATTCGGCGCCAAGGCGCTGGAGATCATCGGGAAGGCGGATGTCATGATCGGCCACCAGCGGTATCTCGATATCTTTCCTGATTTCGGCGGCGACAAGATGGTTCTCGGGGCTCTGCCGGAGCTGATGGATTTTCTTAAGCAGACCGAAAAGCGGGTTGTCATACTCGCTTCGGGAGA
>JAQTRC010000135.1 GCA_028712665.1 Desulfuromonadaceae bacterium
CCCGGCGCCACCTGGGCATAACAACCGGTCGCAACGATGCGCGCCAACGGATTCTTCCTTCGAACGCGGCGTATCAAGCGCCTTGTTTCGGCGTCGGTGCGGGCGGTTACGGTACAGGAATTAATGATATAAATGTCGGATGGTTCGCTGAAGGGGACCACACGGTATCCGGCCTGTTCCAGCTGTTCAACCATGGCGGCCGATTCGAACTGGTTGGTTTTGCATCCCAGCGTAGTGATCGCAACCCGTTTCATATGGTTTTCAGATCCTTTTCGAGTTTTGCGAGGGTACGGCTGACGTAGATAACAACTACCAGGGCAGCCGACCAGGTCACCCCAAGAATGCCCCACCAGATCCCGAGCAACCCCAGCCCCATCACAACCGACAACAGATGAAATATCAGAACCGGCCCTGCAATCTGCCGGTATAAGCCAACAATAAGTCCGAAACCGGGCATTTTGATACCCTGCATGGCTGCGATGCAGATGTAGAGCAGCACATAGGCAGGAAAAACAAAGGCCTCGATGCTTAGAAACCGTGCGCCGATCTCATGAACCGCAGCATCATTTGAGAAGAGTTCTATCAGTTCACTGCTGAAAAGGAGCGCGGCAACTGTGCCTGTCACGCTCAGCATTACTCCATAGACCAGTGATACCCGTAGCGTCTCGCGTATCCGGTCGATT
The DNA here is from genome assembly GCA_028712665.1 of Desulfuromonadaceae bacterium. Taxonomy (GTDB): domain Bacteria; phylum Desulfobacterota; class Desulfuromonadia; order Geobacterales; family Pseudopelobacteraceae; genus JACRCG01. The sequence continues at coordinate 684 of JAQTRC010000135.1, forward strand.
TTGCCGGCGCCGTAATTTTGGGCGGTCAGGGCAATGGTCGAGATGTTCAGCCCCATAACCGGCAGCAGAGCGATCTGCTCGATACGGGTACCGATTCCGTAGGCCGCCACGGCATGCTCGCCGAAGCGGCCTACATACCAGGTGATTATGAATATACCGATCGAGATGGTCATCATGTTCATCGCCGAAGGAAAGCCCTGTTTGAACAATTCGCGAAAATAGGACCAACGTGGTCGCAGCTCATTGAAACGGAAGAGAGTCATGGCGCCTGATTTCGACAACTGGCTGAACAGGTAAAAATTACCCATGCACTGGATGGCAATCGTAGCCAGAGCGATACCTGGGAGTCCGAGGGGGGGGAGTCCCAATCCCCCGTACATGAACCAGGGGTCCAGTAGCAGATTCAACAGGAAACCGCCTATCAGGAAATTGCGGTAGGCCAGGGTGTTGCCATGTGCATTGAGAATCGCATTCATCGCATAGTTGAGCAGAAAGAAGACACTCCCGGCAAAGATCACGTTCATATAACTGAGCGCATGCGTCAGGTATTCACCTGTGGCGCCCATCATGCCGAAAATTTTGGGAGCTAAGAACAGGCCGGCGGCTGTCAGTAGCAAGGCATGTACGAGGGTAAATGAGAGCGATTGCAGAATATAGGTTTGAGCCTCACCCTCCTCATTTCTGCCGAGGGCATTGCCTATCAGCGCAGTTGCTCCGCTGGAAACTCCGCTGCCGACGGCAAGAATTATGAAGAAGACCGGAAAACAGAGCGACATGGCTGCCAGTGCAGTAGTTGAAAGACGTCCGCCATACCAGATATCGACCACGTTAAACATGGTGGTGAAGAAAAAACCGGTCCCGGCCGGGATCGCCAGACGGCGAACGAGGAGCGGTATCGGTGCGGTTGTCAGGTCGGAACTCATCGAAACAGGTTAAGGGGTCGCGGGAAAAGGGTCAAGTGAAAACACGTTTGCCCCGACCTCCCCCTTGACCTTTTTGCTACTGTGCAATGGCGTTAAACACCACTCTGCTCCGATCGGCGCCTTCCTTTTCGGGAGGCTTGTGAATGTCATCATTCTTCTGAAACAGTCGCTCGGGTGGCAGACCACCTTTTTTTACAAGATAGTCCATGACGGAGGTCGCCCGTTCACGAGCCAGCTTCTGAAGTTCCGGCTCGCCGACCAGCGTGTTGGCAATGATAAGTTTACGCATTTCATCATCCGGAAGGTCTTTTACCAGTCCTATCACGTTGCGGGGTTTTGGGAACTTCTCCTTCCTGTAAACCGCTTTCAGAAGTCTGGAGTTCTCTTCCGGAAGTATCCGGATCGAGTCGGCACTCTCACCTTCCTTGGCTTTACCCTCCTTTGCCAGCTGAAGAAATTTTTCATTCCGCAGTTTTGCGTCCAGCAGTTCGCGGCGATATCCCTCGGCATCGCGCTCCTTTTCAACATAACCCTTGATCTCTATCTTGAGACCCGGCCTGTCAGAAAGAACCTTTGCCAAAGCGGTAAGCTTCTGCTGCTCCGGGAGGCTAAGCCTGCTTGATCCGATTGCAAAATGTACAGCGCTGAAATCCTGCCCCTCGCCGAACATCGATGAAAGAAGGGCAAACGGTGAGGTTGCCGCCTTGACAATCAGGTTTTTGAAGACCTGCCAGACTACTCCCCAGATGCTGAATTTCGGGTCATCGGTTCGACCTGTGACAGGGAGATCCAGGTGGATTTCACCCTTGCGATCCTTTAACAATGCTACAGCCAGCCGCACTGGAAGGGTGGTTGCTTTCTCGCTGTCGACTTTTGTTCCGAAGGTAAACTGGTCTATAAAAATATTGTTTTCAGAATTGAGCTGCTTTTTATCGATCAGATATTTGAGATCCAGAAACAGCTTCCCTTTTTCGACCGTATATCCGAGATATCTGCCGGAGTAAGGGGTGACAGGCGACAGGTCGATATCCTTGAACGATACTTTCAGATCGACAAACAGATCCTCCTTGAGAGGGTTGATCTGTCCGGTGATCTGCAACGGAGAATGGTTTTCAAGGTTACCACGCAAGTCCACGTCGGCCAGCTTCGATTCTTCGGATGAGAGGCCGCTGACCCGTCCTCCCAGATTAAAGAAAGTGCTGCTGAATGTCTGAGGGAGGTGCCGGTCGGTGAAAGAGATCGTGCCGTCCTGAATTGTGACGGCTCCGATTGAAATCTGCGGTTTCTTTTTTTGCGCTGAGTCCGGAGGGAGAAGAGTCGCGGCTGCAGGAGTCAGGGGGGGAGCGGTTACCGGAGCATCGTTCTTTTCTGCGCTGCCGGCCGTATTCCGGTTTTCCGCTTCCGGCTTCTCCACCAGATTCTGCAGGTTAAGCGTACCGTCTTTCCTTACTTCGATCCTCGAGTATGCTTTAGTGAGCGATACTTCGCGGATGGCAAGGCTGAACGGCGCAAGGGTACCCTGAATATCGTCAAGCTGGAGGCTTTCCCACTTCAGCAGGTCCTCCTCGGCTACAGCGTCGACGGAGTGAAATGATCGTACTCCGCCGCTCCCCTTGAAACTGCCGGACGGCTTGCCATCTGCGAGTGCGATATCCAGATTAACCGAGCTGTCCATTGTGCCGCCGATGACAATAACGTTGACATTGTCGGGAAAATAATCCTCAAAGTCCGCGATATGAAGGCGTCCTACCGATATCTTACCTTTGAATCGGAATGGAAGAGGTGTTAATTCGCCATTGGCTTTAAGCGCTGTTTCCCTGTTGAAGGCGGATGAGAAGTTGAAGCCGGCCGGGGTGAACTTCGGTCCTTTCAGGCCTGTCAGCGTCAACCGGCTGTTCTTGAGTTTGAAGTGAGGAGTCCCTTCGCGGCTCTTATCGGTAAAGTATGAATTGAAACTATCGATCTGTAAACGTTTCAAAGACCAAGCAAGCGGTTTTGACTCTTTTTTTGATTTGGAAACCGCCGATCTCTTTATTGGCGCCGCTGCTGCCTGCTGTACGATGCCTTTGTTTGCACTGCTCTGCGGTAGGTCGGAAGGGGCTTTTTTCATAAGCGACAATAGCGAAATGCCGCCGTCGGCTTCACGCGACAGCGAAATATTCCCTTTTGACAGCCGTACGACGGCGGCTTCGGCACTTTTCTCTTTCTGGTCATACTCTATGCCCCCCCCCTCCAACAACGCCAGGTCGAACCCTTCTTTGTCTCCGTAGCGTGCAGAGAGGTTCTTAACCATGAATGCGCCATTGCCGACCTTCACCCCTTCTCCACTGCTGTATGAGATTTCTGCCGATGCTCCGACGGTTCCCTTGACAGGGGCGGTAAGATATTGCGCCAGATATGGCCACCCTTTCTGTAGTTTAAGGTCGCTCAGTTCCGCAGAGACGTTTGCCGCGAGTGGAGTTACGGAGAAGGTGCCGTCAGCAGAGAAGGTGGCCTCATTATCCAGAAGCATGGAAAGTTCGTAATCGGCCTTTGTGTCTGATCCTGTCGATATGTTATGTGCCGTGATGTCAATTTCAGATACTGTCGCCTTGAAGCCTGCCGGCGGCAGGGCGTCATTGATATGCACGGAAGAGTTTTTGACCATGAAGGAGGCCACGGATACTTTAGTGGAACTTTTCGCACTACCGGTCGAAGCCGCCGCAGGCGCCTTGTCAGAGCTGTTTGGCTCTGACTTGCCTGAATGGGCCCCTCTTGCTTCCGAGAGGAGGCTTGAGTACATCCATTGCCCCTTGCTGTTACGGCTGGCAAAAACTTCAAGACCCTCCAGCAGGATCGAATTGAAGGCAAACTGCCGTGCAAAGGGATCGAGGCGGGAGGCGTTAATCTGGAATGACGGGATTTTTATGAGCGGTCGGCCATCTTTCAGGTTGACTGTTATGTTGTCAAGACGCGCCCCCCCTTTAATGATCAGTTCCGGCTTTTTATCGGCTGAAACCTTGTAGTTTATCTCCGAATCGATCGTCAGAGTTCCCGAAGCCAGGTTGACGGGCGGTTTGTGCGGAGCGTAAGCTACATAGCGAGGAAGATCGAACTGTTTCAGATCGATCTTTACATCGGTTTCCATCGATTTGCTGAGCGGCTTGACCTTGCCGCCAAAGCTGAAGGATGCGCCGTTGATAATGGCGGAAATCTTTGGATCGATGTATCTTTCAACCAGGTATGGGATATTGCTGATGAAGGGAATAGCGATTTCCAGATTCTTGACGGAATGTTTTTTTCCGCTTTCCACGGCGCGGTCGTCAAAGCTGATTGAGCCGTTGTGTACGCTGATGTTGTTGATCGAAAACCGGGATTGACCCTTGGTTTCTTTTTTTGGCTCTGCTTTTATTCGATCGATGATGTCGCTGAAGCTGTAACTGTTGGCTGCCAGTCGGGCAAAGGAGAGGGAAGGGAGGTCGAGGGTAACCTCATCTATCACCAGGGCCCGCTTGAAGATTGAAGCGGTACTGAGGGAAACCCGGAGTTTCTCTATGCCGATAAAAGGAGCGCCATCTTTCTCTTCAAGCGCAAACCCTCTGACTGTTACCGTCAGTGTGAAAGGATTGAAGGCAACCTCCTCGATCCGGACAGGCCTGCCGGTGGTCTCCATTATGGCTTTTACCGCCTGGCTGCGAAGTATAACCGGCAGGATGGCGACCGAAAACAGTATCAGAGCGGCAATAACAGCAGCGGTTGTGATGATGAGTTTTTTGGGGATGCGCATGTGAGGCCTCGCGGGATAGGAGCGGATGAAACTATATATGCATTATATCGCATAAAATCGTAATTACTAACAACGCAATTACGATTTTACAGAACATTCATTTGTCATGTCTGCCGTTTTTGTTGAAAAATATGAAAAAAACGTATAAAAGGGAACACCCATTTATACGAAACGGATAGTTATGGGTCATCTACTCTCACTTTTTGGAGGCACAAATGAGTCTGATAAAACTGTATGATACAACTCTGCGTGATGGCACCCAGGCCGAGGATATCTCGTTTCAGATGGAGGATAAGATCCGCATCGCCCACAAGCTGGACGAGCTCGGTATCCATTATATAGAGGGGGGATGGCCAGGCAGCAATCCCAAAGATGTTGCCTTCTTCAGGGATATCAAGAAGGAAAAACTCTCCCATGCCAAAATAGCGGCTTTCGGTTCGACGCGTCGCGCCAAGGTGACCCCCGATAAAGACAGCAATATAATTACACTGGTCAAGGCCGAACCGGATGCTATCACCATTTTCGGCAAGACCTGGGATTTCCACGTGCGCGAGGCGCTGCGCATATCGCTGGAAGAGAACCTGGAGCTGA
>JAQTRC010000136.1 GCA_028712665.1 Desulfuromonadaceae bacterium
AGATGCCAAAGGAGCCATGGTTATTTCCGGAAAATCCATGAGTACATGAAAACGGAGCTTCCTCGGACTCTTCGGACTCCTCGGTTTCTTCGGCTACAATCGATGGCATGTAGGAAAAACGCAATAATTGAGGTCAATTAGTAGGAAATACGCAGTAATTGGGGCCAATCAGTGCAATTTATGGGGCCAAAAAGTTGCTATCATACTGAAATTGTGTTGGCGCAATTATTACTAATTAGGCCCCCCTACAAATTTGTTGTAGGGGGCTCCATAAATTGCTTTTTTGGCCCCAATTAATGCTTTTATCCTACAAGATTTTGAATTGATGCTGGAAAAATAAAGAGGGGTTAACTTAAAGTTAGCTCCTCTTTCATATTTTCAAGAAATAATTGAAGTAAAGTTCCTATGGAATAAGTAATATACTCTTATCTCGAAACGTCACATCTACGTCATGAAGGATAAAACAGTGAGCAAGTTGCTTCCATACCTGTTGATACTCCTTGTTCTTACAGGGTGCAGCACGAAAGAGTGGAGAACGGCAAGCCGTGAATCGGCCGGAATTGCTCCGTCCCCTCAAACGACCAGAGAAGCCGTGCTTCAAGTGTACGGAGCTTCTACCTGGGGGTGGCGTGGCTGGTTTGCGATACATACCTGGATTGCAACCAAATCAACCAACGACGCATCCTACACGGTCTACGAGGTTGTCGGGTGGCGGCAACGGCGTGGTCTGCCCGCCATCCGGATCGAAAAGGATCTTCCTGACCGTTACTGGTTTGGCGAACGCCCACAACTGCTCAAAGAGTTCAGAGGAGAGAGAGCGGATAAGCTGATTTCGGCGGTCGATAAGGCCGCAAAAAGCTACCCCTGGCCTGACACCTATAAGGCATTTCCCGGACCAAACAGCAACACCTTCACAGCCTGGATAGCCAAACAGGTTCCCGACCTCGCTCTGGACCTCCCTTTTTCAGCCATAGGAAGCGGCTATGTTAACTCGGCAGCCCGTTAAGAAGATTCGGATATCAGATTGCGGTAATAGAGATTGTGCCTCTATTATCGCATATGAAGGATTGTGATGCTTACATCCGCCAATCAGCCGATGTTCCGTTTCCTTGCCATCCTCACCGCGGCCTCGATGGTTGGTCTGCAGGGATATACAATCCTCTTAAACAACTACGCCGTTGAGACTGTCCACCTGGAAGGGCTCCAAGTCGGACTGATACAGTCGGTACGCGAGATCCCCGGCTTTCTAGCACTAACGGCGATCTATGTCATGATGGTTATCAGGGAGCATCGTCTGGCAGCCCTTTCCATAGCTCTTTTGGGCTTCGGAGTCGCCTTGACGGGTCTTTTTCCCTCCTTCAACGGCCTTGCCGTCACCACCCTGATCATGAGCCTGGGTTTCCACTACTACGAGACAGTCAATCAATCCTTGACCCTGCAGTACTTTTCGACTCACCAGTCGCCACTGGTGATGGGGAAGCTACGCAGTCTGGCGGCCATCACCAGCATCATCTCCGCAGCCTTTATCTGGTGCCTCGGATTCGTGATGGGCTACACCGGCATTTTTCTGGTAGTGGGGGGGGTAGTTTTTCTGGCGGGGCTCTGGGCGACATTCCAGGACCCTACCCATGCGGATATTCCACCACAGAAACTGAGGATGTTCCTTAAGCGGCGTTACTGGCTCTATTACATGCTGACCTTCATGTCCGGCGCCCGGCGCCAGATATACATGGTTTTTTCCATGTTCCTTCTGGTAAAGGTGTTTCACTTCTCTGTGCAGGAGATAACGGTACTTTTCATCATCAATAATGTCATCAACTGGATCATCAACCCGATGATAGGGAGAGCCATCAACGCATTTGGCGAGCGCGCCCTCTGCACCGTCGAATATATCGGAGTAATCATGGTCTTTTTGACCTACGCCTACGCATCGTCCAAGTGGGTTGTTGCGGGGATGTACATCCTCGACTACATCCTGTTCAACTTTGCCGTGGCTATTCGCACCTACTTCCAGAAGATTGCCGACCCGGAGGACATTGCCCCGTCATCGGCTGTGGGATTCACCATCAACCATATCGCCGCTGTCTTCCTGCCAGCCCTTGGAGGTTATCTCTGGATGATCAATTACCGTATTCCCTTCATCATGGGCGCTCTCCTGGGTGTCGTATCGTTGATACTCGCACAGTTCATAAAGGTACCGTCACATCATATGGCAAAGTTAGAGCAGGCATGATACATAGGCGTGCAAAGAGATATTTCATTAAACAAATGTATATGGGAATAACTCCATTGCTACCTGTTTTCAATCAAGGGTTGCAGGTTTTTCCCGGAAGTTGCGGGGTATTCAGATGACACAACGGGCAATTCTTTGTCCGCGTTGCAGGCGTTTGGTTGGAAGTGACGAGGCGGTCTGCTCATGGTGCGGTACCGGTCGTACCGCACCATGGTGGCAATTCATGAACTGGTCCCGGGGTGTCCTGGAGGGGGAGTGGCTGGTCAAGCTACTAATTACGGCCAACGTGCTCTTTTTTGCCATTTCGCTCCTGCTCAGCACCAGAGAAGGAGGAGTCGGCACTTTTCTATCGCCCTCTCAGGGCAGTCTAATGCTCTTGGGCGCCACCGGTACTTATCCGATCGATAATTTCGGTCGGGATTGGACCGTGATCAGCGCCAACTATCTTCATGGCGGCATCATCCACCTGATTTTCAACCTGATGGCGATAAAACAGATAGCACCCTGGGCATCAAGCGAGTATGGCGGCAGTCGCATGTTTACCATCTACTCACTGGGCGGCGTAATCGGTTATGTAATATCGTACTTTGCCGGAGTACCGTTCACGATCGGTGCGTCTGCATCGATCTGCAGCCTGATCGGCGCACTGCTATATTATGGGAAAAGCAGAGGCGGAGCCTATGGCAGTTCGGTCTACCGTGAAGTTAGCGGCTGGGTTATCAGCCTCTTTCTGTTTGGACTTATATTTCCGGGTATAAATAACTGGGGGCACGGCGGCGGAATTATCGGCGGCATCATTATTGGAGCACTTATAGGCTACAACGAACGTAGACAGGAAAACCGCTTCGATCAGGCCCTGGCTCTGCTGATCGGCGTTGCGACCGTTGTTTTATTAGGATGGGCTACTGTGAGAGCTTTTATCTGACATCTGAGACGATTTAATGGTGACTCTTCTTGCAAAACAACCGGGATATTGAGAGCATACTGTTCAGAAAAAACTGGATATTTGACCTTGATGGTACTCTCACCATCGCAGTGCATGATTTCAAGGCCATCAGAGATACCTTGGGAATCCCATACGAAATCGACATACTGTCTCATCTTGATGCCCTGCCTTTGGAAGAATCTGCTACACTTCACAAGACGCTGGACAGTATAGAGCGGGAACTCTCAAAAAAAGCTGTTGCGGCGTCAGGCGCCATAGAACTGCTCTCTCTTCTTGCAAAAGATGATTGCATGATAGGTATTCTCACCCGCAATACCCAGGAAGTCGCGCGTATGACGCTGGAATATGCCGGACTGGGGGAATTTTTCAGGGAGCCGGCATTCATAATAGGCAGATTCGATGCGGCCCCTAAACCTGATCCGGAGGGTGCGCTGCAGTTGGCGTCACTCTGGGGCGCCTCTCCTGACGATATAGTGGTTGCAGGAGATTATCTTTACGATCTCCTCTGCGGCAGGAATATTGGCGCAGCGACGGTGCATGTGGATCCGTCCGGGGAGTTCCGATGGAATGAATTTGCGGATTTGAGTGTAACATCCCTGGCAGAATTGGCAGAAATGAGGCTTCAAGCGCCCGGACCAAGATAGCGGACGGCGTTTGGAGGTTTGAGAGGCATTACTTGAGCGGATTGGGAAGATTGCTGATAATCACAGGATTGGTGCTGGTGGCGGTCGGGCTGATCATCTCCTTTGCCCCCCGCTTTCCCTGGCTGGGGAAGTTGCCAGGCGACATCTATATCAAAAAGGAGAACTTCAGCTTCTATTTCCCCATCGGCTCATGCATCATCATCTCGTTGATTCTGTCGTTTATCCTATGGTTGTTCCGGCGCTGAATACTGAGATAGTTAGCGAGTCGACAAGACTTTATACAGACTTCACTCAATTTTATATGTAGCACCTTCCGGAAGTCCCTGCATCCGGCTGGAGAGCTCTCTTTCCAGGATTTGCTTGGCGTACCCGGAAGCATCATTTGCTGAGATTGAAATTGCAGATTCGCACCGCTCCAGAAATTCCTGCAGCAACTTCTCACGATCGAAAAAAGTATCATTTTTCCCAGCTCTCAAAGAGGCTGCGCGTTCCAGCATATCCTTTGAAAACTCTTCCAGTACCTCTTGCATCTCTTCCGGCCTGTCCGCCAAAAGTCTCAGCGACAACCTTGCAATTTCCGCCTCGATAGACATCGTTTGCCTCCTGTTGACTGATTCTATCACAACAGCCGATTGCAAATCTACTGCAACTGTGCGACTCTAAGCCACTGACAGCAAATCCGGTCTTAAACCAGGTCAAAGAGTCGAAGTTCGACAACCCGCCTGTATAGTCAGGGCCTGCTCCTGATGCCATCATGTAATAGTTGGCAATAGTTCTGCCAAGAGAGAGATTATGAAAAAGTGTCCGTACTGCGCTGAAGATATTCAAGACGAAGCGATAAAGTGTAAACATTGCGGCGAGTTTATAGATGGCTCCATCCCTGCGCGTGTTCCCGGGAATAATATTAAATGGTATTTCCGTAAATCTTTCATTATTTTTGCACTCTTCTCCGCAGGACCTCTGGCGTTGCCATTGATCTGGTGGCGTCCGGAAACTAAAATGTCATGGAAGATCGGGCTAACCATAGTAATCCTCGCCCTCAGCTGGATGCTGTTTCAAGCCACGATGGAATCGATTGGTACGCTCAAGGAGTATTACAAGCTGATTGAAGGGTTATGATACATGAGAAGAAATATCTTTCCTGAAAGAGCGGATCAGGGAAGAAGTCAATTTGCCGGGCAACATAGCACTTCCTGGGTATATACCCTCCAACATCAGATTTGGCCCGTTGACAGTCAGGGTTTAGCTGGTAAGGTTGGGGGTAATTTATGTTTTTTGAAGATGACGAGGTCTGTAAGGAAAAAGCGAAGATGAAAGCTAAATGCAATGCAACCATTCGCTGAAATTTTTCCGCTGATTGCCTATACAGCTGCGACTGTCCTGATCATCGGCGGTCTGCTGGTTGCCGCCTGGTGGCTCGGCGCAAAGAGCACCAGCCGCAACAAGGAGCTCCCCTACGAATCGGGCGTAATCCCTTCCGGAGCCGCGCGCCGACCCCTCTCTGTCCCGTTTTACCTGATCGCCATATTTTTTATCGTGTTCGATGTGGAGACCGCCTTCATCTTCACCTGGGCGGTGGCCTGGGAGCAGCTGGGAGTGGCCGGACTGCTCCACATAACTTTTTTCATTATTGCTCTTTTGTTGGGTCTTGCCTGGTTGTGGGTTAAAGGTGGGCTGGAATGGGGGCCAACAGCAGGACGAAACGCAGATTTTTCGCAATCTCTGCGTAACTCTTCGGAATAGCTTCGTGCGACGTAGCGGATGCTACGTCTCCTCGTTCTTCCTTGACAGCCTTGATCTTGCAAAAACTTTGCGTTTCGAAAACGGTTCTGCGGGGTAACTGATGCAACAGGAAATTCCTGACAATATTCTGCTGACAAACCTGGACGACCTGATCAACTGGGGGAGGGCCAACTCGCTCTGGCCGATGTTTTTCGGGCTTTCCTGCTGCTTTGTCGAGATGATGACTTCATTCACCTCTCGCCACGATGTATCACGATTCGGCGCGGAAGTCCTGCGCGGAACCCCGCGCGAGGCCGATCTGATGGTGATTGCCGGCACCCCCTTCCGAAAGATGGCCCCGAATATCCTCCGTCTGTACGAGCAGATGGCCGAGCCTCGCTGGGTGGTCTCCATG
>JAQTRC010000002.1 GCA_028712665.1 Desulfuromonadaceae bacterium
ACGAGAACCTGAAACGGTTGTACATTGTGTCGAGCGAAAGCAATTCTGACGACACGTAATAATGTCGAATGAAGGCATGTTTTGATTTTTCTGAGATGATTTTCAGATCGTTCCGGTCGATCAGATCCTCGAAATCCGGGATGCTGCCGCAGAGATCCGGGTCGTAATGTTGATAAATAAGTGCGCGTATGGTTGAAGGGATCACCCCTGTCTGCATTATCTTCATCATTACGGTGGGAAAATCCGGGCGGCTACCCCCGTCTATTACCACGGCCTCTTCGCCGTCCACTATCATGTAGGGATTGCAATGGAGACCGGACGCAGTGTCGTAAAAGCCTATCCAGTAGACTCCTTCGGCAACCTTGATGGGGCGGCTATAGTTCAGGTTTAAGTTGGAAATATTGGACATGGGTATACCCCGCTGTGTTTTTTAAAAATTAAGATGGAGGTTGAATGATCACACATTAGTGTATACATATAGATTTTATTTGCAAGGTGATAGATTACCAATCTGAAAATAAAGTTATCTGAAAATAAATGTGAATCGGATTTCCGTTTTGACCCACTTCAGGCGTCCAAGCATGACCCACTCAAATTTTTAACATGCTGATTACACAATGTTTTTACAATCAGAGTGGGTCAAAAATGACGCCGATGCCGGGTCAAGCTTCGAAGCCGATTGACAAGCTGCCACAAAAGCTACAAGTCACTTTTGAAGTCACTTTTGTCAAATTCAATAAAAAAGCACTTACAAAATAACTTGTAAGTGCTTGATTTAATTGGCGTCCCCGAGACGATTCGAACGTCCGACCCCTTCCTTAGGAGGGAAGTGCTCTATCCTGCTGAGCTACGGGGACGTGTGCTGAAAGCTGATCCGGTATAACAGAGATACGATTCCGGTTCAACCCATTTCCTTAACAGACCTGAGTCGGATAAGATCATTAACTATTATTATCTTAAACACTAAAAGTGGAGTAGCGAAAAGACCTTGCCCTCTGGTAGTTTCTGCCGCCCTTTGAGAAAATCAAGTTCAGCCATGAAGCAGCAATCTACAATATCTCCCCCCAAATTTTGCACCATATCAACCACAGCCGACATTGTGCCACCGGTGGCTAACAGGTCGTCGGCTATCAAGATGCGTTCGCCCGGTTTTATGGCGTCTTTGTGTATTTCCAGGGTATCGGAGCCGTATTCCAGGTCGTAGGTTTTACTGAATGTTTCGGAAGGGAGTTTGCCTGGTTTGCGTACCAGGACGATCCCGGCGCATAATTTGTACGCCAGCGCCGATCCGATGATGAAGCCCCGCGCCTCTACACCTACGACTTTGTCGATGCGTTGCCCTATGTAGCGATGCGAGAGGAGATCAACCATTTTCTGGTAAGAGCTGGCGTCCTGCAACAAAGTGGTAATATCCTTGAAGACGATGCCTTTCTTGGGAAAGTCCGGTATGTCGCGGATTATATCTTTCAACTGGTCCATAGGTGCTACTCCTTTTCTGAATTTGTCCGGTTCATTATGTTCGTACAGTATTCCGGCGTAATTTCTCTAGACATTTGGATTCAATCTGGCGGATACGCTCACGGGTTACTCCAAACTGTTGACCTATGACATCCAGAGTCTGCGGTTCCTTGTCATCAAGACCAAAGCGCAAGGAGAGGATCTCCTGCTCGCTTTCGGAGAGCCCGCCAAAATGTTCGGAGATCATCTCGTACTGATTGATGTTCTCCAGCAGTTCTGGTGGAGACGGCATGGAAAAATCCTGTATTGTGTCGATCAGGGCAAAGTCGGCGTCGCCGCCTATCGGAGCATCTATGGAGCATGTACGGCGAAGAAGAGTCATCATGCGTCGTACATATGCCAGTTTGACATTCATTGCATCGGCAATTTCCTGCATGCCAGGTTCACGCTGCAACTCCTGAAAAAGTCCCCTGGCCGTCCGAAGCATGCGGTTAATATCGTCAGAAACGTGAACCGGGAGTCTGATGGTTCTGGATTGATTGACCAGAGCCCTTTCAATCGCTTGGCGAATCCACCAGGTCGCGTATGTAGAAAAGCGGCATTCTTTGGCCAGATTGAAGCGCTCCACTGCTTTTATCAACCCCAGATTGCCCTCTTCAATCAGATCTAGAAACGGCAGGCCTCGGTTTACGTAACGTTTGGAAATTTTTACTACCAGCCGGAGATTGGATTCGATCATTTTGTTACGGGCGCCTTTGTCCCCTTTTTCTATCTTGCGGGCGAGTTCTTTTTCCGATTCGGCATTCAGGAGCGGTGTGCGCTGGATGTCACGCAGGTAAATCTTAATGGCGTCGTCAAAACGCTCCAATTCGACCAGGGGAATTTCATCTTCAGCGTCATCGTCGGCGCTGTTTCCCTCAGAAAAGAGTAACGGTTCTTCAACATCATCCAGAGGTAAAGCGCCCACGTAAGCAAGTGGATCCTCCTCTTTGAAGCCGATATTCAGTAGATTATCGTCTTGCATAGTTCAATTACACCTCTCTTTGCGTTACGGTAGGGCCTGCCAACCTTGTCTGCCTATAAGAGGCACAAAACGGCAACCGACTGAAACAAAGCTCTCCAGTTCACCTACACTGCTCTTGACAATCTTTATCAGCTGTTGATCTGAATCGGTACCAACCGGTATAACCAAGCGTCCACCCGCCGCCAGTTGCTCGGTCAGGATGCTGGGAACAGAAGGCGCCCCGGCGGTTACTATAATGGCATCAAAGGGCGCCTCTTCATCCCAGCCTATGGGACTCCCCTCGTTGTCGTTGATACGGAGCATTACATTGAACAGTTTAAGCGAGTCAAGGCATTTGCGGGCTCTAAGCGCCAGAGGACGGATGCGCTCGGCCGAATAGACCCGGTTGGCCAGGGTGGCCAGGATGGCGGTCTGATAACCGGAACCGGTACCTATCTCCAGCACCTTTTCATTGCCTGTCAGCGACAACAGCTCGGTCATAAGAGCCACCATGTATGGCTGGGAGATCGTCTGCTTCTCACCGATCGGGAGCGCTGTATCGCTGTATGCCTGAAGTGCAAAGGCTTCCTGAACGAAGATGTGACGGGGAATCTTCAACATTGCGTCAATAACCCGCCGGTCTGTGACACCACGTGCAATGATCTGTTCCTGTACCATTTTATTTCTGGCGAAATCAAAGTTCATGTAGAGCCCCAACCCAGGAAAACAGGATAAGTGCGTTAACGATGTTATTATCTGCCAGCCCCGATACACGGAATAAGTACGTTCACTAAATTATTCCTGCAGAAAAAAACGGTAGAAATAATTTATTTCGTACAAAAAATGCAGAAAATAACTTCTAACTTACTAAAATAAGCGTGACTATAGCAGATACTCTTCCGTAAAGTCCAGTTGTGTTAAAATTCCCATCCAGCCAGAATCTCCAATGATTTGTGGTTGGTCAGATCGAGATGCAGCGGGGTTATTGAAACATGTCTGCGGTTAATGGCGTAAAAATCGGTCCCTTCCTCGTCATTAAGTTTCGGCTCTTCACTGCCGATCCAGAAATACTTGCGTCCCCGAGGGTCTGTCTTGTCCACGATCTTGCCTATGAACGATCGTCTCCCTTGGCGGGTGATAAGTACCGGGCGCATTTCAGCCAGTTGGCAGTTCGGAATGTTGACGTTTAGAAAGGTGTCTGCGGGAAGTTTGTTTGTTGTAACATGTCGCGCCACCCGTAGCGCTATCTGGGCAGCATCGCTGAAATAACCGCTCTTTTCGAAGGTTGCCAGAGAGAATGCAATGGCAGGAATACCCATCAGATTGGCTTCCATGGCTGCAGCCACTGTGCCGGAATAGGTAACGTCATCACCTAGATTAGCGCCATGATTAATGCCGGAGACGATCAGATCGGGAGAGAACGGCAGCATGTTGTGAATACCCATGTTTACGCAATCGGTAGGGGTCCCGTCGACGGCGTACCATCCTTTTTGTAATTCAAAGATTCGCAGTGGAGAGTGCAGGGTCAGGGAATGCCCGACAGCACTCCGCTCTCGATCAGGTGCGACGACGGTTACGTTTCCCAACTCTTTCATCGCCTCAGCCAAGGCATGGATGCCGTGTGCGTGGATACCGTCATCGTTGGTAATCATGATATGCATTTAGTTATTCCATCCCCTGCCAAGATAATTTTACCTTTTATGGCAGAAAAACAACGTCAAATCAAGAGTATCGCAAATGATGGTTTTGTGTTTACAAAACAGTGCCGAGCCGCTACATTCAACTCATTGAATTCTGACTCTATTTACTTCAAAGACGTTTATTTATTATTTAAGGAGGTGCTGGCATGAAGGCAGTTATTATGGAAGCGTTCGGCGGGGTCGAGGTTCTCAAACTGGGTGAGACGGAAAAACCGGTACCGGGCGAGGGACAGGTTCTGGTAAAGGTATTTGCGACATCCATTAACCGTCCCGACTTGGTGCAGCGTGAAGGCAAGTATCCGCCGCCGCCAGGCGATTCGCTTATCCTTGGACTTGAAGTCGCCGGCACGATCGAATCGCTCGGGGCCGGCGTAAGAGGCTGGAAGGTGGGCGAGAGGGTTATGACTCTGGTTGGTGGTGGAGGCTATGCCGAATTTGCCGTGGCATATGCCAGCCATCTGATGAGGATACCGGATGGGATGAGTTTCGAGGAGGCCGCCTGCGTTTGCGAATCATACATAACCGCTTTTCTAAACGTGTTCATGATCGGAGAGTTCAAGGATGGGCAGAGCGCCATCCTGCACGGTGGGGGAGGGGGGGTCAATACAGCGGCTATCCAGCTTTGCCGGGCATTGACTCCAGCCTGCAAACTGATCGTAACCGCATCTCCTGCAAAGATGGAACGGGTCAGGGAGGTCGGCGCAGATTTTCTTATCAACTTCCACGATACACCCGATTTCACTGAGGTGGTTAAAGAGTTCACCAACAAGAAGGGGGTTGACCTGATCCTCGACCATGTTGGCGCCAAATATCTGGCGCCCAACATGAATTCTCTTGGATATAAGGGGAGATTGGTGATTATAGGAGTGATCAGCGGAATAAAGGCGGAGCTTAACATGGCCCTGATGATGGTGAAGCGTCAGCAGATTATCGGAAGTGTACTTCGCTCCCGTCCGGTGTCTGAAAAAGGGGAGATCGTGGTCGAATTTGTCCGCCGCGCTCTGCCTAAATTCGCGGATCGCACTATTGTGCCGATTATCGAGAAAGTATTCACTATTGACCAGGTTACGGATGCTCATCGCATGATGGAAGAAGACAAACACTTCGGCAAGATTGTCCTGAAGATCCGGTAATTCTCGTCTTTGTTTTGAAATCGCTCTAAGGTCAGAGTCGTTTGGCGAACTCTATGAATGAAAATGGAGTTTAATTTTTTATCGTATTGTGATACACAAACACGGATATATTATTACTTAATTCAAAAAAAACTCGGTTATTTCGGAGGATTCGCAATGTCAGAACAGAACCCGCAGGTAATGCTTAAAACATCCATGGGGGACATTAAAATCGAACTTTTTAAAGACAAGGCCCCCATCACAGTTAAAAACTTTCTTTCGTATGTTAAGGAAGGCTATTATGACGGCCTGATATTTCATCGAGTCATTAAGGATTTCATGGTTCAGGGAGGTGGCATGGATGAAAACCTGGTGACCAAAAAACCGAAGTTTGCCATCAAAAACGAAGCCACTAACGGTCTTTTAAACAAGCGGGGAACGTTGGCCATGGCACGTACCGCCGTTGTTGATTCGGCTACCTGTCAGTTTTTTATAAATACCGTGGATAACGCTTTTCTGGATCATAAGAGCAAGCACCAGGATCATTTTGGTTACTGTGTGTTCGGTCAAGTATTGGATGGTTTGGATGTGGTGGATCAGATCAGGGCAGTAAAAACCGGAAACAAGAACGGGCACTCCGATGTACCTGTTGAACCGGTGTTTATAACATCAGCCAGGCTGATCGAAGAGGAGGCTTAGAGTATGAGCGCTGATCATTTCTGTTATACATTCGATGCGGCTGTCGAAATGGCCATTAAAATGGAGGAAGAGGGTTTCCGCGCCTATCTTTCAGCAATCCGACAGTTGACCAATAAAGGTGCTAAAGAACTCCTGCGCGACAACGCTCTGGACGAGTTGAATCACAAGCACCAACTGGAAAAGGCGCTGCTGGAGGGCCGTATGGAGGGGGGCGATGTAATGGAGCAGCCGATTCCATCCATGCGACTTGATTACATCTTCAAAAAAGAGGAGTTGAGTCCGCAGTCAGGAGTGCGCGAAGCGCTGATTTACGCGATTCATCTTGAAAAAGCGGCGGTAGATTTTTACGGCAGAGTTTCAGACGGCTGTGCCGGCGCCCCAATGTGGAAACTTTTTACGCAGCTACATAAGGAAGAAAGCCGTCATCTTCATACCCTAGAGGACCTCTACGAAAAGCACTTTATGACCGAAAATTGAGTTTTTGCTTAACAGACCGTTTTATAAAGATAATATCAAATTTACAGCTTTAAAGAGGAGGTAGTTTCTTTATAGGTTTCAACTGCTTTTCATCAGTCCCAAACGAATCCTAATGCATAAAGCAGCTTCGTTCCGGAAGAGCTAGTCATCCCTTCCGGTGCGGTACTAATGCCTCACGCGACGAAAATCCCTATCGCAATGAATAATACCCCCCATTCCAACATGCATATTTTGATGATATTCATTTCAAATCTGTGTTATAGGATCGTCTCAATGCCTTATTTTTGGCAGAAGCATGACGGTCAGGAGAAAACAGTGATGTCTTGGAATCTGTCGCTCCTCCCCAAAACCTCCATGCTGTTTTTGCGTCAAGCTGGGTAGATCCGTCCAAGGAACAGTTTGAGTCACTTTGTTAGTGGTGTGCATGTTAAAAGGGGGCTTTATGAGATTTGCAAGAATATTCATATTAGTGATGATCGCTGCAATGTTGTTGACCGTTATTTTGTCATGCGGCAAAAGTAATACCGGCGAATTTGACTACGTGACTGCGACAGCAACGGTTGATGCAGCCAAAAATCCGTTGTTGGCGGATTTGGCGACCTGGACCGGAACTCCATGCGCTGCCGGTTCAACATATAACGTACTTAATAATGTCGTTAACTTTACTCTCACATCAACGGCAAATCTAGCAATCGGCAGTTCATCTCCATTGATACTGCAAAAAGCGACCATCAGCTTATCACCAGCTGATACCCAATCACCAAGCCTGCCGGCTCTTTATTCGCCAATCTATCAGGGCCTGACCGGCTATATTATTCCTGCCGGGGGTACCCTGTCCGTTCCTGTCGAGATTGCGACCCACAGCCTGAAGGATTATTTTACGCAAACACTGGTCTGCACAGCAAATAAATCGATATATTCATACAATGTCTCGATTGTATTTGATGCGGTTGAGCAAACCACGGGGAGGTCAGGATCTATTCCGGCAAGCATGACCGTGCGTTTTGCTGATTTTGGCGACTAAACAGCCCTATCGGAGGAGCAATCGCGTGAAAAGCCCTCTTGCCATTGTATTACACTTTCTGGTGGCAGTTCCAGCGGGCAGGGTTACAGGTCCTGGTCAAATTGATTAAAGGGGTTTCAGTATGAGAGATATCTCGTTCAAATATCTGACCACGATTACCTTACTCCTTCTCCTGGCCACATGTTTGGGGTGTTCCGATGGCAAATCCGGTACGTCATTGTCCTCATTGCCGGCCAACGCATCCAAAACGTCAGGCAAAACTCTTGATACCGATTTTCCGGTCACATCAGACTATTTGTTGCCCAATGGTCTTGACCACGGACAGCCGGCAACGGCATACGACAATCAAAATAGCCGCTACCTGGTGGTGTGGACTCAGACCAAAGACGATGGAACGACAGACGTCATGGGGCAGATGCTGAAGGGAACCGGTATCGGCGCGATCACCCAGTTGACCCTGTTCGGTGGGACCATCACCATCAGCAATGCACCCCGCAATCAGTCCCAACCCAAGGTTGCATTCTCGTCCAGCGCCAATAAGTACCTGGTTGTCTGGACCGATACCCGTAACCCCGGATATGGACAGATTTACGGCCAGCTTGTCAACCAGGACGGATCGCTGTCTGGAGCAAATTTTTCGATCGTTACGCCTGACACAACCTACACATCCCAGTCGGAACCGGACATTATCTACAATACGGCAAGGGGCAAATTCGCCGTTGCTTGGCTGGATAATATGGCCAGCGATTATAATGTTGATATTCATATTTCCGAGAGCGAGAGCAACAAAGGCGCGGGCTGCCCTAATACATACACAAGAACGGTCATACCACTCTCTATCGCTGACAAAAACATCATCAGGACCGCCGAGGTAGGAGTAGACACATCTGGTACCGTTACCATCGATCCAACAACTGATTATTCCAAGGCCGCCCGTCTAAGTAGTTCAGACAGTGGATCATCAATTAGTCACGTCTATTCGGTGCAGGTGGGCGAGACACAACCAAAGCTGTCATTCTCACCGATGACGGGTGATTACTTTGTGGCATGGAGTGGCAAAAATAGTACCGTAACCCATACGATAGGATATACTCAGAGATTTGAAGATGCTGTCAATCTCCAACTAGTCACATCATGCGCATATGCAGACCAGGGATTCAGCGTCACAAGCACGAATCAGGCGGTAATACGCAGTGGCATTCCCGGGCAGTTCAAGGATTTATTCTTCGGAAACAACGTCGAGTCCGGAACCGCCCTTGCGGTTGATCCGAACACCAACAGGCTGCTGATCGCCTGGGAAGAAAACGCGCCACCAAAGCAGATTAGGGCCCAGGTGCTGAGCCTCTCCAATCTCACCAATTACGGTTCCCAGATCACAATTTCATCCGGTACCGGCGACAGGACATCCCCCGTTGCGAGTTTCGATAACGTCAATCAACGTTACTTCATCGCTTGGGAGGACGCCCGCAACGGTTCGGCCAACATCTCCAACATCGATATCTATGGACAGTTTGTCGATCCGCAGGGGCAATTGAGCGGCGGCAACTCCATCATTACAACCGCCCCCGGCAACCAGATTTCTCCGGCCATCGCCTTTGGCGGCAGCAATTTCAGAAACTTCCTCATTGTCTGGAAGGATGGCCGCTCCGGCGGCAATGCGGACATCTTTGCCCAGTTGCAGCAGTGGTCCACACTGCCGCAACTGGTGGTGAACGATTCCACCGGGGTTCCCATCACCAGCGGCGCTATAGATTTCGGCAACGTCGCCACCGGCCAGACCAAGGATGTCTCGATCAAGTTGGTGAATTTCGGCAACACACAACTTGCTATATCGAGCATGTCGCTCCCGGATGCCCCGTATTCCTTCGTAACGCCGGCTCCGGTGACCATAAGCCCCGGCGCCAGTTACGACATGACGCTCCGCTTCGCGCCGACAGCGGCCGGTTCATATTCCGGCAATACTTCGAACAACTTCAAGACGGTCATAAACTCGAACGGCGGCCAGGTTACGCTTTACCTGAGCGGCTCGGGTGTCGGTATTAACCCGTTGTCCATCACCACCATCAGCCTTCCCAGCATAAGCAGTGCGGCTCCGGCGGCTCCTCCCGAAACTGTGGCTACCCTTGCCGCCGCAGGTGGCGTCTTTCCTTATGCCTGGGGAGCGGCTGGCCTGCCAGCGAACATGGCAATAAATCCGGCAACAGGCGTTATCACAAAAACCGGGGTCGTGGCGTCGGGCAGTTATACGGTTACGGTTACTGTCACAGATAGCAACTCTCCGACCCCCTCCTCGGCAACACGCTCTTATACCCTGAACGTGGGTCTCGTCAGCATAACAACAGCATCCCTTAAAAGTTGGACACAGAACTCCGCCGGATACAGCGATGGGCTGGTCTCCGTCGGGGGAACCGTTCCGCTGGCGTGGGTTATTGTTCCCGGTTCGGGAACGCTACCGACAGGTCTAACCTTGGACGCCGTAACCGGTGCCATCAGCGGTACGCCGACTGTCGCGGGCACCTACAACTTCACCGCCAAGGTGACGGATTCTGCGGGAACGCCGCAGACGGCCACCAAAACCCTGAGCATCACGATCAATCCCACCCCCGCCATATTGACCACCACTCTGCCGAGCGTCGTTGTCGGCAATGCTTACAGCCAGACAATCAGCATGACAGGCGGTACGCTGCCGAATAGCTGGTCGTACACCGGTTCTCTCCCGCCTGGCCTGAACTTCGACAGCGGCACCGGTGCCATCACGGGGGCTCCTACCGCACCCGGCACATTCAGTATAACCGTTACAGTGACGGATTCGACCGCCAAAACATCCGCTCAACAGAAACTGGATATTGTCATCAACTCAGCACTGAACATAACGACATCCACATCTCTACTTCCATTGGGCAGTATCGGGACACAATATCCTACCTCAACCCTTGCAGCATCAGGCGGGTCCAAACCATACAGATGGAGTATTACAAGTGGAAGTTTACCGCCAGGGCTGACTCTCGCGTCTGCAACCGGGGTAATCAGCGGTACTCCGTCCGCAGGAGGCACCTATGATTTCATCGTACAGGTAATCGATAACACCCAAGGCGCGAAGTCGCAACTTTTGTCCATCGTCGTGGCTGATCCCAGCATACCGGTCAACGTTGCATTAACCGGTACGGGAAATATTGATTCTTTTTACCCCCTCAGCACGACGGCATTGACGACCGTGGGAAAGCCTGCCGATTTTACGCCGGTCAAAGCTGCAAGAATTAATGTCAGTAATGTTAATTCGTCATCCCCCGTTACGCTAAGCGTGACTTTCAATGCGCTTCCATACAATCCTCTGTTCTACAAGGTTGATTCAAATGGTGTATGGGATTTATTAACTCCTGCAGCATCAAAGGTGGTAGCCTCAACTCCTGCAACCTTGAACGGTAATACCATATCCTTTTTGGTTGCTGATAACGGCCCACTTGACGTGGTTGTCGGTACGTCCTCCTCCACATCCAACAGTAATACTCCCCCTACGTCAGACGGCGTCAACATAGCTCCTTCGTCACCGAAAGCGGGTGGCGGCTGCTTCATCGCTACAGCAGCATACGGAAGCTACCTTGATCCGCACGTCATGGTGTTGAGACATTTCCGCGATGACATATTGCTCCATTCACGCATTGGTAGATCGTCTGTGAAATTCTATTACACCTATAGCCCGCCCATTGCCGACTTCATCCGTCAGCATGATTCCTTACGGGCACTGTTCCGCATTGTCTTGACACCATTGATAGTTGCAGTCGAGTATCCGATGCTGTTTATGCTGTCGATGCTGCTCGGTATCTGCGGCCTTTTATCTCACGTCATACGCACCTCTCTCTTCGAACCGGACAAACAACGTTAATAGGCGAACAAAATGGGGCAGAAGACTCACTACACGCGAACTGTGCTGCTCCTGACGGCATCAAATCTGCAGGTTGTATTTCTACGATATGACCCACAAGATTCTGCTTCATGATTAGATAAACCATTAACTGTGCAGACGGAAACAGCTCAGACAGTTCATCTGATTTAACAACGACCATGATTTTCACAATTTGCCATTTTCGGGATTAGTGGTATTATCATTCAATTAGAATCTTTCTTACCAAAACAAATCTAGCTTACGGAGGTAATTAAAATGCGACTTTTAACACGTTCGGATTTTGATGGTATCTGCTGTGCAGTGCTGCTGAAGGAGCTTGGATTGATGGACGAGATGGTTTACGCACATCCCAAGGATTTGCAGGATGGTAAGGTCCCTGTCGGAAAAAATGACATCCTTGCAAATGTGCCGTATGTTCAAGGGTGCGGACTCTGGTTCGATCATCATTCCAGCGAACATGAACGCATTTTACTTGAAGGCAAGTTTGAGGGACGCAGCACATTGGCACCTAGTGCAGCCCGTGTAATATCTGACTATTATGGATCAGAAAAGTTTGTCAAGTTCAAGGAGATGCTTGAATATGTGGACAAGGTTGATTCGGGTCAGTTGACGGAGGAGGAGATTCTGAATCCCCAGGGATGGGTACTCCTGGGATTCATCTGTGATCCCAGAACCGGACTTGGGTATCACAAGGGATACAGTATCAGCAATCTGGCCTTTATGAGCGATCTGGTTGACCATATCAGAACGAAGAGTATCGATGAAATACTCAGTTTACCTGATACCAGGGAACGAATTGAACTGTATCGGGATAACGACCAGAAGGCGCGCGAGTTCCTAACGAAACATTCACTTGTTAACGGCCAGATACTGGTTACGGATGCACGTGGCGAGGAAGATATACCGCCTTCTAACAGGTTCCTTATCTACTCGCTCTATCCTGAAACCAATATCTCAATAAGGATGATAGATGGACGTGGAAAAGAGTTTGTTGCCATTTCCGTCGGATACAGCATACTAAACCGGACCGCTACCGTTGATGTCGGTTCGCTGCTGCTCAAATACGGTGGTGGCGGGCACACGAAGGTCGGTACCTGTCAGGTACCGTATGATCAGGCTGACAAAGTGCTAAATGAACTGATAGAGGCATGCAAGGCTTAAAGACACAGAGCCGATGCAACTTGTTTCAAGTCAGGCAGTGGTTTGATGGACGCCGCAGCTTAGTTCCAACGCATTCGGATAGCCAAATACGGCAAAGAGGTTAGCTTGTACAAGCTAACCTCTTATTTTTATTGGAGGCGGCGAGCGGATTTGAACCGCTGAATAAAGGTTTTGCAGACCTCTGCCTTACCACTTGGCTACGCCGCCATTTATATGCGAACGATCTTTATATTAAATTACCATCCACTCTGTCAATCCCTATTTGAATTTGATGGCAATCCCGGTCGCACGGTATTCGGTTGAAGGGAGCATGATAGTCATGGTGTGCGCGCCGGTGATTTCAGGAAAAATTACGGCATCAGCCCCCATTTTGGCAGCTTCCTTCCGTATCGCCGAGAAACCCCATTCGCGTATATCGTTGGAAATTAAACCGTCGGATAAGTAGACCTCTCTTGTAATCTCAATCCTCCCCAACTTTTCGTATGAGCGGACAACCTCGTCCTGCGACAATATAGGAGGGAACAGTGAGTCATTGAGAGGCCTGGTCGCGCATCCCGCCAAAACGGTCAAGAGCAGATTACCCACCAGCCAGAAACAGACATTCATTTTCCAGTTTTTCATATCCACTCGCCTTTTCATCGTTTTCCCCTCTGGACAGAGAGTAGTCTCTATGCTAATATCTACCGCTTTTTTAGGCAACAGAAAAAACAACACTGAAATAACAATATCATACTTTCTCAAAGGAGTGAGAACGATGTCGGGTCACAATAAGTGGAGCACAATCAAGCATAAAAAGGGCGCGGCTGATGCCAAGCGCGGTAAGGTTTTTACCAAGATCATAAAGGAAATCTCAGTTGCTGCAAAGCTGGGAGGGGGGGACCCTGTCGCGAATCCCCGTCTTAGAACGGCCATCGACAAGGCCAAGGCCGAAAATATGCCCAAAGACAATATCGAACGTGCCATTAAAAAGGGTGCCGGCGGTATGGAGGGGGTTACCTACGAAGAGATCATCTACGAGGGGTACGGCCCCGGAGGCGCTGCGGTTCTGGTCGAAGTCCTGACCGATAATCGCAACCGTTCGGTATCCGATATTCGCAGCATCTTCACCAAGTGCAATGGCAACATGGGCGAGGCTGGCTGCGTCTCCTGGATGTTCAGTAAAAAAGGACTGATCCTTTATGATAGATCAGTTGATTTCGAGCAGCTTTTCGAAGCTTCAATCGAAGCCGGCGCTGAAGATGTTGCCGAACAGGATGAACAGTTCGAGGTGACAACCGAGCCGGGCGCCTTTATCGAAGTGCGCGAGGCGCTGGAGAGTAAAGGTTTCAAGCACACCAACGCAGAAATTACGATGATTCCACAGACACTGGTGGTGTTGGAGGGTAAACAGGCCGAAAGTATGCTAAAGCTTATGGATAGGCTTGAAGATAACGACGATGTGCAGAACGTGTATGCCAATTTTGATATATCGTCGGAAGAGATGGAAAAGATGATGTGATCCAAGGGGTCTTTACGGCCCCTTCTCTGTTTTATAGGTGACGACATGCTTGAAAAGGCGATATTTGCAGCAGGTTGTTTCTGGGGGGTCGAGGATGCCTTTATGTCACTTCCGGGCGTTGTTTCCACCCGAGTCGGCTATATCGGAGGCAGCATGGAAAATCCGACTTATCAGGATGTTTGCAATCATGGCACCGGCCACGCCGAGACGCTGGAAATAACTTTTGACCCTCTGCAGATATCTTATCAAAAACTGCTTAATGTTTTCTGGGAGTGCCATGACCCGACCCAGCTCAATCGCCAGGGGCCCGACGTCGGCGACCAGTACCGCTCGGCTATCTTCTTTCTTTCTCCTGCTCAGAAAAATATCGCGGAAGAATCGCTTGAAAGGCTTGATCTTTCGGGCCGGTTGCGCCGCAGAATAGTTACCGAAATCGTTCCCGCCACAATCTTTTGGGAGGCGGAGGTTTATCATCAGAAGTATCACGCCAAAAACGGCTGCGGGTGCGGCTTCTGATGAGGGTACTCGGTATCGATCCCGGTTCGCGCATTACCGGTTACGGCATTGTGGATCAGGCCGGCAACAAGCTTCTTCATGTCGATAACGGAGCAATATTTACTGACAAAGCCTCTGATTTTGCAGGGAGGTTGAAATTGATATTCGATGGTCTGTCCGAAATTATTGCCCAATATCGGCCTGACGAAGTAGCTATAGAGAATATATTTTTCTCGACTAATGTCCAGAGTGCTCTCAAATTGGGACAGGCCCGTGGAGCTGCTATTGTGGCCGCTGTTCATGCCGGCCTTCCGGTTGCGGAATACACCGCTCTGCAGGTAAAGCAGGCAGTTGTGGGTCGGGGCAGGGCTGAAAAAGGTCAGGTCCAGAAGATGCTCAAGGCGCTTCTGGGTTTGCCTGAGACCGCCCAGGCCGACGCATCGGACGCTCTGGCGGTTGCGGTCTGTCATATCAATTCTTACGGGCTCAAACAGTTAACCGGAACCGGTGGAGTGTCAAAGCGTCAAAAAACATCCTGGAGGGATATGAAGTTGTGATTGCACTCCTGACCGGGCTAATCGCCCACAAATCTCCCGACCATATCATTCTGGACGTGAACGGTGTCGGCTACAGGGTACTGATACCTTTTTCAACTTACTACGAGCTGCCTGAAGAGGGGGGCAGAACCACCCTGCATATCCATACAAGCGTCAGGGAGGATGCCATACAACTCTACGGTTTCCGCACCCGCCTGGAAAAGTCCTTTTTCCAGTTGCTGATATCTGTCACCGGTGTCGGACCCAAACTGGCCCGGGATATCCTGTCCAACATTCAGCCAGGACCATTATCCCAGGCGCTGGCCCAAAGCGACATTCACAAGCTATCTGCTATTCCCGGCATCGGCAAGAAGACTGCTGAACGCCTGATTCTGGAATTGAAGGAGAAGGCTGGCAAGCTTGATCTGTCATCGTTGCCGGCGGTAGAGCGTCGGGAGATCCCGGCAGATGACGTCCTGGAGGATGTGGTCTCGGCATTGTTAAACCTGGGTTACAAGGAGCCGCAGGTGCGTAAGGCCCTTGCCGGACTGGATGCCGCTGGCGGCGTCTCGGTGGAAGGGCTGCTCAAACAGGCCCTGAAAATCCTTATGAAGTAGAAGTTTGGGTAACTATTCGGAGAGTTCTCTATAGGTACACCAGGGTTTGTCATAAAATTCCCGCCGTGACTTCCGGTTTATTCTGATCCTAAATCCTGGTTACTGACTACTGAAGTTATATCAGACATACACCGAGAAGCTGTCTCGCAATGCTTTTTTTTCAGCCTGAGTAACCGGTAGGGAGGGTTTCCTGTTGACTGATGAATTCAGAATTGAAGGACCGCCTGTCGATAGACTCACCACATCCTCCGGGAGAATAAACTTATCCCTGCGCGCGGGCGATATGACAGTGTAGGAATTCGGTTCCCCGTAGCCTGATATCCTCTTCTCGGCAGGAATGACCTGCTGCTGAAACCGGTTCTGGTTGATAGGCTGCATAGAGTGTCACCTCTTCCTGCGAATTCGTCTGTATGTCTTACCGATCAATTCTACCTGTTCTCTATTTTTGCTGGTTGCATTCATAGTAATGCTCCTGTTTTCTCCATATCAATTCTGTGGCATGGTCCAGAATGGATTTGAGATCCTGAAGAGCCGTATGTTCGTAACGATTGGCTATTCTGTTCAATACCCTGCAGGTTATGACCGGGTTGGTATACCAAGGCATCTTTCTCATCTCCTTTCTGTATCAGTCTGGTTAAGCCGGTCAGAGGTCGTTGTTCGTTGGTGTTAGTAGAATTGTGTATAAACAAAGCATAAGTTATACCAATTAGATAAACTGTTGCGATTAAGTCGATTTTAGCCGCTTTTCCCGCTTTTATTCGATGCGGAAGAGCCAACGCGATGTCGGAATTTTGAATTATTTGGATCAAGCCGGTGACGAGTTTTTGACGTGCCTGAATTGACAAGATACGTGGGTGATTCCTCTCTTCGAAAGATCGGCGCAATACAATAAATACCGTATCTTCAGATTTGGATCTCTTTTGCTCTCATCGGCTTAAAAGAGTATATGAAAAAAAGCAGGAGGAGAAATAGATGAACCACAGCATGGTCAGTGACTATATGGCGCACGGCTTCTGTTTTTCCTGGGAGCCGGGTTTGGTCTGGCTGCACGTCGTGTCCGATATTTTTACCGGAATTGCATACTACGCCATTGCCTTTGCCATGGTATATTTTATCTATAAAAGAAGAGATGAGCCGTTTGCATTGTTATTCCTGCTGTTCGCACTCTTTATCATGGCGTGCGGCACAACCCACTTTTTTGCCGTATACACCGTTTATGTGCCGGAGTACTGGCAGGAAGGTTATGTAAAGGCTTTCACCATGGTGATCTCGGTGATCGCCGCGATATTGTTCATTCCGAAAATTCCAATGGCGATCGAGATGCCGAGTCTCGCAAAAACACTTAAAGATTTGCAGTTGGTCAGCGCTGAGCAGCAGCGTACAGAAGAAGAACTGAATCTGAAGGTAGCCGAGTTGGAACGTTTTGCCTACACCGTTTCACATGATCTGAAGAGTCCCATCATTACCATAAAAGGTTTTACCGGCGCTCTGGAAAAGGATCTTTTGCATGGCAACTATGATCGGATGGCGGGTGACCTGAAACGGATCAGCGGCGCTGCCGACAAGATGAACGATCTTTTGCGCGATCTGCTGGAGCTATCTACCGTCGGTCGTGTTATCAGTACACCGGAACCGGTGGATATGAATCTGCTGCTGGACGAGGTGCTGGCTCAGCTGGCCGGTCCTTTGAAGAATAACACCCTGAAGGTTGAAGTTCAGCCCGGTCTGCCGACGATATTCTGTGACAGACGCCGCATGGGAGAGGTGCTGCAAAATTTGTTTGAGAATGCCATCAATTTCATGGGTGATCAGGCAGAGCCGCGAATACAGTTTGGTATGCGGAAAGAAAGTGAAAATAATATTTTCTTTGTTCTGGACAACGGCATAGGCATTGATGAGAAATATCACCAGAACATCTTCGGTCTGTTCAACAAGCTGGATTCCAATAGTGAAGGCACCGGTGTTGGACTGGCGTTGGTAAAGCGGATTATTGAGGCGCATGCCGGACGCGCCTGGGTCGAGTCGGAAGGTGTTGGCAAGGGGAGCAGGTTTTGCTTTACTCTGCCAGGAAACTGATGGGTAGGGAAGAAGGGCAAATGTTCTGAATCACTTCTCCATTGATCCTAATAATCATCGGATAAATAAGGGAGGCAAAGCAATGGTCGGCGAAGCATTGACAATATTACTGGTGGAGGACAACATTGACCACGCAGAGTTGGTAATTCGGAATATGGATGATTTTAAGGTGGCAAACAGCATCAGGCATGTTGAGGATGGCGAAGCAGCGCTGGATTATCTTCATGGGCGAGGAAAGTATGCCGATCGAAAGCAATTCCCCATGCCGCATCTGATGCTGCTCGATCTGCGCCTCCCTAAGGTGGATGGGCTTGACGTGCTAAAAGAGATAAAATGTGACGATTACCTGCGGGCCCTGCCGGTAGTTATCCTGACAACCTCGGATGCCGAACGGGATTTGGTAATGGCCCATGAATATCACGCCAACAGTTATGTGACCAAGCCGGTAAATTTTAGCAAATTCAGCGACCTTATGAAAGACCTGGGGTTTTACTGGCTGCTCTGGAACAAACAGCCATGGTGAAAAGCGAACCTACTTCCATGATTCTCCGCTTTTTTGATGGTGCGGCCTGTAAAGAATATTGTTGACAAGATTTTATACATCCACTACACAGAGAGCCTGAACACTGTTGACAGCAGCCTATTAGATTCAGACTCCGCGCAACCTCTCTATTTTCTTGACAGGATAAATAACTCCTTTCAGGATTGGAAACCAGCCCTTTTACACATGGAGTTTCCGAATGAAAACCATTTCACTATTTTAGCACTCATGACAGACTTCAAATCATTCATAACAGGTCCTGTTTACAGGCGATTATTCAATTGCAGGCTCTGTCTGTTCCGCAGCAGAGGTGCGTTTTCATTAGTAGAGCTTCTAATGGTTATTGCTATCATTGGAGCATTGGCTGCCATTGCGATACCCGCCTTCAGTAATTACATCGAATCTGCAAGGCGATCCAGAACCATGAGTGATATGCGAACCATCGACAATGCAATAACTGCGTATGCTCTTGACCACAACAACGACTTTCCGGCAACGCTCGCCGATGCCGATGTTGGAAACCTGCTGGACGCATGGAAAAACCCATATGAATATCAGATCCTCTCCGGTGGAGGGGCGACTCCACTTGAAGACTCAATAGGGGTAGTGCTGAATACAGACTATGATCTTTATTCAAAGGGATCTGACGGGGCAAGCGCGGTATCGGCCGCTGATCCGACCTCTGGAGATGACATAGTTCGCACCAATAACGGTCAATATGTCGGGCGGAGGTCGGATATATGACAGATAAAAGCAGTGCTTTTTCCCTTGACAAGGCTGCGGAAGCAACTCTCAGCCCGACTCAAACCAAGACAGAAGACCCATTTTCTTTCATGGATGACCTGAAGGACGCCAAACTGGAGGGAGATCAGGTCGATAAGACAGATGGCTTTTCGTTTGATGATGAACCGTCAGGTTCGATGAGTGATATTTTCAATAATGAAAAAGATTTCAGTTCAGCCGATTCGATGGAATCCGGACTGGGTTCAGGCGAGCATGCTAACGGCATGTTTTTTTTAGATGAAGAAGTTGTCTCAAAAGCGGACTCCACTCCGGAAAATAAAACCGCCCAAGATGGCATCTCAGATAACATTTCCGAAGTTTTAATGCCAAACAGGCCAACTCTGGAATGCACGAAGTTTTCATGCCTCAAATGCTCGACCGCAAACGAAGTGGATTTTTCTGAGATATCGGGTGAAGCCTTCGTCACGAAATGCTCCACATGCAAAGCCAGTATCAGAATTATTCGGGAGTCATCCGCAAAACGGGCAACCCAAAAGTCCAGGGAAAAATATTGCACCGAATGCAGACACCAACTCGCTCATTATGCACATTGTCAATCTTGTGGACGGATCTATCCTGAATACTTCGTCCAGGAAAACCCGGGTGAGTCAAAGCGCAAAACACGTGGAAGCAGCATCAGCATTATCAGAGATGCTTTTACAAGCTTGGGTGCATTACGGACGCGGAAACATCCAACATCCCCTGCTGATATATATTCAGATGGATCCGGGCGCAAGTCGGGTATTTACGGGAAGGAGAAGTCTTCTTCCTTTTCTAAGTCCAGGCTTGTTAAATGGGTGGCGGGGTTTGTCATACTCTTGATTGTGGCTGCAGCATCGGCATATGGATATATCAGATACAAGTCTGAACAGCTTTACGCGTCTAATTACGTGAAAGCGGTTTATGGAATAAAGGTCGGCGCCGATGGCAAATTTAATACATTGACCCAGATCTCTTCGGAATGGAAAGCGGCTTCTGAGGCGGGGCGGAAATTTATTCCTCAAACTAATGTGGACAAAGTTGCAAAAGCCGCAAAAATAAAAGCTGAAACAGATAAGCTGATGCAGCAGCTTCAGAACCCTCCCGGAAAGTACCTGAATGATAGTGACCGACTGAAGGCTCTGTATGCGAAATACCTGTCGCTGTATGAATTTTCTGAAAGCTCTCTGGTATCAAATGATCAGCTTAACGACTACATCGAAAAGTCGAACAAATCTTTCAAACAGGCCTCACAGGAACTGAAAGCAAATCTGACGCAACGGCTTGCTGAAGAATTGGAAGACGCAAAGAAAAAATATCGGGGTCTCGCAACTTTTTAGAGCATGATTAGGTGTGCGAAATCACGGTATATCCAACTGCGAAACTGTGGTTTTGGTTAAGGTCTGCCGCCGACTGGACCAGGCCGCTCCTGATATTCAGGGGTGGTCTTTTTATTGACTCTGATTAGTGGGTAACAGTATATTTCCTGCCAAGAAACTGAAGGACTGAATATTCTGCTTTTAGTATCAGAATTACGACCATAGAGGAGGGGACCGGATGAATTGCACTATCGAGCAGTTCGAGGATGTTGTAGCCAAATTTAAGTACTTTGCTGAATCGGTGGAGATTCCTCTTTCATCGGAGGCGGACAGTCTTAGGCAGGAATTGATAGTAATATGCGCCGAGTTGCTTACGACTGTCAGGGAAGAGATTGACGCGGGGGCGGATTCGATTTTATGAGGGATGTAGCAAGGACACTTAAATAGACTGCACAATAGAAAGCAACAAAAAAGGGTTACAGAATAAACTGTAACCCTTTGAATTTACTGGTCGGTGAGACTGGAATCGAACCAGCGACCCCCTGCTCCCAAGGCAGGTGCGCTACCAGGCTGCGCTACTCACCGACGAAAGACGAACTTGATATCACAGCAGACGGTATTTAGGCAAGTAATTAATTATTATCACCACTGTCATCGAGGCAGTGAAAGAAAATTACATATTGAAGCTACGATCCCGGTTGTATCCAGGCCCAGCATGGCGCGCAGTTCATGTTGCTCTCCTTGCGGGATATAACGGTCCGGGTAACCTAGGCGCAGAACTTGAACTCCGTGAAGGTCGTGCTGTTCTAAAAGTTCAAGGAGTGCCGTGCCGAAACCTCCCTGCAGTGCATTTTCCTCTATGCTTATGATGTATTTGTGTTTCCGGGCCAGTTCAAGTATGAGCGTCTCATCCAGGGGTTTGACAAATCTGGAATTGACAACCGTCAGGGTGATCCCGTACTGCTCCTTGATGGACTTCGCTGCTTCCAGCGAAGGATAGACCATCGTGCCGAGCGCCAGGATGACGGCATCGCGACCTTCTTGCAGAAGTTCGGCAGTCCCGACCGGAATCGTATCCAGGTTCTGGTCCAATGCCACTCCGTAACCGTTGCCGCGAGGATAGCGCACGGCTGCCGGGCTTCCCAGGCTGATGGCTGTAGCTAGCATATGCTGCAATTCGTTCTCGTCTTTTGGGGCCATCAATGTCATGTTAGGCAGGTGCCGCAGGTAAGAAATATCGAAGGCGCCGTGATGCGTCGGGCCGTCGCTTCCGACGACTCCACCACGGTCTATCGCGAATGTAACCGGCAGGTTTTGCAGGCAGACATCGTGAAAAACCTGGTCATAGGCTCTCTGCAGAAAGCTGGAGTAGACCGCGAAAACCGGACGGTATCCTTCGGAGGCCAGGCCGGCTGCGAAGGTGACGCCATGTTGTTCGGCTATCCCGACATCAAAGAAACGTTCCGGGAACTCTTTGGAAAAGCCGGTCAGGCCGGTGCCGTCCGGCATCGCAGCCGTTATCGCAATAATACGATCATCCTCTGCCGCCAGTTTGCAGAGGGCAGAACCGAAGATGGCGGTGTAGGAGGCTGCCCCCCCCTTTCCTTTCAGCACCTTGCCGGTTTCTATCTCGAATGGACCAACGCCGTGAAACAGGGACGGAGCATCCTCTGCCGGTTTGTAACCCTTCCCTTTTTTGGTCAGGACATGGAGCAGTACGGCGTTATCGAACTTTCTTACATTTTCCAGAGTTTCTATCAGGGCCGGCAGATCATGGCCGTTGATAGGGCCGATGTATTCGAAACCGAATGCTTCGAATAGCATGCCGGGGGTGAAGAGCCCCTTGAATGACTCCTCCATCTTGCGGGCCACCTGAAGAACCCCTTTTCCCATGTCGAGCCGGTTCAGGAATGATTCGGTTCTC
Organism: Desulfuromonadaceae bacterium; assembly: GCA_028712665.1. GTDB lineage: Bacteria > Desulfobacterota > Desulfuromonadia > Geobacterales > Pseudopelobacteraceae > JACRCG01. The sequence continues at coordinate 22,307 of JAQTRC010000002.1, forward strand.
TTCTTGAGGCGGTGTACGAACTCGCTGGATGCGGTGCGGGAGAGGAAATTGGAGAGAGCACCAACGTTTTCGGCAATCGACATCTCATTATCGTTAAGGATAATAACCATGTCCTTATTAAGTTCGCCGGCGTGATTGATGCCTTCAAAGGCAATGCCGCCAGTCATGGAACCGTCCCCTATCACCGCAAGAACCTTGTTCTTTCGGCCATCCAGATCACGGGCCGCAGCAAATCCCGTGGCCGCCGAAATTGAGGTTGATGAGTGACCCGCATCGAAGACATCGTAAGCGGATTCGTGGCGTTTGGGGAAGCCGCTGATGCCGCCCAGGGTGCGGAGTGTGCTGAAACTGTCGCGACGGCCTGTCAATATCTTGTGGGCGTATGCCTGGTGTCCCACATCCCATATGATCTTATCATTCGGTGTTTCAAAAACGCGGTGCAGGGCGATAGTCAATTCGACTACTCCCAGACTGGGGGCGAGATGGCCTCCGTTTGCCGCACAGGTATCAATAATTATCCGGCGCAATTCCGCTGCAACAGCAGGAAGTTGAGAGGACGGAAGCAGGCGCAAGTCGTCGGGGGAATTTATAGTATCAAGGATAGACATATTTTCCCCGTGATCCGGATGCGATCAACTTTTTCTACTCACAATATAGGTTGCGATTTCCCGGAGCGGGTCGGCTTCGGCTCCAAAAATCTCAAGCGCCCGCATGGCTTCATCCATCATGTTCCTGGCCTCATCCCTGGCGGCGGCTAGACCGATCACCGCCGGGTAGGTGGCCTTTCCGCGAGCCTGGTCGCTGCCGGCATCCTTACCGATCTCTTCAGTTGTTCCTTCAATATCGAGGATATCGTCGGCAATCTGAAATGCCAGACCGGCCGCTTCACCGTAGCGCGCGATCGCCGCCAACGCCCTCTCGTCCGCGCCTCCCAGAAGGGCGCCCGCCACGACCGAAGCCTTGATAAGGGCTCCGGTCTTGTGAGTATGGATGTATTGGACAGTGGGAAGGTCTATGTCGGATTTTCCCTCACTTTCCATGTCCACGACCTGCCCCCCTACCATGCCGTAGGAACCGGCACAAGTTGCTATTTCGTGTATCACAGCCAGTCTTGCGGTTGCGTCGCAGTCGTTGGCGTAGCGCGGATCGCTGGTCAGCTTGAAGGCCTCGGTCAAAAGGGCATCGCCTGCCAGGATAGCTACAGCTTCGCCAAAAACCTTGTGGCTCGTCGGGTTGCCACGGCGAAAATCGTCATCATCCATAGCCGGCAGGTCATCATGGATAAGAGAGTAGGTGTGGATCATCTCCATAGCGCAGGCAGCGGGTAAGGCACGCTCAGTATCGCCTCCAACCGCCTGGCAGGAGGCCAGCATCAGGATCGGGCGGACCCGTTTTCCACCGGCAAATATGGAGTAGCGCATGGCCTTGTGGACGCTGTGTGGAAGTTCCGTCTCTTTTGGGAGATAACGGTCAAGCGCCGCATCAACCTTGGCGGATTGTTCTTTGAGGTATGATTTCAAATCCATAATGATTGGAGCCTTTCGATCAGGAGTCTTCTGTTTCGAACGGTTCTCGCTTCAGGGAACCGTCTTTCTGTTTCAGCAGAATTTCTACCCTCCGTTCGGCTTCGTCAAGTTTTCCGGAGCAGAAGGCTGAATGTTTAATTCCTTCTTCAAAGGCTTTCAAGGATTCTTCCAATGAGAGTGAACCTCCCTCCAGCCGTTTTACAGTATCTTCCAACTTTTTCAGAGATGATTCAAATTTATCAATTGCCATATGGTTATCCAGTCTCGTGAATTGAAGGTACATTATACAGATATGCCGTTGTGCGTCAAGTATGGGGGGAGTAATTCCAATTCCAAATCAAAGCGACCTCTTCGTTGGCTCGTCTCCAACTCCTCAACATACTGCTTGTATGCCTCCGTCGCCTCAATCCTCGCCGCCTTGACTGCATCTTTGATTTGTAACTGGAATAAAAACAGGGTGGTGGAATACTTTTCTTTGCTAAAATGGAGTTCAGGAATCATACCGGCACCTTGAACACAATCTTTTTGACGGCAACTGCCTGAACTCCGCTTCTCACGCCAGGTTCATGGGCATCGTGCGGAAAAAACAGTGCAAATAATCCTGGCAGCAGCGTGATGAAATCAACCTTGCCGGTGAGTTTCTGCAGGTCCTTTTCTTGATCGTAAGGTTGAGCATCGCACAGCATTTTGCACGATACTCCAATTGATTCTTCGCCCCAGAGTACAATCTGAACGTCGATGTATTTCCGGTGGCATTCGATAAAGCAATCTTCGACCGGCTTCGTATCGTACTCGTTTACAGATGCGTACAGACCATGGCCATTTACGGGATGCCTGCCAATGGTAAGGGATGTCAGGTCGGTCTTTGATATGTATGAATGGACATCGGCAAATCCTGGATGAAGTCCGGTATAAGAGCCGAAATTGTCGAGAGAATCAAATATCATGACCATACCTATGCTTCATCGGTCTATATACAGATTTAGAAGATACCACAGATATACAGATAAAAAGGCGAATATATTCCATATTCACAAGTATCGGGAGGTCGCTGCATTCAAGTATATCTGCACTAAAAAAGTGCCACGACTCCCTGTATTTGCCACCCCATTTTTATTACATTCTGTTATAAATGGTTTCCGGATGGACAACAATTAGAAATATTGTTGGGACGATTGAAGTGACTCATAAAATGCCTTTTACCCAGACAAATTCTGGTGCATATTGAATCCTGTCCAGGCGGGTATCTGTTTTATGCTGTCGAGGATAAGAAGATTCTAGCCATGCACAAACAATATTGGAGAGAATATTATGGCGATTTCAACTGATGGTACAACTAAAAAAACTAAAAAGACAAAAAAGGTTTCGGTTGAAACTATGGAAGTGATTGGAGCTAATCTTGAGGCCTCTGCTCAGCAGGAGCCACTCTCTGACCAGAGTGTATCGGATGAGGGGAGCACCTCTGATTTGGCGATTTCGACTGATGGTTCAATAAAAAAATCTAAAAAGAGTAAAAAGGTTTCAGCTAAAACTCTGGAAGTTACTGACGATAATCTTGAGCTCTCTGTTCAGCCGGATTCCACCTCTGATCGGATTGTAGCAGATGATGTCGGCGCCTCTGAGGATGCCAATGGTTCTGAGGATGTCGGCGCCTCTGAGGATGTCGGTGTTTCTGAGGATGTCGGTGTTTCTGAGGATGTCGGTGTTTCTGAGGATGTCACTGCCTCTGAGGATGTCGGCGCTTTTGAGGATGTCACTGCCTCTGAGGATGTCACTGCCTCTGAGGATAGTAGTGCCTATGAGGATAGTAGTGCCTATGAGGATAGCTCCGCAGATGCCGTTTCTTCAGTTGATATAGAAGAGTATGTTGAGGCCGATCGCCCAGGAGATCAAACCGTTGTCTCCGACACGGAGGAAACTGTTGTTTCCATGGAGGCGGGCGCCGCCGAAAGCGACGGCGCGAATTCAGGGGAAACTGCGGATATCGAAGATCCTGAATCGGAAGAGATTCCGGAACAGTTGATATCTGATCCAAGGGAAGAAGTTCATGCGCTTCTGGGCGGGGATGAGATTTCCGGCAATGAAGTATCCGAGATTTTGCCGGATCAGGATACAGAGGATTATGCAGCGAGTCCGGGTGATGGCGTGAACTCTGAAGACGAAGCGGATGGGGAGGTTTCCCCCCCGGGCTCTTTTCAAGAACTGCCGGATAACCGGCAAATGCCCGAATCAATTGTTGAGCCTGATAATATCCGGTTGGAAAATACTGCTGCCGCTGTTGAATTGAATAAGATCATGGAATCACTGCAGGATTCATTGGCCAATACCCAATATATTTCATCGAAGGTCGATCTGGTTTCTGGCGATACCGAGCGCCTCATAAAACAGGTTAACACCATATCACTGAGCTATGAGTTACTGACGGCGGAAATGGAATCAATCACCTCCTCCGCAAACACTAAAAACGTGCTTTCTAAAACGTTCCTGACTATTTCATCGCTTCTACTTGCCCTGCTTGTTGTTTTCCAGATTTATATGTTTATCTCCCTGATTAAAACTGAGCGCCTGCAGAATGCAGCAGGTTCAACGGTTCTGAAAAACATAAGCAGCCTCAACATTAAAATGGCTGATTACGACAAAAATCTCTCAAAAGCTTTGGAAAATTCGGTCAAACAGCTTCATGCCCAGCCTAATCCGTTAGCAGCCGAAAAGGTGGGGCATGAAGCGGCTGCAAACAAAGAAGTTGCACACGCAAGTGTCACGCCGCTGCTAGAAAAATTGAACAAACTGAGAAACGGGCTTCCAGAGAAAAAATTGATAAGAAAAGAGACAGGCGACTGGTTCGTTTACAATAACAAGAAGAGCGAGGAATCCATAACAGACATCGAAGTTATCGAAGTCCTGAACCAGGCATACAGAAGGATCGGCAGATCGCTTATGCCCAGGATTCCAACCCCTCCCAATAATGCACTATGCCTTCTTAAACCGGATGGAAAGGGTGGAACCGAGGTTGTTATGACAAATGATTTTGTGCTGGAGAATGATATCAAAAGTGAACCAAAGAAGAAGAACAAATGAAGCAAACTTCAATAATCCTGGCAATATCAGTTGTACTGCTCTTCTTTGCTGCCTGTACGTCAATAAAAGAGAAGCCCAAGGCAAAACCGCCGGTGCCGGTTAAGCTGACGCAGGTACTGCAGAAAGATGTGCCGATCCAGATCAAGGCGATCGGCAACATCGAGGCATATACCACTGTTGCCATCAAATCGCAGGTAAGCGGCCAGATATCGCGGATCCATTTTACGGAAGGGAGTGACGTAGAGAAGGGAGCCTTGCTGATCAGTATCGATCCGGAGCCGTTCCAGGCAACAGTTAACCAACTCGAAGCCACCCTGGCCAAAGATCAGGCGCAGGCCAGATTTGCCACTGAACAGGCGGAGCGATACGGGGGGCTACTCAAGGAGGGGATTGTTACGCACGATCAGTATGACCTGCTGAGGTCGAATGCCGAATCATTGGCTGCTGCCGTAGTTGCCGATCGATCAGCCATAAAAAGCGCCAAAATTCAGCTCGGCTACTGTTCCATCCGTTCGCCCGTATCCGGCCGGACCGGCACAGTTGCACTGCAACCGGGCAATCTGGTGAAGGCAAACGATCTGCCGATAGTGACGGTCAATCAGCTGACTCCGATCTACGTCACCTTTTCCATTCCGGAAAAACGGCTGGCCGAGGTAAAACGGGCCATGGCCGGAAACGAATTAAGGATTGAGGCGGTTATCCCTAATGAACCGGGGAGCAGGGAGGGGGGGACGATCAGTTTTTTGGATAATGCGGTGAATCCGGCAACCGGTACGATCAAGCTCAAGGGGGTATTTGCCAACAGGTCGCATAAACTCTGGCCGGGCCAGTTTACAGATGTGGTCATGACGCTGGGAACCCGTAAGAATGCCGTAATTGTCCCTACCCATGCCATCCAGACAAGCCAGCAGGGAGAGTTTGTTTATCTGGTTAAACCGGATAATACGGTAGAGATGCGTCAGGTAACATCCGCAGCTGTGTCGGGTGATGAGACGGTTATCGAGAAGGGTCTGGCAGCGGGTGAAACCGTGGTGTTGGACGGCCAGTTGCGCCTGACCCCTGGGGCAACAGTTGAATCTAAAGAGAAACCGCCGGCTGTGGTCAAGACGAAATGAACATCGCTGATATCTTCATCCGCAGGCCGATCATGACCTCGCTGATCATGATCGCCATCTTCATTTTCGGCGTGGTATCCTACCGCCTGTTGCCGGTGAACGACCTCCCCAACGTGGATTTCCCTACCATCCAGGTAAACGCCAACTTGCCCGGAGCCAATCCGGATACCATGGCATCGGCGGTGGCAACCCCGCTGGAGAACCAGCTCTCGACCATTGCCGGGGTCGATTCAATGACTTCGACCAACGGTGTCGGCACGACAAGGATCACCCTCCAGTTCAGCCTGGACCGCGATATCGATGCGGCTGCCCAGGACGTACAGGCGGCCATCTCGCTTGCCATCCGCACGTTGCCGAAAAACATGCCGACGCCGCCATCGTTTCGCAAGGTAAATCCGGCAGATCAGCCTGTCCTCTACCTGGCGTTCAGTTCCCCCACGCTCCCTCTCTCCGCAGTTGACGAGTATGCCCAGACCCTGATCGCGCGACGTATCTCCACCATCAGTGGAGTGGCCCAGGTCAATGTGCACGGTTCGCAGAAATATGCCGTGCGGGCACAGCTTGACCCGAAGGCGCTCGCGTCGCGCCAGATAGGCATCGACGAAGTGGCGACCGCTATAGACGAGACAAACGTCAATCTCCCGACCGGGGTGCTGGATGGGACAAAACAGGCCTATACCATAGAAGCCAACGGGCAGTTGTTCAAGGCATCCTCCTACAGGAAGATGGTGGTGGCGTATCGGGACGGTTCACCAGTCCGCCTGGAGGAACTGGGGCGGGTTGTCGACAGTGTGGAGAACACCAAGATAGCCGGCTGGTACAACAACACCCGTGCAATAGTTTTGACCGTGCAGCGTCAGCCCGGCACCAATACTATCGAGGTCGTGGACAACGTCAGGAAACTGCTTCCGGCCTTCCGGAGCCAGATGCCGGCCTCGGTCGAACTGAATGTACTTTATGACCGCTCAAGCCTGATCCGCCAATCGATGCATGATGTCAAGTTCACCCTGGTACTGACGATCGGTCTGGTCATAATGGTGATCTTCCTCTTCCTGCGTAATCTTTCCGCCACTATTATCCCCGCTTTGGCGGTGCCGATGTCCATCGTCGGAACCTTCACCGTCATGCAACTGTTTGGCTTCTCCCTCAACAACATCTCCATGATGGCCCTGACCCTGTCGGTCGGTTTTGTCGTGGATGACGCGATTGTCATGCTGGAGAATATAGTCCGGCACATGGAAAGGGGGGAGAGCGCGATGGAGGCGGCATTCAAGGGGTCCAAGGAGATCGGCTTCACTATCCTCTCGATGACCATATCGCTTGTGGCTGTCTTTATTCCGGTCCTGTTCATGGGCGGTATTCTGGGGCGTCTGCTGCACGAATTCGCAATAACGATCAGCGTGGCGATTCTGGTTTCCTGTTTTGTGTCCGTGACCCTGACCCCCATGCTCTGCAGCCGATTTCTGAAACCGCCGGCGACTGAACATCACGGACGCCTCTTCATGACGATGGAGAACTTCTTCGACGGCATGCTCCATCTTTATGAACGCTCCCTGAAACAGGTGCTGCATTACCGCCGGACAACCATGGCCGTGACCCTGCTGATCACGCTGCTGACCGTCTGGCTCTTCATGGCGATTCCGATGGGATTTCTGCCGATGGAAGACACAGGAAGGATCAACGCCGATACCGAGACGGCCCAGGGAACATCTTTCGCCGACATGAAGCTGCATCAGGAAGCGGTGGCGGCCATTATCGCGAAGGATCCCAATATCGACGGTTTCATGTCATCAATAGGAGGAAACAGCGGCAGCAACGCCGGACGTTTTTTCATGCGTCTGAAACCGCGTAAAGAGCGCAAACTCTCTGCGGATGAGGTGATTCAGGAATTGCGCCCCAAACTTGCCAAGGTTGCGGGAATCCGCACCTTCCTGAAAAACGTCCCCTCGATCCAGATCGGCGGCACAAGTTCCAAAAGCCAGTACCAGTTCACCCTGCAGGGGCAGGATACCGATGAGCTGTACCGCTCTGCTACCGAGTTTGAGACAAAGCTGCGTGAGTTGCCGGAGTTGCAGGATGTTACAAGCGACCTGCAGATCAGCAATCCGCAGGTGCATGTGGAGATCAATCGGGACAAGGTGGCGGCACTGGGGCTCACCGTGCTGCAGGTGGAGAACGCTCTCTCCTATGCCTATGGTTCGCTTCAGGTTTCCTCTATCTTTGCACCGACCAACCAGTACCAGGTGATCCTCGAACTTGACCCGCTCTACCAGGGGGACCCGGCAGCGCTCAGCATGCTCTACATCCATGCCAAAACCGGGCAGTTGGTACCGCTCGAAACCATCGCGACAATTTCAAAAACCATCGGCCCGCTGGCGGTCAATCATCTGGGACAGCTTCCTGCGGTAACGATCTCGTTCAATTTGCGCCCCGGCCTAGCCCTTGGCGATGCTATGAAGCTGGTTGACAAACTTGCCGACGCAGCACTCCCTGCATCCGTCAGCACCAGTTTCCAGGGTACCGCCCAGGCTTTCAAATCCTCGTTCAGCGGGTTATGGTTACTGTTGGCAATGGCTATCTTCGTCATCTACGTTGTGCTCGGTGTACTATATGAAAGCTATATCCACCCAGTCACGATCCTGTCCGGGCTGCCGGCGGCCGGTTTCGGGGCGCTGATTACCCTGATGATCTTTAAATGCGATCTGAATATCTATGGTTTCGTAGGGATTATCATGTTGATCGGCATCGTCAAAAAGAATGCCATCATGATGATCGACTTCGCCCTGGAAGCTGAGCGCGAGGGTGGGAAGCGACCGCTTGATGCCATTTATGAGGGGGCCATAGTCCGTTTCAGGCCGATTATGATGACCACCATGGCGGCCCTGATGGGAACCTTGCCGATTGCCATGGGGCTGGGCGCAGGCGGGGAGTCGCGGCAACCGCTGGGCCTCGCAGTCGTGGGCGGGTTGTTGACGTCGCAGCTGCTGACTCTCTACATCACTCCAGTGGTTTACTACTACATGGATCTGCTGCTGAACAGGGTGAGACCGCGAAAAGCGGCAGTGGCAGTGAGCAGCGTTGTTGCTGATGTGGAAATGTGACGCGTTTTACGCATCTATTTGTTTGGAATAAATAACTTTGGGGACGCTCATGGATTGGAAAGATGGATATGTAGCAGATATAGAATATTCAAACGGTTTCTATCCGGAGCTGGGACCGTCGGCATTGAACTTTGTTCTGTTGATGAACGGTTTCCTGCCGGTACCGCTCGACCGGCAGTTCACTTACTGCGAATTGGGATGCGGTCTGGGAGAATCATTGAATCTGTTTGCTGCCTGTCACCCCGAAGGGCGGTTCCACGCAATTGATTTCAACCGTGAGCATATCCAGGCTGCCTCCGGGATCGCTGAACGGGCACGGCTTTCGAACGCTACATTCTGGGAAGCGGACTTTGCCGATCTTGGAGATCTCCCATTGCCGGAGTTTGACTTTATAACGCTGCACGGCGTTTATTCGTGGGTCAGCAACGAGAAACGAAAGGATATAGTGGAGTTCATCAAGCGCAGGCTTAAGCCGGGTGGCGTTGTGTACAACGGCTACAACAGCATGCCAGGCTGGGCTGCGAACGCACCATTAAGGCAGTTGATGACATCTTACGCCGACACGCAATCCGCCCCTCTGCTGGAGCGAATCGAACGTTCCGTCGGGTTCGTCGAAAGACTGAAAGAGCTGGATCTGTCCTATTTCAACGCAAACCCCTCGGCAGGCGCCTTTTTCGAATATATCAGCCCGCTCTCCCGCAATTATCTGGCCCACGAGTTTTTCAATCGTGACTGGACGTTATTCTATCATGCAGATGTGGTCAAAGATTTTGCATCGGCGGACCTTATGTTTGCATGTTCTGCCAGATTCATTGACTTCAGGGATTCGCTCCGTTTTTCCAAGCCGATGCAGCAGATATTGAATGAGATTACCGATCCGGTCATGAGAGAAACCGTAAAGGATTTCGCAAGTAATCAACAATTCAGAACCGATATTTTTACCTGGGATCGGCTACGTCTTACCGCTAACGAGCAAAAGGAGCTCTTGTTGGCAAGCCGTTATTCATTGTTGATACCACGGGAAACATTTGCGTTCGAGGCGACCTTCCCAATCGGAAGAAAACAACTTCGACCCGATTTATACGATCCGATCATCTCTGCCCTGGAAGAGCGGGCCCATTCACTGGATGAGTTGTTATTACGTCCGGAAATAGCCTCTCTCGGGGCGGTAAACATTTTAGAAGCGCTCATCGTCTTATCTGCGGCAGAATACATAAAACCGGCGGTAGATCCGTCTCCGGAGTCCATCGAGAGTGCCTGGCGCTATAACACCTCAATCATGGAGCGTGCATTTTGCACTACCGACCACCAATTCCTCGCCTCTCCGGTATTGCAAGGCGGAATACGGTTGAGCTGGCCGCAAATGCTTCTGCTGATCTGCGAGTTGACCAAGGGGGGAGAACCTGAAACTTTCTTGTGGGAGTACCTGAGGGCAAATGACTATAAACTTGAAAAAGAGGGCGTAACGCTCGAATCCGGAGATGAAATCCGTGCAGAAATCAACCTCATGATCGAAAAATTCAATACTCAACAACTGCCGTATCTCCAGAAACTGGGGGTGGCGTAATTCGCGGTGCAGGTTGACCTTATCTACTCAGGAGCAGCAGTTTCCTCCAGGAGCGCGCAGTTTACGTTCCTGCAGCCATTCATTTATCAGTCCCGTCGCGCAGCCGACTCCGGCATCAACCGTGATGGCCCTGACCGGGCAGTTGAGCGCGCAGGCGCCGCATTCCATGCAGGCATCCCTGTCTCTGATGGAGGCTTTCTTCTCCGCCAGGGAGAACACCTGGTGCGGGCATACCTCAAGACACCTGCCACAGCCGACGCAGGCGGCCTGATCCAGTTGCAAGGTGGATACCTCTTTCAAATATCTGAAACCTTTCATAACCCACTCCTTGGACAATTACAGTAACCTTTGTGCCAGCAGTAAAACCGCGCAGATCAGCAACACGCCCCCCATGACCGGCAGAGCGATGCGCATCTCCTTCTTCACACCGGAGCGGGAGGTATATGTGGAACATCCTGTGAAATTCAGGGTGAAAAATGCGCTCACCGCCGGTATGGCCAGAAAGATAGCCAGCGTCACCGGCCTGCTCCAGGAATCTCCTCCGGCCAGCAGATAAAAAAATCCGAACCAGAACAGCCCAATTGCGGCCCCCTTGAGTGCAAAACTTGGCCCAGGCAGCCAGGGAAGAAGAAGCGGCCCGAGGACAATCCCCGCCAGAACCGCGCCAAAAAAGGCGCAAAATGCCGCTACTCCCGAAGCTGTGTCACCAAGGAGCGCCACCAGCATCAGGAGCACTCCGCCGATCAGAGCGACCGGCTTCAAGGCCTGCACCAACTCCACCGGGATCAATACCAACCGTTCGTAGAAGGTGAAAGTCAACTCCCGCATGGCCGGCGTCGTCACCTTACCGTTGTCCAGGTATTCGGGCAGATCTGCGGCGCGGATGGTGGCGTAGCTGACGCTGAAACCGCTTCTCCGGGATACCTCATGGGCAGACACTCCTGGAGCCCCCAGAATCGGCAGCAGCAACCGGCGGTGGCTGATTACCTCAGCCAGCCTGCTGGATTCGATCCTGCGCACCAACTCGCCGGTGCCGAACGTCCCCTTGCCCGCCGCGCACCAGACGTTGATACCGTAGGTCTCGAGCACCAGCAGCCAGACGTTGCGCCCGGTCAGCGACTGACGGATAATATCATAGCTCATCTTGTAGTTGGCTGTGACCAACACCGGATCATCCGCCGCAGGAGTGCCGATTGCGTACAGGCCGGGCGGAACCATATAGCTCATGCGGCCGATTCCCCAACGGGCCTTGCAGGCTCCAAGGTGATCGAGCAAAGCAAGTTCGGTCGAGATGCGAGGTGTCCGTCCGACTGGTGTATCAAGCCAATCAATGAAACCGGGGACGTTTTCGCTGATTTCTCCACCGCCGGCGGAGAGTGGAGGCCCTCAACATGGAGGTTTATTCAGGACGTCGTTCTGAGTGCTGGCGCATTCGGGGGAAACACTCTTCTTGTCACTGTCCAAAAAACCACTGATTTCCTTGCTCATCACAGCATCTCCCTTTGTTATTACTTGCAACATGCAATAATTATATCCGTATTAACTCCACTGCAACCGGTCCGCGCCAAGGCACTGTTCAGTAACCCAAGCGACCGAACCACTGTCTCCCGCTCGAAAGGGGTCATTGACGTAAATATCTGCTCGATCCTGTCGGCCATGTAGCTGTCGATCCGCGACATGACTTCTTCTCCGGCGGTTGTCAGCCCCAAAAGAGTAACCCGCCTGTCTTCCTCCGACACGCGCCTGAAAATCAACCCCTTTGTCTCAAGGCTCTTGACCTGGCGGCTGAAGGTAGTGACATCTATCCCCAACTCCTCAGCCACTTGCAGCATTGAAGGGTTGCCGCTCCTCCTGATCTCGAACAGCAGGTGTCCCTGGGCCATCGACACCTGTTCTCCGCAGCATTCATCGCAACAGGATGCATTCAAAAGCCCGAAACGGCGCGCAAATAACTGTAACTCTTCTCTGACGGATTCCATTATGCTTTCCTTTGATTTGATGCTAATCAAAACATTTGCAAAATGCAAGTAATATTTGTTCAAATGTCAAAAACATTAAACAACAGATTAGATGGTTGCAATTTAAAAGATGCGCGATAGACTTTCGAAAGTGAAGTTTTTCCAGATTATCCGGGAGTTGCGTGATCCATGAAAAATGCTGACGCCACTGAATATTCGTTCGAATATCTTGCCAGACTGAATTGGGCCTCCAACCAGATGTATTTTCTGCGTGGCTTCGCACATGACTTTAAAAATCCGATTAATTCAATCCTGTTGGGAAGTAAGCTACTCCATAACTTTGTAGAGGATGTCACCGGTCGGTTTGATGAACTGGACGAAGAAACCGGCTGTTTACCAAGCGGTTTTAGGGAGAACGGGGTCCATATCCTGGCGTCCATGCCGCAGGTGATACAGGGCATCAGCGACTCGGCGCAGATGCTTGATCAGTTTGTATCCTACCTTTCGGAATTCACCGGCGAAGGCTCGGTCTCAAACTTCCAGACTGTAGACATCAACCAGCTGGCGATCCTCTGCAGCAGAATGATACAACCCCAGATTCGAAAGTATACGAAGCGCTTCACCCTCGACATAGAAAATAATCTCCCTGTTTTGGCCGGCAGCGCCCAGCAGATACTGCAGGTCATGAACAATCTGCTGATGAACGCACTCCACTCACTGCCTGATCGATCCTGCGAAGTGGTTTTTTCCGCATCCTGTAGTCATGATACCGGCCGGGTACAGTTGAGTATTCGTGATCAAGGTGTCGGAGTATCCCCTGACATATTGCCGCATATTTTCGAACCATTCTTTAGTACCAGGCAAGAAGATGGGTGTATGGGACTTGGCCTGACCGTCTCCGATCAAATCATCCGCAATCATGCCGGCGAGCTGTCCGTTGATTCCGAACTTGGCCAAGGAACGTGCGTGCTCGTCTCTTTGCCAATAGGGTGCGTCCATGCATGAAACCCGCAACACATATCTTCCAGTTCTGCTGGTAGACGACGATAATACCGGCTGCTCCATGATGGCGCTCACGCTGCGGGAAGCTGGCGTAAAAAACGTACACACCATTTCCGATAGTCGCCAGGTGCTGCCGTTTCTCCAAAAAGAGGGTGCAGCAATGGTGTTGCTGGATCTGATAATGCCGCACCTGTCGGGCCAGGAACTGCTCGGTGATATCCGCCGAGATTACCCCGGCATACAGGTTATTGTCATATCGGGCGCCAACGAACTGAGTCTCGCTGTGGAGTGCATGAAACTTGGGGCGCTCGACTACCTGAACAAGCCGTTCGAGGCCAGCCGTCTGATCGCCTGTGTAAAAAATGCGCTAAAAATCAATGCCATGCAAGGGGAGCTGCTTTCACTTAAGAGGCGGATGCTTGAGGATTCGCTTGACCATCCGGCGGCTTTTGAAGCGATCAAGACCCGGAGCAGCAGGATGAGGGCTCTGTTCCAGTACACCGAGGTAATCGCCTGTTCGCCGCATCCGATCTTGATTACCGGCGAAACCGGAGTGGGAAAAGAACTTATGGCACGGGCGGTGCACCAATTAAGCGGTGTTCGTGGCGAGTTTGTCAGCGTCAATGCGGCCGGACTGGATGATGCAACCTTTTCGGATACACTTTTCGGACACAAGAAAGGAGCCTTCACCGGCGCTGATCAGGCACGAGAAGGCTTGATTGCGCATGCTGTCGGCGGCACCCTCTTTCTGGACGAGATCGGCGATATGGAGGAACGTTCACAGATCAAGCTGCTCAGACTGTTACAGGAAGGTGAATACTATCCGGTCGGTTCGGACACGCTCAAAAAAACCACGGCTCGCATCGTGGCTGTCACCAACTGCAACCTTCCCGAGCGGGTTGCAGAAAAACTGTTCCGCCGCGATCTGTACTACAGGCTCTGCACTCATGAAATCCATATCCCCCCGCTTCGCGAACGGCCTGAAGATATCCCGCTCCTGCTAGATCACTTTCTAAACGAGGCAGCGCTTTCATATCATAAAAACCCACCTCCAGTCTCGGCGAGTGCCGTTTCCAATCTGCTCGGATTGAGTTTTCCAGGGAACGTTCGTGAGTTGAAGGCTATGTCATACGATGCCGTGGCGCGACATTCAGAAGGTGAGCTGAACGCCCGATCCTTCGGCAATCAGAGGGGTCGGATGCCGGTAGTTTCGTGTGAGGCGCCGTCTGCCTCTTCCGCTGGGCATTCAATCGACGCGCTGTTCGGCCATTTTCCGACCTTCCATGAAATCGAGGAATATCTTATCGACGAGGCGCTGCGGCGCTCTGCAGGCAACCCCAACGTGGCAGCAGCCATGCTCGGCATAACCCGTCAGACCATAGCCAACCACCGGAAGAAATCTGGAGTGGTTCCAGAAATGGCCAGAAAACCGAATATTATACCAATGGAAAATCTGTTTGAAGTTTGAGGTAAACGAACATGAAACCGTCACAGATTGACTCAGATCAGAAACTACGCCAGCGCGCTAAAAGGAAAATCGATGTAGACGAAGATAAATACTCGTATGCAGAGTCGAAACGGTTGCTCCAAGAATTGCAAGTCCATAAGATCGAACTGGAGATGCAGAACGACGAGTTGCGCCTGGCTCAACATGAACTTGAAGAGTCGCGCAAGCGTTACTTCGAGTTGTTCGATATGGCGCCGCTCGGCTATCTGACCCTCGACAAACAGGGGAAAATCCTGGATGCCAATCTTACTTTTGTTACGCTGATGGGAGTGGTTCGTGCTGCTCTGCTCAATACATCATTCGCCATCTACATACATCCCGATGATCGGGATATTTTTTTTCTACAGCGCAGGCAACCGGCAGAGCCAGTTATGCCACAGGATCGGGAGATGCGGATGCTTCGCGCTGACGGCTCTTCTTTCTGGGTGGAACTGAAGGCGACTCCGGCGAGGAATGATGAATATTGGATTGTTCTGGAGGATATAGGCAAGCGCAAGCAGGCGGAAATGTTATTGCAGCTACAATCCGAAACAGAGATCAGCAGGTATGCCGAACAGTACCGGGCGATGGTTGCAACGCATCTGTTTGGATTCTGGTTGATGGATTCATCCGGAAAATTGCTGGATGTAAATGAGACCTATTGCAGAATGTCCGGCTATTGTAGGGAAGAATTGCTGCAGCTTTCAGTGCTGGATATCGAAGCCGCCGAGTCTGCCGAAGAAACTGCCAGGCATATAAAGCATCTTATAACATTCGGTGCAGATCAGTTTGAAACCAGACATAGAGCAAAAGACGGTCGGATCTTCGACATCGAAGTCAGCACCAGCATTTTAAGTTCATCATTGGAAATTATTGTATTTATACGAGATATATCCGACCGAAAACAGGCAGAAAGGGCGCTTATGGATAGCGAGGCACGCTATCACGCCATCGTTGAGGATCAGACCGATCTGATCTGTCGCTATCAACCGGACGGGAAAATTTCCTTTGTCAACGAAGCCTACCTCCGCTGCTTCGGGAAGAAACGCAACCAGCTGATAAATCGGAACTACATCCCTCATATCCCGGAACCCGACCTCTCCATGATTCTGGAACAACTGAAAGGAATTACTCCCGGCAGGTCGATAGCGAATGTCGAACATCGGGTAATCTTGTCTGATGGTACGATTTGCTGGCTGCAATGGGTCCACAGGGGCATCTTTTCACCTGAAGGGGCTCTGATTGAATACCAAGCTGTCGGCAGGGATATCACCGAACGCAAACGTGCCGAAGAAGAGCTGCAGGAAAGAGGCCTGTTCCTGGACACCTTGTTAAACGCAATACCGCTCCCGATCTTCTTTAAGGACAAAAACGGCAGCTATATTGGTTTCAACAGGGCATACGGAGAGTTTTACGGCCAGACCAAAGAGGAACTGATCGGCAAAAGTGTCTTTGATATTGCCCCCAGAGAACTGGCTGAACTCTATCACGTCAAGGATATGGAACTGATCCTAAATGCAGGATCACAGGTGTATGAATCACAGCTAAAAGATGCACGGGGCGTTCTGCATCAAGTGATTTTTCACAAGGCGGCATTTTTGGAGCAAAACGGTGAGGTAAACGGGCTGATCGGCGCTATTATGGATATTACCGAGCGCAAGCGGGCGGAAGAAGCATTGCGGTCGAGCAGGGAAAAGTTCAAGGCTTATGTAGACAACTCGTTAGATGTCATTTTTGTGCTGAACGGAAAAGGGGTATTCCAGTTTGTCTCCCGCGCCTGGGAGCGGCATTTCAAAACTCCATTCAGAGAGGTATTCGGAAAACATTTTGCTGCTTTTGTACATCCGGACGATGTCACGGCCTGTGCTGAATATCTCACGTATATATTGAGCTGCAAAAAGGGCATGACAAGCCCGCCATATCGTGTTTTACATGCCGATGGCTCCTGGCGTTGGTTTATTGCGAACGGTTCTCGTTATTTAAACACAGATAACGAGTGGCAATATATTGGTGTAGGACACGACATTACCGAGCGCAAGCTGGCTGAAATAGAGCGGGAACTTAACGAGAAAAGGCTTCATCTGTTATTGCACCTCAACACCCTGACAGAATCCACGGAGGGTGAGATCTTCGATTTTGCACTTGAAGCTGCCCTGGCTACTGTCCAGAGCGAGTTTGGCTTTATCTCGTTTTTGAATGATACCGAATCGGTAATGACCAAAAAAGTATGGTCAAAAGAGGTGATGGGCAAATGTTCAATGGATAACTCCTCCTGCATTTTTCCAGTTGCCGGGGCAGGTCTGGTTTCCGATTGTGTCCGGCGGCGTGGTCCAATACTGGTTAATGATTATGATGCCCCTTATCCCGGAAAGAAAGGTTGTCCTGCTGGACACATTCCGATCAAGCGTTTTCTGGCGATTCCGGTTTTTGACGGTGACCGGATTGTCGCCGTCGCGGCTGCGGCAAACAAGGTGGAAGAATACAAACAATCAGATATCAATGCGCTTATCATCCTGATGGAGAGAATGTTTGCCATACTTCACCGCAGGCGGATGGAAAAGGCTGAGCGGAGGGCTAACGAATATCTTGATAATCTTCTAAACTATGCCAGCGCGCCGATAATCGTTTGGGACGACAATTTCGCCATTACCCGTTTCAACAGAGCCTTCGAGTCTCTTACCGGGCTTACGTCAAATCAGGTTCTCGGCAATCACCTTGATCTGCTGTTTCCGGAAGAAGATATCGAGCGCTCCCTTGAAAGTATCACGAATACACATGCGGGTGAACGGTGGGAATCGATAGAAATTCCGATCCAGCATGCGGATGGCTCCGTCAAATTTATACTCTGGAATTCGGCGACCATCTTTGAGGCGGATGGAACAACTCCGATAGCCACCATTGCTCAGGGGGTTGATGTCACCGAGCGGAGGCGGGTGGAGGAGAAACTTAGAAAATCTGAGGAGCTATACCACTCATTGGTAGAAACATCTCAGGATCTGATCTGGCGATGTGATGAAGAGGGGAGATACACCTATCTCAATCTTGCTTGGGAGCAGATCTTTGGGTACGAACTGGATGAAATGCTTGGGAAGAGATTCACAGATTTTCAAACCCCTGAGTATGCCGGGCGTGATCTGATAGAGTTTAATCGTTTAATGGAAGGCAATTCTATCACCGGTTTTGAGACCGTACATATCGGGAAGAGCGGCAACGAAATCCATCTGGTGTTCAACGCCCTTTTTATGAGTGATGAACATGGGAACATAGTTGGTATAAGCGGCACGGCATACGATATCACCGAACGCAAGCGGGCGGAAGCTGAATTACACATGGCCAAAGCCGCAGCCGAGGCTGCCAACAAGGCCAAATCAGCCTTCCTGGCCACCATGAGCCACGAGATCCGCACTCCGATGAACGCCCTGTTCGGGAACATCGAACTGCTGGCGGAATCGCACCTTGCGCCAAAGCAGCAGGAATATCTGAAGGATTGCCGGACCGCCTCGCAGATGCTGCTCCAGGTTATCGACGATGTGCTGGACTTTTCCAAGATAGAGGCCGGTAAAATGGAGCTGATCGTCGAAACGTTCCAGCTATCCTCATTGGCCCGGCAAATGGTGCGGTTATTCGCCGGCGCTGCTGAACAGAAGGGGTTGATGCTCAACCTTTCACTGGCAGTCGGCCTTCCTGCACATGTCTCCGGCGACAAGTATCGCCTCCGCCAGATCATATCCAACCTGCTCTCCAACGCGATAAAATTCACCGACCATGGAACTGTTTCCCTGGAAATCGGCAGGGAAGAACCATCGTCCAATCCAACTCCGGACAGTGTTGTCTTGTCAATCTCGGTGCGTGACACTGGTAAAGGCATTCCGTCAGACAAACAAGCCTTGATCTTCGACAGCTTTACCCAGGTGGAAGAGTTCAGTACCCGCCGCCACACCGGAACAGGACTGGGGCTGGCCATCTGCAGGCGTCTGGCCGAGATTATGGGCGGCACTATCTCTCTGTCAAGCGTGCCTGGCGAAGGTTCACTCTTTACACTGTCGCTGCCTGTCGGCGCCATCAGTGATCAGTCACAGCAGATGAGAGGGAGGAATCCTAAGAGTCATGCAGCCATCACCAGAAATATTCTGCTGGCGGACGATGATGATCTGGGGAGATCAGTTACCGCAACCCTGCTTCAGCGGCGGGGTCACAACGTGACTGCGGTTGAGAACGGATACGCACTGCTGGAGGCCTTAGAGCGGCATAAATACGACATCATCCTCTCCGACATATCCATGCCGGACTTGGACGGCATGGAAGTGTTGCGGATCATCCGTTCCGGCGAATATGCCGGTATCGATGCCACGACTCCGATCATCGCCATGACGGCGCATGCCTTTGCGCAGGACCGGGTGCGCTTTCAGGAGAGCGGCTTCAACGGATATGTGTC
The DNA here is from genome assembly GCA_028712665.1 of Desulfuromonadaceae bacterium. GTDB lineage: Bacteria > Desulfobacterota > Desulfuromonadia > Geobacterales > Pseudopelobacteraceae > JACRCG01. Next base: position 41,575 of record JAQTRC010000002.1, read on the forward strand.
AAAGCCGGTCATTTTCGAAGCGCTGCTAAGTCAGATCGATGAAATCTGCGATAATATAAACCCTCTCCATGAGGGAGAGGGCTAGGGTGAGGGGGGAATGTTGATGTATACATGCACTGCTGTTCTCTCATCCTTGCTTCGGCCACTTTCTCCTTTAGGCCCCAGAGGGTCCTCAGGTATAAGAGACAAACGGTAGATAAGTACTAATCAGATTATTGTTTATTTGAAGACTGATAGTCACACTTGCATTCGGAAAGGTAACTAAACGGGTGAAATTATGATTGAAATTAACAGGATCTATATTTTCGAACTACTCGACAGTATCAGTGCAGCCTGTATGGAAATCAAGAAAGTCCTTTCTGAACACCTTGAGAAAACCGGCAATCTACAATACAAAACCGATATTGAAAAAGATATGGTGACTCTTGAAAATCTTAAACTGATAATATTCGCGGTTAAAGAGGATATTGAAAAAGAAAAGTCCGGGGCAAGTACTGAGCTGCTCTTAAGAATTGCCGCCAATGACTTTAAAAATAAAGTGGCCCTGATTCCGGAGAAAAAAGCTCTGCGCAAAGAGATTATGAGATCTCTCAAGGAAGTGCACGGATATGTTTTACATATGACGCGGGAGCTATACAGCAAGACCTCGGATTAGGGCGCAACCCTTCGGTTCAGCGTGTCCGGTCTTATTCCAATTCCAAATCAAAGCGCTATCATCGTTGGCTCGTCTTCGGCACCGGGGCGTACTGATCAGTACGCCTCGGCGCCTCAATCCTCGCCGCCTTGATTTCATCTTTGATTTGAAATTGGTATTAGCCGGCAATTCAAAACCTCTTTCCCTCTTACCCGAACCAATTTTGCCCCGGAGCATGAAACGGGTTTCCTCGTAAAATTCAGCAGAAGCAGCATGGTCACTTCATCCGGCAGGCGATTCACGCCTGTCCTCGTTATAGGTCCGTAAAAATTTATCATTCCCGAAAAAATATTTACCTGCATTAACTCCTTACTATCGCTCTAATTATCTCTCACAAACCTGCAATCTCCCAGCTTCAAATGCAAATATTTTACCTCCTGTTATCCGGTTTGATCCTTAACCGCTTGTAATTCAGCAACTATTTAATGTCAAACCTTGGCATGCATCGTGTACATAAATTTACAGGTTTCTAATAATAAAACACTGCTATCGGACAGGGAGGCATTTATGGCAAAGCGGACGGCAGGCGGCAAGCACAATTTGTCGGGAGACTGGACAATCTCAGGAGTTATGAGCCAGGTGGATTCATTGAGCGATTCTTTGCAGAAGGGGGGAACCGGCCGGAAAAAAAATCTGCATGTTGACTGTGCCAGGATCAGCAATATCGATATGAGCGGTCTGCAGCTCCTCCATGTCTGGATTGAGTGCGCCAGGATGCGGGGTATAAGTCCGCAACTGGTCAATCTGCCTGACGGTATGCAGGAGACCATCCGGCGGTTGGGGCTCGGAAAATGCTTTACGGACAGTTATCCTGACGCTGCCTGATGTAATAACGGAGAAAACTATTCAAAATCCAGTAGTCAGAATTCAGAAGAATGATGGAGCCGATGAACCATTTGCCGGTTAAATAATCTGTTTCGTGTCTGAAATGCCTTAAGAATCTGACTGCTTATGCTTTTGTTTAATCCGGCTCCTGAATTCTGGCTTCTGACTACTAGCGGAGATGCATCATGAATGTCGATCTCAGTCAATTCTATCAGGTCTTTTTCGATGAAAGCGCCGAGCATCTTGCTGAAATGGAGCGGATTTTTCTCGCCATCGATCCGTTAAATCCTGATGACGAAGATCTTAACGCACTGTTCCGTTCGGCTCATTCCATCAAGGGAGGCGCCGGGACATTCGGTTTTCCGGACATGACTGTGGTGACTCATACCCTTGAAACGCTGCTGGATCTTGTCAGGCACCACGAAATACCGCTTAGCAGGGAAATGGTTGATGTTTTTCTGCAGGCAGGCGATGCCATAAGCATGCAACTGGCCGGTCATCGCGACGGGAGCAAGGTGGATCAGCAGGTTGTCGAAAAAGTTTGCGAGCAGTTGAGCGCCATCTCGGGCAGCAGCACGCCATCGGCCGGAAAGCCGGAACAGGTTGCTTCCCCTGCATTGTCGGCTGAGAAAATTGAAGCGACCTCCGAGTCAACCTACCGGATTGTATTTAAGCCTCCGCCTGACCTGTACAGCAGAATGGTCCGAATGGAACCGATATTCGAGGAGCTGGCGTCAATGGGGGACTTTACGGTGACCGCCGGAATTGAGCCGCACAATGAATTTGACAAGTATGACCCAACCCGCTGCGAGGCTATATGGGAAATGAACCTGACCACCAGCCATCCTCCGGCTGATATCTTCGAAGTATTCATGTTCGTCGCAGACGAAGAAGAGATTTGTATCGAAAAGCTCTCTACACCGATCTTGCCAGGCCGGGAAACTGACTCATCAACAGAGACAGGCTCTGCAGCCACGAGAGAAACGGGTGCCGCCAACTCAGGAGAAATCATGGGACGGCGCTCTTACGACAAGAATGAAACCGCCCCCGGCGCCTATGGCAGGAGGGGGAACGAAAATGCCGAGGCTTCTTCGATCCGTGTCGGAGTGGTCAAGGTCGACCAACTGATAAATCAGATGGGTGAACTGGTCATCACTCAGGCCATGTTGGCCCAGAGCGCCATACAGCTCGACCCTGTACAGCATGAGAACCTCCACCGCAGCCTGGCGCTTCTGGAGCGCACAACCCGCGACCTTCAGGAAAGTGTCATGTCGATCCGGATGATGCCTATCAACTTCATCTTCAGCCGTTTTCCTCGCTTGGTACATGATCTGGCCGACAAGCTGGGCAAACAGATTGAACTGAAGCTGGTGGGAGAGAGCACAGAGTTGGACAAGGGATTGGTCGAAAAACTGGCCGATCCGCTTACCCACCTGGTCCGCAACAGCATTGACCACGGTATCGAGTCTCCCGAGGCGCGGATCGCTGGAGGCAAATCACCTTGCGGCGCTATTATACTCAAGGCATCGCAGCAGGGGGGACGGGTCGTGATCGAGGTGGCCGACGACGGCGCCGGACTGAATCGGGAGAGAATCCTGGCCAAGGCCGCCAAAAACGGGCTGCCGGTCTCGGATTCGATGAGCGACGAAGAGGTGTGGCAACTGATCTTTGCTCCCGGTTTTTCAACTGCCGATCAGGTCACCGATGTTTCAGGCCGCGGGGTCGGAATGGACGTGGTGCTGAGGAACGTCAATGCAATGGGGGGGCGCGTAAGTGTCTACTCATTTCAGGGGAAGGGAAGCCGCGTGGTGATCTCCCTCCCTCTGACTCTGGCCATACTGGACGGGCTTTCGGTGCGGGTGGGGAACGAGACCTTCATCGTGCCGATCAACTCGATCATTGAATCGTTGCAGCCGCGTATCGAAGATCTGAACGAAGTCGGGCAGGGCAATGCCACCGTGCATGTCCGTGGGGAATACATCCCCCTGATGAGGCTTGGGGAGATCTTCGCTATACACGGAGCGGTCCGGCGTCCGGAAGAGGCGGTTGTCATGCTGGTCGATGCCGAAGGGGAACACCTGGCTCTCCTGGTGGACGAGCTGTTGGGACAGCACCAGGTGGTGATCAAGAGTCTTGAGACAAATTACCGCAAAGTGGACGGCACCGCAGGAGCGACCATACTTGGCGACGGCCGGGTAGCCCTGATTCTTGATGCGGTTGATATGGTCCGCCTCTGGCGGAGTCGATAGAGGCATTGCATAACATTGTCAGATAACTATTCAGAACCAGCCAAATCATAACTCCCCCTAACCCCCTCTTAGTTTAAGAGGGGGGATTAAATGCTCCTCCCCTTAACTTAAGGGGAGGTTGGGAGGGGTTATGAAGTACCGGTGACAGCAAAACGAATTGTCAAAAAGGAGGGGACCATGAGTATGGATGAACAGACAATTATGACGGCCGAAAGCGGGACGCAGGAGTATCTCACATTCACTCTGGGAAAGGAAGAGTATGCCATGGACATCCTCAAGGTGCAGGAGATCCGTGGCTATGATTCTGTTACCCACATAGCCAACTCCCCCGATTTCATGAAGGGGGTAATCAACCTGCGCGGCGTGATCGTGCCGATAATCGACATGCGCATCAAGTTCAACCTGGGTGATGTGGTCTACGACGAGTTCACCGTGGTGATCATCATGAAAGTTCTTGGCCGGATAATCGGCATGGTGGTAGACGGCGTGTCGGACGTTGTCACTCTGCCTTCCGATCAGATCAAACCGGCGCCAGAGTTCGGCTCCAGCATCAACGCCGAGTACATAACCGGCATAGGTACGGTCAACGAGCAGATGCTGATCCTGACCGACATCGAGCGCCTGATAGGCAGCGATGACATGCAGCTTATGGCTGCTGCCGACAACCGGCTGGACATGGCGGCCTAGCCATGGCCTTTTCCTTTTTCATGCGCGACCTGCCGACCCTGGAACATGCCGCCAATCATATGATACCTCATGCTTCCGGCCGGAGCAGGATCAAGATATGGGACGCCGGAAGCGCCATGGGGCAGGAGACATACAGCGTTGCCATGGTGCTGGCCGAGCGGATGAACGCCTTCGCCTTCCGCAACCTGACCATCGACGCCACCGATTACGATCAGGCGAACAAGTTCGGCGACCATCTCACCAATGCGGTCTATCACAAGGATGAGCTGCAACGGACCCCGGTGGAACTGGTGGAGAAATACTTCGAACCGGCGGAGAAACCGGGACATCTGCAGGTCAAGCCGCATCTGCGTGATCGCATCCGGTTTCGCTACCACGATCTCCTCTCTCTGCAACCGGTCGGCCAGGAGTACAGCCTGATTCTCTGCAAGAACGTACTGCTGCACTTTCAGCCGGAGCAGAGGATCGAAGTGTTGAAGATGTTCCATCAGGCGCTGACGCCTGGCGGTTTTTTTGCCTGTGAAAACACCCAGAAGATGCCGCAAGAGCTTTCCGGAAAGTTTGAGCAAGTGGTTCCCGATTCCCATGTTTTCCGCAAAGTGTAGAGCAGATACACATATAGGACAGGATTTTGTTAATAACAACTTACTGACAGGAGGATATTCACCATGTTCAAAAATATGAAACTCGGAACCAAGATAATCTCGGGATTTGCGGCGGTTGTTCTTATAACGGTTGTTATGGGTGGGGTGGGGTTTTACGGTATGAATGAAATAGCGAAGGACCTGGATGAGATCGGAGACAACCGTCTTCCAAGCGTCCAGAGTCTCCTGATCATGAGCGAATCTATGAACAGGGTCATGGTTTCTGAACGGGGCCTTATTAACCGCAGGATGATGGAACCACAGATCAGAAAGGCCCAGTATGACTATGCCGACAAGGCATTGAAAAAAGCTGACGAGGAGTGGAAGATCTACGAGCCGCTGCCCCAGACCAAAGAAGAAGCAGTCATCTGGAAAGAGTTTGTCCCCAAATGGGAGTCATGGAAGAAGGCACATCAGCAGGTTGTGGATCTCTCCCATGAAAAGGACCGACTTGTCGCTTCAGGTGCAGCCCTGAATGATACTCGTACGGACGCTATGGATGCCAAGGTGTTTGAAGCCTCAATGGATGCACGCAGGAAATTTCTCGATGTGGAAGGGCCTCTCGCAAAACTGGTCGAACTGAACGTGCAACTTGGGAAGGAAGCGAACAAGGCGGGAGAAGTGGAAGCCGCCCGGATGAAAGCCATGCTGCTGGGGGCAATCGCGGTGGTATTTCTTTTTGCCATATCAATCGCTTACTATCTCAAACGCAACATCGCCTCCATCCTTAAGGGACTCCTGGACGAATCGAGCCGTCTGACCGAGGCTGCGGTTAAGGGCCAGTTGGCCACCCGTGGCGATGTGGAGAAGATCAACTTCGAGTTTCGCGGCGTTGTTGCGGGTGTCAATCAGACACTTGATGCCGTCATCGGTCCCTTGAACGTGGCTGCCGAGTATGTGGATCGTATCAGCAAGGGAGACATCCCGCCCCGAATTACCGACAGTTACAGCGGCGACTTCAACGAGATCAAGAATAACCTCAATGTCTGCATAGACGCAGTAAACTCGCTTGTAACCGACGCAGCCTTGCTTTCAAAGGCTGCGGTGGAAGGCAAACTGGCGATTCGTGCCGATGCCGGCAAACATCAGGGAGACTTCCGAAAGATCATGGATGGAGTCAACGAGACAATTAACCGGTTGGTTGGATTCATAGATGTTATGCCTTCACCGGCGATGATCATCGATAATGATTTCTCGATTCTATATATGAACGAACTGGGCGCAAAAGTTGCCGGTCGCACCCAGACCGAGTCAGTCGGCAAAAAATGCTACGATCACTTCAAAACATCGGATTGCCGTACCGACAGATGCGCCTGTGGCCGGGCGCTCAGCAGCGGAAGTGTGGCGAACAGTGAAACCGACGCCCACCCGATGAGCGGGGTCGATCTTGACATCGCTTATACCGGAGTGCCGATCAGGGATCAGGGGGGCAAAGTGGTGGCAGCGTTTGAAATAGTGACAGACCTGACCGCCATCAAGAAGGCGGAGCGACTCTCAACAAAGATTGCAAATTATCAGCAGACAGAGACTGAAAAGCTGGTGACCGGCCTTACCAGACTCTCCCAGGGCAACACCGATGTGCGGATTGAGCCTGCAGCAGGTGACACCGAAACAGAAGATGTGCGCAAAACCTTCCAGATCATCGGCGATTCGGTGAACACGTGTGTAGAATCAATCAACGCCTTGGTTAGTGCCGCCGCAATGCTCTCGCAGGCCGCCGTTGAAGGCAAGCTGGCAACCCGTGCCGATGCAAGCAAGCATCAAGGCGATTTTCAGAAGATCGTTGCAGGCGTCAACGATTGCCTTGACTCTGTGATCGGTCCTTTGAACGTAGCTGCCGAGTATGTGGACCGTATCTCCAAGGGTGACCTCCCGCCGCGCATATCCGACAACTACAACGGCGATTTCAACGAAATAAAAAACAACCTGAACGTCCTGATCGATGCCATGAATACAGTGACCGAGGCTGCCGCGCAGATCGCGCTCGGCAACCTGTTGGTAGAGGTGCGTGAACGCTCTCCACAGGACCGGTTGATGCAGTCTCTTACACGTATGGTGGCACATTTGAAGATGTTGGCGGGTGTGGCCGAACAGATTGCCGACGGTGACCTGACGGTAAATGTCAAACCGGCATCCGAAAATGATGCCATCGGTAACGCCTTTGTAACCATGACGGCCAATCTGCGTGAAATCGTCGGAAATGTCGGTTCCAGCAGCGACTCCATCGCCACCGCCACCAAACAGATCGCCACGGGCAACGCCGACATGGCCCAACGCTCCGAGACACAGGCCTCCTCGCTGGAAGAGATCGCCGCCAGCATGGAAGAGCTGACCTCCACCGTCAAGCAGAACGCCGACAATTCTCAGCAGGCCAATCAGCTGGCGATCGACGCAAGCGATGTTGCGGTTAAAGGAGGGACGGTCATCACACGCGTTGTGGATACGATGGATTCCATCAGCGCCAGTTCCAAAAAGATCGCCGACATAATTTCGGTCATTGACGGCATCGCATTTCAGACAAACATCCTGGCCCTGAACGCGGCGGTCGAAGCGGCACGTGCCGGCGAGCAGGGGCGCGGTTTTGCGGTCGTGGCCGGCGAGGTGCGTAATCTGGCCCAGCGGAGCGCAGCGGCGGCCAAGGAGATCAAGGAGCTGATCAGCGATTCGGTGGACAAGGTGGGCAATGGCAGCAAACTTGTGGGAGAGGCCGGCCTGACTATGCAGGAGATCGTCACCAGCATCAAACGGGTGACCGATATCATGTCCGAAATTTCGGCCGCCTCACAGGAGCAGTCCAGCGGCATCGAACAGGTCAACGGCGCTATCACAAGTATGGACGAGATAACGCAGCAGAACGCCTCGGTCGTTCAGCAGGCTTCCGCAGCTGCCGGCGCACTGGAGGAGCAGGCCGGGCTGCTGGTCGAGGCGGTTAATCGCTTCAAGCTGGAAGAAGAGCGCAAGCCTCAACAGCGCGAGAGCGCCAAAGTGTTGAAGATGGAACCGATAACCGTCAAGGCCCAGGCAGCCTCCAAGGCTGCAAAACAGGCCAAGGGAGTTGAAAAGACAGGTAAATCCAATGGTTATCACAAGGCCAACGGTTACCTCGAAGCCAAGGGGGCTGAAGTAGCCAAGGCTGTTGGGCATGATGCGGAGTGGAACGAGTTTTAGAACGTTCCCCCCTCCAATCTCCCCTTTAGGCCCTATGGGTCCGCTGGTTGGAGGTTGGAGGTTGGAGGGGGGCAAAGGAGCACCACCATGTCACTGCTCGAATCAAGGTCCGGTTTCAAATTCGGAGACGAGCGATACGAGTTCAGATTCACCGCCGATGATTTCAATCGGATCAGCAATCTGATCTATCACCGTGCGGGAGTATGCCTTCCTCCCAAAAAAACGGAAATGGTCTATGGCCGACTGTCGCGTCGTTTGCGGGTTCTGGAACTGAATACCTTTGCTGAGTATCTCGATCTTCTCACAAAAGGGAACGGGGATGAATGGGGCCCTTTTATCGGAGCTCTGACTACACATCTGACCTCTTTTTTCAGAGAAGAGCACCATTTTCGGATACTGGCGGGACATGCTGAAAAAAAAGCAGGTAGCGGCAGGGTCAAGCTCTGGAGCTGCGCTGCATCGACCGGAGAGGAGCCTTACTCGATGGCGATTACCATGGCGGAACAGTTCGGCACACTCTATCCGCCGGTGGACATCCTGGCCACTGACGTCGATCCGGGCGTTATTGAAACGGCCCGGGGGGGGGTCTATCCGATTGAGCGCATTGAATCATTGCCCGACCGGATCGTACGGCGATACTTTTTGCGCGGAGGCGGCGACAACAAGGGTTTTGTAAAAATCCGTCCGGAACTGCTGCAGATGATCACTTTTGCACCGCTCAATCTGCTCGCCCCGGTCTGGTCATTGACCGTTCAGTACGATGCCATCTTTTGCCGCAACGTGATGATTTATTTCGATCGTCCCACCCAGAAGCGGGTGCTACAGCACACACTGCGCTATTTGAAGGCGGACGGTCTCTTTTTTGCCGGACATTCGGAAAATCTCAATCATCTGGCCGAGTTGTTCGAACCATGTGGCAATACGGTCTACCGGCCGCACCGGTCCCACCCTGCTTACTCTCCGGAACCGGCATGCATCGAAGAGTGCTATGTCTGAACAGAGTTTATGCATTTAGCACCACCTCCCTAACCCTCCCCCGCCAAGGGGGAGGGAACTATCAAGCATGGGGATGCCATCATGAATGCCTCTCAAAACATACAGGCGGCCGATTATAAAATGGATAAAGCTCCAGTCGGATATAGCAGTGTTTCCAGGCATGCGAGAGGTATGGTTTGTGTCGCCGAGTCGTCAAACCCTGGAACAGTCGATATCCGCCTGAAGCGTCTACAGCTCTACGTGAATTACTTGGAAGTGCTCTTACTACGTAAAAACAATGAGATGAGCGAGTTGCAAAAAATAATGGAAATGCGAATCCATGAATTGCTGCAAAAACAGAATGAGCATGAGCGTGTCATGATCCATCAGGCCAGCCACGCCGCCATGGGAGAGATGTTGGGGACTATCGCTCACCATTGGCGCCAGCCGCTGCATGTCATCTCGCTCGTTGTCCAGAACATGAAGGATGCCTGGGAATACGGAGAGTTTGATGGCGATCTTCTGGAGCGCTCCGTTACTAAGGCCATGGAACATATATCGAGTCTCTCACGAACCATCGACGACTTCCGCATGTTCGTCAACCCCGTGAAGACGACGGAACAATTCAATCCGATACGATGTGTTGAAGAGATTGTGGCTCTGCTATCCGGATGGTTTTCAGATATACCAGCCATCGAAATGCAAATAACCGGCGATGCGGAAGAAAAGATGCGGATTACCGGCTGTCAAAACGCCTTCAAACAGGCTGCTCTCAATTTACTCAACAATGCCAACGATGCTGTTCAGGAGCAACAGCGCAGGATAGGCCCATCATTCCAGGGACGGATCATGATAGATTTCCAGCTCAGAGGAGATGATGCCATTATCGGAGTCGCAGACAATGGCGGCGGCATCGCCAAATCTGCGATGGAACATATCTTCGAGCCTTATTTCACAACCAAAGAGAAATCCAACGGAATAGGGACAGGTCTTTATGTATCGCGATTGATCATCGAAAAAAGCATGAACGGGACTCTGTGGGCTGAAAACATACCGGATGGCGCGTTTTTCGGTATCAGGCTCCCGGTTGCGGTTAATGACGAGGTGCGCATATGAATGCAAAGACCATGGATATGTCGATCTTGTACGTAGAAGATGACGATGTCATCCGGGAGAATATGCTCGATTTTCTGAATCGCCGCTTCAATAAGGTATTATTGGCGGATAACGGTGAGACAGGGTTTGGTGTTTACCGGGACAAGTCGCCCGACATTGTGATGACCGACATCAGGATGCCGATCATGAATGGTCTGGAGATGACCCGCTCCATCCTTGAGTTGGACGACAAGGCCAATATCATAGTAACATCGGCTTATAACGAGCCAAACTATCTGCTGGCGGCGATAGAGATGGGGATCAGCCACTATCTTCTCAAACCGCTTGATCGGGATAAGGTGGATGCCGCCCTGCAGAATTGCATCGAGAACGTACGAAAGTCGCGCGGTCTCAGCGACAGGGAAAATTCCATAACAGAAGCCTACCGGACGATCAATTCGCTGATCGATTACGGTGAGAAAAGCGTCAACGATTCGATCACCCTCTGCACTGAAATGGAGCGCCAGTTCGACCAGATGGTCGAAGGTTTTTTGAAAGGCGCCGGTGGTATGGTTTCGCATACTCCGGCCAGCATAATCATGACTTTGACACACGGTCTGCCAGGGAAGCCGGAGTGGTTCTGGTACGAGATGGAAGCGGACAGGCAGCTCCAAAAGGCGTGTTATCTGGGCCACCCGCCGGTGGATCTGGTTGCTCCGGTTCAAAGCCATTCTCTCTACTATATAAACGATGGTGACCCGCTGCCCGAAGACCAGTTTTTCAGGCAGTTTCTGGAGCACTTCGAGCGTTGGGGAGAGCGCCCGCGCAATCTGATCTGGTATCGCAACTGCAGTCGCATCATCTGCGCCCTTAACTATCCAACAGCTGTCACCGTATGTGACGCAGCGGTGCTAAAGAGCCTGGCCGTACAGACCCGCTATCTGGACAACATCTCGGCCCAACACAAACAGACCGAGGAGGCATTTCTTTACACAATTACCTCCCTGGCCCGGGCGGCTGAGGTCAACGACGAGGATACGGGGAACCACATTCTCCGGGTTGGAGAATACAGCGCCGCCATTTGCCGCAGCATTGGATATTCTGGCGAGCTTGCTGAAATCATGGCTCTCCAGAGTCATCTCCATGATGTGGGAAAAATTCATATTTCACCGGAGATATTAAAAAAGCCGGGAAAGCTGACGGATGAAGAAATGGCCCTGATGCGTGAACACACAATCTTCGGTGCAAAGATCATCGGAGGACACCCCCGTCTTGAGATCGCCCGTACCATAGCGCTACACCACCACGAGCGCTGGAACGGCTCGGGCTATCCATATGGCCTGCGAGAAATCGGAATTCCCCTGGATGCCCGCATTGTAGCCATTGCCGACACCTACGACGCCCTGCGAAACAGGCGCAGCTACAAACCGACATTCGACCATGATACGGCATATCGCATCATTGTCGAAGGCGACGGCAGGACAGAACCGCCACATTTCGACCCTGACCTTTTACAGGCATTCAAAAGAATCAACAAGGAGTTCGACGATATTTACAATCGGCTTGCTACGATGGAAGGAAATTAGTGCTGATCTGTCTCGATATGAAAAATGCATTGATAAGAAAGGAACAGGTCATGAAAGAATGTCTCACAAAACAATTATTGTTCAGAGAAATTTCAGGATGTCTGGTTGAAAAGCCGGAATGCGGTTATGCACACAAATTTGGTTTCAGTTTTGAGTGTCACCATCCAGATCATACAAAATTTCATGTTCATGCCGGCTGTGCAGAGGCGAAAGACGGGATAGATGAACTTTACGATACGTTGAAACGAAAAAGGCGCGACGAATTCATAGCGACTCTGGATGAAACCAGCAAGAGATACTTCAGCATTTAGACCGCCTCTTAGATAATCTTCTAACATATTCCAATAACCGAGGATTAAATGCCGATAAAAGTCCTGATAGTTGATGACTCCGCCCTGATCAGGAGCCTGTTGACCGAGCTGATCAACAGCCAACCTGACATGACTGTGGTTGGTGTTGCCCCTGACCCTTACATCGCTCGTGACCGGATCAAGGCTCTGAACCCGGATGTGCTCACTCTTGATGTGGAGATGCCGCGCATGGATGGGCTGGTCTTCCTGGAAAAATTGATGCGGCTGCACCCGATGGCGGTAGTTATGGTTTCGTCTCTGACTGAAAAGAGTTCGGATATCACCCTGCGGGCCCTGGAGTTGGGGGCTTTCGACTATGTCACCAAGCCGAAGATAGATATAAGCAGGGGGTTGCACGAGAGTTGCCACGAGATCGTCGACAAGATTCGCGAGGCCGCCTCGGCCAAGATCAAAAACCTTGTTCGCCCCCCCGCACAGTTGAAAGTCGAAAAGAAAAACAGTGCAGATGTTGTGCTTCCCTCACTGAACGCACATATCATGACTACAGAGAAGTTGGTGATTATCGGGGCTTCCACCGGCGGCACAGAAGCGCTTAAGGAAGTGCTGACCGCCATGCCGGCCGATTCGCCCGGCATCCTGATCACGCAACACATGCCGGCCGCTTTTACCAGCGCCTTTGCCAATCGTCTTGACCGGCTCTGCCGGATCTCGGTCAAGGAAGCCCGTGATGGTGATCGAGTGCTGCCCGGTCACGCCTATATCGCGCCTGGAGACCGCCATCTGCTGCTGTCACGTAGCGGTGCAAATTATATAACCCAGATTGCTGATGCCCCACCGGTCAGCCGGCACCGGCCGTCAGTAGATGTGCTTTTTCGATCTGCCGCGAACTCTGCCGGTAAGAATTGCATCGGCGTCATTCTGACCGGCATGGGTGACGATGGGGCAAACGGGATGCTGGAGATGAAACAGGCCGGAGCCCATACAATCGCCCAGGACGAAGCCAGTTGCGTTGTATTCGGTATGCCTAAAGAGGCCATTGCGCGGGGCGGGGTGGATGAAATCTCATCACTGTCCGACATCCCGCGCAGGATTGTCAATTGTCTGGCCGTTCATGGACAACGGGTAATCAGAGTGTGAACATCAGGTTGAAGGTTGAAGGTTGAAGGTTGAAGGTTTGCCTTCAGTCTTCAGCCTTCAGTCTTCAGCCTTCAGTCTAAATATCTGGAGGTTCCTTATGCACAAGATAATTATGGCAGTGGACGATTCGGCAAGTGTGCGGCAGATGGTTGCCTTTACGCTCAGCCAGGGAGGTTATGACGTGATCGAGGCTGCGGATGGAAGGGACGGGCTGGCAAAACTGCGCGGAGCAAAGTGCGATATGATCGTTACCGACCTGAATATGCCTAATCTGGATGGTATTGGCATGATCCGCGAGGTACGAAACGATCCGGCCCACCGTAATGTGCCGATTGTCATGCTGACAACCGAGTCGCAGGAGGTCCGCAAGCAGGAAGGTAAAGCGGCGGGCGCAACGGGTTGGATCGTGAAGCCGTTCAAGCCGGAGCAACTTCTGGCGGTGGTCAAGCGGGTGATCGGGTAAAGTTGCCGTTCATCTGAGTCCAATCTCACACTGTTAATGCGGCCTGGAGCAGCCAGTCTGATAGACTCTATTGCCAAGGCGGCTGTTGCTCTGATTTAAATACCTGGCTATAAACCTGATAATGGCGTATAGTCTTCCTACTGACCTACCGCCCGAAATCATTTATGAGACTCTTTTCGAACGCCCTCTTTTTTTCGGTCATCTCCAGCCACCTCTGTAGTAAATCCCCAGGGACTGTCCACAACGTTCCTATCCCCCCTCTTTCCAGTAGCAGGCATTTGAGAAGTGGTAGTTGTTAACCCAGTCAGATGAGGAGAAAACATGATTGTCAAGCGAGGTAACGTAGTAAGCCATTCCGGAGCTATGGAATGGGGGGTAGGCAAGGTGGTGGAGGTGTCTCCCCTCAAAGCTACTATCCATTTCAGCGATGGAATCATAAGGAAGATAGCTTCTTCCCATTATACAATCCTTCAACCGGCCGATCCGGATTCTTTTGTGCCAATTCCCGACATCGTCCCGGCCGTAAAGGCCAGGGCGACTCCAAGGAAAAAAGCAGTCAAGCAGCCGGTTGTTTGAGTAAGCAGCGGAAACGGTATAAGCATACATTCGATGGGTGCTGGTCATTCGTAAGTCAGCGAGGGTTTATATTTCTGCCCATCAAGAATCAGGCATCTCCAACTCCTCCACGCGGCAGAGCGCACTACCGCGATGGAGTGTCAGCAGCAATTGATCGCCGGCAATAAGTTTGCCGGCGTCAGATATCACCACTCCATTATCAATTCGGGTCGCAATAGCGTAGCCTCGCGCGAGGGTTTTCAGGGGGGACAGCACTTCAAGACGGGCGGCATTGTCGCCGAATTCCTGTTTGAGCGCTTCCAGGCGCTGCATCAAGAGGCGTTCCATCTGCGCCGAAAGCAGAAAAGTTCGCTGCCGCATACTTTCGATCCTGTTTGCAGGGTTGAGATACTGCAATGCGCCGCACAGGCGATTAAAACCTTCCCTACGGTACCTGACCCCGTTATAAAGCGCCATATCCAGGCGTCCGGTCAGATCATCCATTCGCTGGGCGAGATGCCCAAGCATCGTTCTCGGGTCGTGCAATGACTTTTTCAGGGTTTCAAGGCGTGTGTTTATTGCTGCCAGGCGGTTTCCCATTACCAGTCTCAAGCGATGGGAAAACGCTTCGACCTGGCCGCGTAACTCATCGGTACTGGCGATTACCATTTCGGCCGCAGCCGAAGGGGTAGGGGCGCGCAGGTCTGCGGTGAAGTCGCAGATGCTCCAGTCAGTCTCGTGCCCAACCGCAGAAATAACCGGAATCTTCGACCGGTATACCGCGCGTGCCACAGCCTCCTCATTAAAGGGCCAGAGGTCTTCCAAAGATCCTCCTCCGCGCCCGACGATCAATACATCAACTTCTGCCATCCGATTCATCTCGTCAATCGCCCTTGCGATCTCCTCGGATGCACCTTCACCCTGGACCCGCGCCGGATAGATCAGTACCTCCAGAGAGGCGAAGCGGCGTTTCAGAATGTTTAGAATATCGTGTATAGCAGCACCGGTTGGAGAGGTGATAACACCAATCCGTCGTGGAAAACGGGGCATGGCCTTTTTGTGCGTTTCGGCAAAAAGGCCTTCACGGGCCAGTCTCTCTTTCAGCTGTATGAAGGCGGTTTGAAGTGTTCCGACTCCGGTCGGTTCCAGATATTCGCAGAGCAGTTGATATTCACCGCGCTGGTCATAAACCGAGATGCGGCCGCGGACGATCAGGGCCATACCGTCCGTCGGGCGGAACTTGAGATTTTTTGCGGAACCCTTGAACATAACGGAGCGGAGCTGTGCCCCGGAGTCCTTGAGGGTGAAATAAATGTGCCCGGAAGAGGGGAGGGAGAGATTGGAAACCTCGCCCTGTACCCAGACCTGCTCAAAATTTTCTTCCAGTACTCCACGGAGGAGGGCTGTCAGCCGACTGACCGTCAGGATTGTTTTTTCAGAAAAGATGTCCATACGGCAGCATATTAGGTGAACTTCGGCCAACGTCAACAAAATTATGGGGCGGGAACCAAACCGAGGTAAGCTTGATAAGCAATAAAAAGGCCGGCATAACTGCCGGCCTTTCCGGTTTCCTTGATTAAACGCTTGCATCCTACTGGGTCAGTGCATTTACCCGTGCCCGCACTTTCGAGCCTTCCTTGATGGATACTCCGGATTTTTCATAAAGTTTACCGGAAAGCGAGCCATCCTCGATGGCCAGTTCGGCAATAGTGGCCAGAACCTTGTTGTCATCATCTATTACCTCAACGGCCTGCTGTTTTTTTGGCATCTTGCGCAGTTTGCTGGTGTTGATCTGGACGTGGGCCGTACGTCCGTTTAACTTGGAAATGGCGCCCATCTCGTAACTGGGATTGAATCCGTTCCCCAACTGGTCAGCGGCGCTTCTGAAAGCAACAATTACGGCCCGACGTACAAATTCACTCTTCTGGTCGTCACCCAAAGACCCTTTTGCGGGGATCTTATCTTCAAGTTTACGGTCATCATAAAACGATTTGACCAGTTCCTTCTGGTTCCTCTGATTTATGAACAATACGTCAAGCTTTACCTTTGCTCTTGTCGTTAGCCGCTTACGGGTAGGGTCGGTCTGGATATTGGCAATTTTTGTTTCGATACGCTCAATACGAGGCTGTACAATATAGGTGTCACCTTCGGAACCGTTCAGGAGTACCTTTGTGAAACGTTTGGTGTTTGCAATTTCTGTCTGAATCGCCGTCAGGATCTCTTCAACCGAGATCCCTTTAAGGGACGCGGCAAATTTTGAGGATACGTCGGCTTCGAGTTCTGCAGATTCGAGCATTACCGGATCCAGTGCCTCTGTTGTCACCTGCTGGGCTTCCTTGACATACACTACCTCAGGCGCAGTGGCGCAACCAAATGCAAACAGACATATTCCAACCACGCAGGCAAAAGAAACAAATCTAAACTTGCTGCATCTCATGATAACCTCCACCGGATATTCATAAATTGAGCGCCGCTCCAGAGTGCTGTATCATCGTATATTTGAGGCAAATCTGGTTCTTGCCCCGGAGTCGCCTTCCGAAGGATAGAGCTCTGCAAGCATTGAAAGTCCTCTCTGATCCTGCTCGGTGAATTCAACATCCCTCCCTGCAATCAGATCGTCAAATTTGGGAAGCAGGCAGTGCAGGATCGGTTCGGCGGCTTCGATACGCTTGAGCGCCTCCTTGGTCTTCGGTTCTTCTTCCTTGATTTCATACCCAAGACCCTTGATCTGGTTGTACATGGTCTTGTAGGCGGTAATCTGGAGTCCCAGATTGTCACGATAGATGCCAAAGGCACTCACTGCATTCTTGATGCGGGATGGCAGCAGGGCGATATTTACGGCCCCTTTCCACCCTTTGAACTCATTGTTCATGTTTGGTATGGCACGAATTGACACGCCGATTGCGCAGATGATTTTTGTGCTTGCGGCGATGGAAAAATCAGCTCCGGCGACAGAGGTATTGTATACCTTGTTCGCCAATGCGCCGTAAGCTTTCTTCATGCTTTCGCTTCCCTCAATCTTTCCCTTCACCAAGCTGACTTTAAGGGTTTCATCTTTCAGCGCGGGGTCTTTGCAGAAAGTTTCCTTGACGTCACCCGCTTTCGATTTATGAGCCCATGCATCGCATTGCCTGAAGCCGAGTTCTGTCTGCTTAATCTCCATTTCAACCGCCGCCATCTCATCCTGGTTGTTTGTTACAACACCGTATGCAATAAGCACATTTCGATAGACATTATCATCATATGTTCCCTCTTTTTTACGATTTCCGAGAGGGTGAAAGAAATCACTACCATTTTTCTTGAAGTAATTTACATCTTCCTTACTTACCTCTTTGTTGAGCATTGCATCTCTGTCTTTCAAAAATACGTACAGGGCGCTCTGTGGTCGCGGGAAACCGGTTTGAGGATCAATTGTAACAGCAGCACCACTGACGCCGGCCACGGTACCGATGATTGAGAAGGCTCCTTGAACAATTGCTCCGCCTGATGGAGTACCGAAGAGGCTTGACGGCCAGGTATCCTGCTCGGAAAGGGGCGCTCTGAGGAGTACCCGGTTGGAGAGCTTGATAGCCATGGCGGCCGATTCAAATGAATCAAGTGCGGCGCCGATTGTTGGATTGTACATTTCGGCCGCACACTCGCCACCTGCTGTGACGGTGGCGCATCCATTAAGCTGAAACAGCCCAGTTCCTGCAACTGCCAGCAGGGCGAGTTTTCTGAAAAGGCTCATACAATTTCTCCTCGTTATATTGAATTATTTCTTAAAGATCACCTTGTTGCCATCTATTTCCGGGTTGAGATTCTTAAGTTGCGGATCCCTGTCGAGGTTCGACAGAAGCAGGTCGACCAGATCGCTGATTTTGCCGACATAGTACAGATCAACTATCATGTCACCCTTGCCGCGATTCTTCTGGCTCACATTTTTGAGACCTTTGATGTCATCTTTCAGAAGTTTCAGTATCTTCTGCTCCATGCGGTAGTTGCCGGAGGTCGGAAATACAACTTCAAAACGTGACCCAAGGCGCTCCTGAGTCAAGGTCTTGGTGTTCATGGCCTTCAACACCTCATCGGCAAATTTTTTGCCGCCGTTGATGGCTGCCATACGGAGGGCCGCCTTGGGAGATTCGCTGGCTTTGACTCGTGCGAGGCCGTCTATGTTACCTTCCCACATCAGGTCGCGGCTGGTAATGCTGACGGTTTTGCCTGTCATAAGTGCGTGGTATGAGCGCATGCTGCCATCCTGGGTCACGTCGATGTCTACCTTTCCGATCACGACCCACTCACCCAGACCGTCCAATTGGCCGACCAGCTTGCTGTAGTCGGCCTCCTCGGTCAGTGATTCCAGGCGCTTGGTCTGCTCTTCGGAGTCGATGACGGTGTATTCGGCCGCAGTCAGGTTCTTGCGAACCTCTGCCCTTACGTTGTCCAGGATAGCCGGAGCGTCACCGGTATCCATTTTGCCGGGGATCAGTATTACGAAGATTCTCCGCTCCTCGTTCTTGCCGGTGACTGCGCCCTGGCGTTTCATGTATGCGCGTACTTCCTCTTCGTTGATAGTTACCTTGATTTTGGCGGATAATTCTTTGGAGAATATCCCACCGACGCTGCTTTCAAGAACTTCCATATCCTGAATATACCTGTCATCTCCGGTAAGATTCAAAGTTGCAGCACGATCTTTGTAGACATCGTTCAAATAGCTGCGTAGCGCCTGCTCCCTGGCTCGCTCCTTGGCTTTGTTGAGTGCGCTGTACTCGTCATCTTCAACTTTAACTGTAACCATCTCGGTGTAGGTGCGGGTTTCTGCCAGTGCGAGCGCCGGCAGCATAAATATGGCAAAGACGATGGAAAATATAATAATTCGTTTCATAGTATTGAGTTCTCCTTAATGAGAAATATCGATTACTCTGCCCGCTTCCAACTGCTTCGGCTTCCTTCGGCCCGGATCAGCTTTAATTTCCAGCCCAGCTCCCTTGCAGCCTTTAACACGGCACTTTTTACATCATCAGCTGAACCTCCAAACTTGATTTCTATCGTTGTTTTGCCGCCGCCGGATTCGCGGTCACGAGTGTTGTCCATGCCTTGATAGCTCTTGAGCTTGTCGCGGAAAGCGATAGCCTCCTCGGCATCATCGACACCATCCAGAACCACGATGAAGGTGCCGCCCCCCGATTTCTCCCGTTTCCAGTTGACCTTGATGTTTTCAATCATCAGATTTGATATTTTTGTTCCGACATCCTTGGCAGCGCGGTAAAGGGCTTCCTGCAGAGTGCCGGCGTAGGCCTGGGATTCAACGTCCTTGCTGGAGATGATTCGGGATGTAGTCGGGTTTATAAGTTGAGCGCGCAGGAAGATCTTGGCCCCGCCGCCAGCGTACCCCTCCTTGCCGATGCCGACGGTCTGGTAGTATACAATCAGGTCGGCATTGTATTTCAGGCCATAGGCGGCCGCCTTGTTAACATCTACGTCTATTTCGTGGGTGTCGGCCACCTGGATGGCAAACGATTCGGCCGATTTCTTGTCGATAACGTCGAAGCCCCGCTCAACAAAGACATTTACCATCGAGCCATAGGAGTTGTCGAAGAAAGCTTCCATGTCGCGACGGGTCATGCCAAGTGTGCCGCCCTGCGGCAGTTTGGGGTTGTAAAGTATCATTATGCGCGGGTTGCCCATGGCTTCCTGGAGGATCCCGAGAGAGTTCATTTCCGCTTCCAACGCCTTCATATTGACTTCCGCAGTGACCTCTGCCTCGTAGCCTGCGCCGGTGAACTCCGGGTCACCCTCTTGCTGGAAGCGGGTCACCAGTTTCTTGTTCTTCCCTTTCAGGGCTTTGACGATCTTGCTCTTGTGTTTCTTGAAGCTGGCGTCATCGATAAGCTGCTTGACGGCGTGTTCAATCGCGTTACCAACCGCGCTCGTCACCGCAGCTTCTTCGCTCTTGCCTCTGCCCGTGCCTTTAAAGGTATCGGCCATCGCTGACGCGACAAATGCCGCCGAAGCCAAAAGGGCTGTTAATATCAGCATTAATCTGCGCATAGATGCCTCCTTGAATGCTTTAATGTCAGGTGGTTATTGCTTTTTCCAGCTGCTGCGGGCGCCCTCGGCACGAATCTTTTTTACCGTCCATCCAAGCTCCTTGGCGGCCCGTAAAACATCCCGGTCGAGCTGGTCGCGCTTCCCCTTGTAGGTGGCTTCAAACGTGGTCTTTCCGCCGCCGGATTCGAGCTCTTTTGCGTTATTGACCAGCGGAAACTTCTCAAACATTCCGGTAAAATTGGCAATCTCCTCCGGATCATCCACTCCATCGATAACGACAGTGTAGAGTGAGCCGTTCTGCTGCATCTCCATCCAGTTTTTCTGGAGGATCTCGATCATTGGGTTCACAATCTTCTTGCCGCCATCACGAGCGGCCTTTTCCAATGCGTTTTCAATGGTCTGGGCATTGCTGGCCTGTTCTACAAGTTTACTGGTTATAACCTGGGAACGTGTGTTGTCGATCAGCTGGGTCTTGATCCTCAAAAGCACCCCCTTGCTGACAGCCCCCTCCTTGACGGTGCCGCTGACGCTATATAACAGTGTGTACTCGGCATTGAACTTGAGTCCGAATGCAGCGGCCTTGTTCAGATCGACATCTATCTCATGCGTAGCCGCCACCTGCTGGGCAAATTTTTCGGAGGAGGCCTTGTCAACAACCCGGAACTGTTTGTCTGTTAGCGTTTCAACGATTCCGTTATAAATTTCTTCAACAAAATCCTTGCTCTTGAATATCTGGGCTCCTTCACCTTTTTTGCTGAAGGCCACGAGGATGCGGGGGTTACCGGCTCCAGTTCGTACTATAGTCAGCGCATTGATATCCTCTTTGATGATTTTGCTGTCGACCTTGGCTGAGATTGTCACTGAAAAACCGTCGTCGGTCTTACCTGTCTTTAAAATTTTGTAGCTGGTGACATAGCCCTTGCTGTGCGACAGAATTTTATCATCCACCAAAGCCGAATCCACTACGGTGGTGCTGGATTTCAGATAGGTACCCACGCCTTGCTCAACAGCCCGCCGCATGGCGCTCACCAGAGCCTGCTCCTTGCTTGGACCTTCACCGGTGGCCTCAACATCTGCCATGGCGATAGATACCGCGCCAAGCAGCAGTGCAATCATCATCAACGCACTCTTCTTCATGGTAGTACCTCCTTTATTTGATCTTCCAAGTACTTCTGTTCCCCTCGGATCTGACCCTGGTGAGTTCCCATCCCAGTTCTCCGGCGGACTTAATGATATCCCGGTCAAGTTGGTCGCGATTACCTTTATAGATTATCTCAAAAGTGGCCTTGCCACCGCCGGATTCTCTTTCACGAGCGGCGGCTACGGATCTGTTGTTTTCAAGTTTTGACAGAATTAAAAGCAGGTCGCGGGCGCTATCGGAGCTTTCGAGTATTATGGTGTAGATGCGTCCGGTGTTTCCGGAGTCATGAAAAAATTTTCCCATCGCGGTTGCGAGGAGAGCCGCCATCTTCTTGCCTGCAGCTCTGCCGGCCTTTTCAGTTGCATCGTTAAGAGTCAGTCCCCCTGAGGATGATTCCGCAACTTTTGATGCGACAACCTGTGATGAGGTGTTGTCAACCACCTTTGCAGTGATCCGTACCAGTGCTCCCTTGCTCTCCTCAAGGTCTTTGAAAATCGACGATGTCTTGAAGTAAACGGTGTATTCCGCAAAGTATTTGAGTCCGAAAGAGGCTGCCTTGTTGATGACCGGATCAATATCGTGTGTTGCCGCAACCTGTATCGAACAGTGCTCTGCCGAAGCTTTGTCGACTATGCGGAATCCTTGGTCGGTCAGATATTCAACAATCCCATCATAGGCGTTGATACGCGGTATAAGTTCGGGGTCTATTTCCTTCTGGATGGGAATCGAGTGAATTACAAGTATGCGCTCATTGATATTCTTGCCGTTCCCGGCAGCGAAGGCCGATGGAGAGGAGATAACCGTGCATATATATCCGGCTGTAAGCAGGCAAAACAAACGCGCCACGGCAATCTCCAAAAGTGCAATAATAACAATTACATATGGCAGTGTTTTCTGCAGTCTTGCTTAATTCTTGGGCGATGTTATCAGAAAATATTAAGGTAGGCAATATAGATTCTGGTCGCTTGTAATGATCATTCCTCCAAGAGGTCGGGGAGCTCATTTGTGTCATCAGTTCGGTGAGGAAAATGCTCTCTGAGGATGGTACCCGCCTCGGTGATGGTGGTTACCATCGATTCTGCCATCCGCCCGTCACGGATGCCCCTTGAGAGAGCTGAAGCGAGCGAATTCCAGCGTTCGGAGGGGATAACAGCATTGATGCCTCGATCTCCGAGGATCCATACCTTCCTCTCCAGGAGAGAGATGAATATCAGAATACCGTTTTCTTCGCGGGTGCGGTGTAGCCCTCGTTCGTAAAAGGCGCGAATCGCCCGTAAACGTACAGCCTCGTTGACAACTACTGCGGGAGTGAATGCAAGCTTGAGGAGTGGCCAGCGTCGGACACCGGCCGAAACAGGAAAATAAAGGATAAATGCCATTGGCAGAAAGAACCAGATCGAGGTGTCCTGTATTGCAATAGAGATGGCCAGAGCAATAGTGACGGATATGAGGGAAGCTGCTTGTGAGGCCGCCTCACGGTAATCGTTGCTTTCTGATACCAGCATCGGAACAATCTCGCCTGAAGTTTGGGACTCGGTCGTCCTGACCGCTGCCTGAACTGCGGCCAACTGATCCGAAGAAAGATAATGATGGGTTTTATCAGTAGACATATTAATCACCAGGTAATCAATTCAGAATACAGAAGAATGATGAGAATGCAGAATATTTACATCACCAGTCGCCGGATGCTCCGCCGCCGTCAAAACCGCCACCACCACCGGAAAAACTGTCGCCCATCCCTGATGATCCGCCACCTCCGCCGAAGGAGCCGCCCCCCCATCCGCCACCGAAACCTCCATAACCGCCACCGCCGCCACCAAGCATTCCGGAGAAAGCCATACTGAGAAAAATTCCGGCGGCAAACCCTCCGGCAGCAAGTATCAGGAGCGTAACCAGCCCCATGCCGGGAAAAGCTACGAACGTTGCCAGAGGAAGACCAATTGCTCCAGCCGCCCCGCCAAGATAGCGTGAATACAATCCGAGCAATGCGGCTGCGACCGCCGCGCCCAAAAGCAGTTTAATAAATGAGGGGGATGAGTTCCCGGCGTTATGCTTTCGGGCAGGTTGCCCATCTCCCTTGAACTCCCCCTTTGTTGCGGAAATTATTGAATCAACAGCTGCCGTGATACCTTGATCAAAGTTGCCTGACTTCATATGTGGTTGCATGGTATCACGAATAATCCTGCCGGCTGTAATATCCGGAAGAACGCCCTGGAGCCCCATGCCGACTTCGATACGCACCTTGTGCTCGGCCTGGGCAATAACCAGCAACACACCGTTGTCCTTCCCTTTCTGCCCTAATTTCCAGGCATCAGAAACACGAATCGAAAACTGATCGATATCATCACCCTGCAGAGAAGGTATGGTGAGTAGCGCTATCTGATTTGATGTATCCCTTTCAAAAACCGCCAGTTTCTGCTCCAGTATCTGTTTTGTCTCTGGCGAGAGCATTCCGGCCTGGTCATTGATCCGTCCGGCCAATGGTGGGGCGTCAAGTGCCATGAGTTGGAGAGGGAATAGTATCAGCGTGATGATCAGGATAATATTTTTCATGATTGATTAGAACTTGACCTTGGGCGCAACCTTGGCCCCTTCTTCGGCCTTGAACGGTTCCTTGCGCTGAAGATGCAGCAGCATGGAGTTGGTCATAGAATTCGGGAAAGTTCGGATGCTGGTGTTAAAAATCTGAACCGCACTGTTGTAACGTTCACGGGCTACATTTATGCGGTTTTCGGTGCCTTCCAGCTGTTTCTGAAGATCCATGAAGTTCTGGTTTGCCTTCAGGTCAGGATATTTTTCGACCACAACCATCAGGCGCGAGAGTGAGCCGGAAAGCTCGCCCTGCGCCTGCTGGAATTTTTTCATGCTCTCCGGGTTATTAAGAACGTCTTTATTGACCTGCATGGAGCCAACTTTGGCGCGTGCCTCGGTGACTGCTTTGAGCGTGTCGGCCTCATGTTTGGCATACCCCTTGACAACTTCTACAAGGTTGGGTATCAGGTCGGCTCGCCTCTGGTAGGACGATTCAACGTTGCCCCAGGCGGCTGTAACCGCCTCTTCGTTTGCTTGCATGGTGTTGTAACCACAGCCGGATAAAAGTGCCAGCAGCAGCATGATGGCAAATGCGGTGATCAGACGGTTCATGATGTTTTCTCCTTTGTGACTGTTAAATAGGAATCAGCTGCGGAACGGTCATTCCTGCCATAACGTATCTTCATGCCGATCAGCAGGGCATTGCAGAGAAGCGGTGTTATGTTCGCAATAATCAGCGGAAGGTCGTTGATAAGAATACCGTAAATCATCCAAAGTGCAACACCTATCGTAAGCAGAAGAGGCTGCCAGATGGATAAGTCCCGAACGTGGCGGGTCTTCAGGGTTTTAATTAGCTGTGGTATAGCGGCAAGACTGGTGAGTGTTCCGGCGATCAGGCCGATAGTGGTAGGGCTCACGAACGTTTTCTTCCGTCAAATCCGGAACTGGCCCAATCAATTTGAGTCAGCATTCCGCGAAGAACTGTTACTTCTCGACTGTTGAGGCTTGCCCGAAAGAAGATACGCCGGAGTGAGCGCATGATGTGATCAGGGTTCTGCTCGTTCAGGAATCCGATTTTCTTCATGCAGCCATGAAGATGCTCGAAGAGTGTCTCCATCTCAGAAGAAGCTGCCATATCCTGAATCTGTTCATTAGCTGGAGTGGCGCCAGCTTTCTGCAGTTCATAACAGAACAGCAGAACTGACTGAGCCAGGTTTAACGAGCCGTATTCGGAAGACGTAGGGATTGTGGCATGCCAGCGGCAGAGTGAAAGCTCCTCGGTGGTCAGGCCATTGTCCTCACGTCCGAATACGATGGCCGCCCGGCAGTCGGCTGATGCCTGTCCCTTTATGCGGCTGGCCACTTCCTGCGGCGGCAATATTTCCTGGCGATACTTGCCGTGGCGACGAGTTGTGCCGACGGTCAGTCTGCAGTCGGCCAACGCTGAAGCAAGGTCAGGGTACAGAGTGGCGGATTCAAGCAAATCTCTTGCTGCGACTGCAAACTTGAGGGCTTCAGGGTGAAACCGATCGCAGCCATTAACAAGACGCAGTTGAGTAAAGCCCATATTTTTCATTGCCCGGCAAGCCATGCCGATGTTGCCGGGCGACTGCGGTTCAACCAGGACAATTGCGATATCAGAATTCAAGATGGGGTCCTTTGTGCCGCATGAAGGGTTCTCATACGTGCAAGCCGATCCAGTGCAGGTTTTTTGAGCTTCCAGGCGTGGTACATGTGGATGCACCACGCAGCTATTATAAAGCCTAACAGGGCCAGAACGATATAGTGCTCATATTTGCCGACATCCTTGAGCAGGAGCGAGGCGCTTTTGCCGAAAAGAAAGCCTCCCATCGAGAAAGCCAAGGCCCAGGAGAAGGCGCTGACCAGATTGATCCATAGAAACGTACGGGGGGGGATACTGGTTATGCCAAGAATTATCGGCAACACAATCCTGAAGCCATAGGTGAAGCGCGAGATGAACGCCACGAAATTCCCGTATTTCTCAATCAGTTTCAATGCTTCACGAAATTTGCGGGCGATTGTGTGAAAACGCTTTAACAGCGCTCTTCCTTTGAAACGGCCGAGGTAGAAATAAAACTGGTCTCCGAGAAACGAACCGGCCCATGAGGTGAGGATGACTCCCGCGATATCCAGATAACCCTGAAAGGCCAAAAAACCGGCCATGAGCAGGATTGCTTCACCCTCCAGAAATGTGCCGATAAAAAGGACCCAGTAGCCGTGAAGTTCCAGATATTCCTTGAGGATCTGCTGAAAGTGCTCCATTCGGACACCCTAAAGTATTTTAGGGGTCATGTCAAAACCAAAATCGAGCCAAAATCAAGGGCGTAATAATTCAAATATTCTAATATAATCAAGATATTAAGCTTGACAAGCCCTGTCCGTTACAGTAGTTTTTACAAGGATTTACCAAGATACAGTTCAAACTTAGGGGTCACAATTTTCCTCTCTGAAGGGTACTAATGGCAGTCAGTACGCAAAAGGATAAACTCCTGGAAGAAGCGCAGAAACTAATTATGCGCGGACAATTCGATAAAGCCGCCAAGGTTTATGAACAGGTGGTCGCCTTGGAGCCTTCCTCCATAAACCATCGTCAGAAATTGGCCGAGATTTTGATTAAAGCCGGTCGGTTCGATGAAGCTCGTAAAGAGTTTGAGACAATAGGGAAGCATTTTTCAAATAACGGTTTTTATCTCAAAGCTATTGCCGTATACAAACAGCTGCAGAAGCTGTTCCCCGCCGATATCACACTCTCAATAACTCTGGCGGGACTGAACGAAAAGCACGGTTTAACTGCAAGCGCCCTGTCCGAATACAAGCAGGTCTACGATTATTATGAAAAAGAAGGTAATGCCGCAGAAGCCATTAAAATTCTGGATAAAATGCAGGCCGTTGATCCCCAGAATATTACGGTCAAGATCAAACTGGCAGAGGCCTATTTCCAGCAGGGTAATAAAAACGACTCATACGCACTTTTTGTCAGAACGGCTTCTTTGCTTCAGGAGAGAGGCGACAATGCGGGCGTTACAAAGCTGAACACCAGAATATCGGAACTATTTCCGGACAAATCCGAGTTTATGCTGGAGGTGCTTGCCGGACAGGTTATGAGTGGCAATTCTTCCAGTGCATTAAATGCCCTGCAGGGACTTCTTCGCAGTAACCCCAAAGAGAAGAAAATATGGGATTTGATTATTGATGCTTACAAACGTCTGGACCAACCGCAGAGGGTTAAGATTGTTTATCAGCATTACCACAAAATGCTCCCGGACGAACCTGCTCCAATGGCAGGCATGATGTTCTGCTCCGTTGCAGAACGTGATGTAAACGGTACATTGGAACTGTTGGACCTCTACGAAAAGAGGCTGCTGTCGGCCGGATTGTTGGATGACCTGGAGAAGTTGTATCGAGCCCTGGATGAGATCGATCCGATAAATATCAAGGTGATTGAAGGATTGATCAGGGTGCTTGAGGCCGTTGGCAACGAGAACGAAGTCATTCTGCTATCCGACAAGCTTAAATCATTTTCCAAAGTATCAGACAAGAGTCAGTCGGAGATGATCGTTCCGGAATCCGGGCCAGGCTTCTCCGAAAATACAGGTTTTTTTTCAATGCCAGGAACAGAGTCACCTCTTCCCTCTGAACTCCAATCCGAACGATCCGATGTTTTCGATCCGATTGATTCCAATTTAAAAGTGCCGGATGAGGCTCTCCCGGAAACCGAACTTCAGGTGCTTGAGTTGGATGATTTGACTTCGTTTACTGAGGATGAGATCGAAATTGAACTGGACATTGATGATTCGGCATTGGGATTGTCAACTGAAAAAGTTGTTGGTGAGGTGCTTGACAATAATGAATGGCTGGACTCTGTTGGTGCTTTGTTTGACAAGATTACCACCGCACCGAGTGGTGTCAGGTTCGGCAGTGAAATGGATGGTTCGGATTCCCAGTCGCATTTTGATCTCGGTTTGGCATTCAAGGAGATGGGGTTATATGATGAGGCGATCAACGAATTCCGCAAAGCCTCATCAGATGCTGACCGCAGGATGGCATGTCTTATAATGCAGGGGGCCTGCCTGCGCGAGCGTGGCGAATTTGATACGGCAATAAATATGCTTAGCACGCTTTTAAAGCCGGGTCTGAGCATTGATGATTCATGTGCAGTGAAATATGAACTGTTTTTGACTTATGAGTCCGAGGGCAAAACGGATGAAGCCACCCGGCTCCTTAATGAAATTGATTCTGCCGACCCGGGCTTTCGCGATGTCAGCTCACGTCTAAATGCCGCAAATTTTGAAAACTCACTTTCTTTTTCCGATGACGACCTGAAGAATTTCTGATTGTTTATGCGGATACAAAAAAACAGCCGTAAACTGGCTGTTTTTTTGTAATTAATGTAAAAAATGGAAACGGCTCTTACAACTGTCGCACCACTACTGTCTCAGCTGGTCTGAGCATCCACCACGGCAATGGCCGCCATATTGACAATATCGTCCACTCCGTCCCCGCGTTGCAGAACGTGCACAGGTTTTTTCATACCCATCAGAATCGGGCCTATGGCCTCTGCGCCTCCCAGATGATGTAGCAGTTTGTAACAGATATTTCCTGAGTCGAGATCGGGGAAGATCAGGATGTTGGCGTTTGTCTTGAGCTTTGAAAAGGTGAAGCCTTCAAGCAGCTCCTGGACTACAGCCGTGTCAGCCTGCATTTCGCCTTCAACTATCAGGTCGGGTGCCCGTTGTTTAACAATCGCTGTGGCTTTTCGCACCTTGTCAACCTGAGGGTGTTTTACTGAGCCGAAGTTGGCGAAGGAGAGCATCGCCACCCGCGGTTCGATATCCAGCATGCGGACCTTCTCTGCCGCCAGGATGGCGGTTTCAGCCAGTTCCTCTGCAGTCGGATCGATGGTAACAGTTGTGTCGGCAAGGAAGTAGACACCTTTTTTGAAAACCATCATGTAGAGACCATGGACACTCGATAAACCGTCCTGTTTGCCGACAACTTCCAGCGCAGGGCGGATCGTTTCGGGATAATGGGTGTCGATGCCACCCAACAGCGCATCGGCATCACCCATATGCACCATCATAGCGCCGAAATGGATACGCGATTTGCGACGCAGGAGTCGCAGGGACTCGGAGAGTGTGAGCCCCTTGCGCTGGCGAAGGTGGTATAATTCTTCGGCATATTTATCAGTCAGTTCCGATACAAGGGGATCTATGATCGGTACGTCCAGCTCGAGATTCAGAGCAGCCAACTTCTCGGTTATTACTTTGCGATCGCCGATCAGAACCGGTTTTGCAATTCCTTCCTCCACAAGCTCCTTGGCGGCACGGAGGATCTTTTCATGGTCGCCCTCTGGGAAGATAATTGTTTTAGGATCGCTCTTGGCCTTGTTGATGATCGCGCGCATGATCTCTTTCGATTTGCCCTGCAGAGACTCAAGGTGTTCGATATATTTGGCCATGTCTTCAATAGGCTGGCGGGCAACGCCGGTCTCCATTGCGGCCTGGGCGATGGCCGGCGCGACATGCAGCAGTACTCTCGGATCGAAAGGCTTGGGGATGATGTAATCGCGGCCGAAGGCGAACTTGACGTTGCCGTAGGCCTTGCTGACGGAGTCCGGCACCTCTTCCCGGGCCAGTCTTGCCAGAGCGTAGACTGCGGCCAGCTTCATCTCCTCGTTGATGCAGGTGGCGCGAACATCAAGTGCGCCACGGAAGATAAAGGGGAAGCCGAGTACGTTGTTGACCTGGTTGGGATAATCGGAACGACCGGTGGCTATCATGATGTCGTTACGCACCGCGTGGGCATCTTCCGGGGTGATTTCCGGGTCGGGATTGGCCATGGCGAAGATGACCGGATTGGGGGCCATGCTTGCGATCATCTCTTTTGTGAAGGCGCCTTTGGCTGACAGGCCGAACAGGACGTCGGCCCCGGCGGCGGCTTCTTCCAGCGTGCGAAAGTGGGTATCTGCCGCAAAGAGCTCCTTATAAGGATTCATCCCCTCGACGCGACCCTTGTAGATGACGCCCTTAGTGTCGCACATGATCATGTTATTCGGTTTTACCCCCAGGGCAATGGCCAGTTTTGCGCAGGAGTTGGCTGCAGCACCGGCACCGTTTACTACGATGCGAATGTCTTCGATCTTCTTGCCTACCAGCATCAGGGCGTTGATAAGGGCGGCTGATGAAATGATGGCGGTTCCGTGCTGGTCATCGTGGAAGACCGGGATTTTCATGGTTTTCTTGAGGGTTTCCTCGATGTAGAAACACTCGGGGGCCTTGATGTCCTCCAGGTTGATGCCGCCAAAGGTCGGCTCAAGAAGCTGACAGGCCTTGATGATCTCATCAGGGTTCTCAGTGTCGAGTTCGATGTCGAAGACGTCAATATCGGCAAAGCGTTTGAAGAGTATGCCTTTGCCTTCCATGACCGGTTTTCCGGCCAGGGCGCCCAGATTGCCGAGGCCAAGAACGGCTGTGCCATTTGACACGACCGCAACGAGGTTGCCCTTGGCGGTGTACTTGTAGGCATCCAAAGGATTTTTCTGGATCGCCAGGCAGGGTTCGGCTACGCCCGGGGTGTAGGCCATTGACAGATCTGCCGCTGTCTGGCACGGTTTTGTTGAAACGACTTCAATCTTCCCTTTGCGGCCCATCGAATGATATTCAAGGGCGTCCTTGATTTTGGCCATACTAGTCTCCGTTTTTAGTTTAGTTAAAAAATCCTTGGGTTTAGTCGCCTTATACGCACATTCTTTTACTGAAAATGAAAAACAATAGTCTTCTTGATGTGCAGTTGTCAAGCAGTTAATCTATGTCCGAGAAAAATGATTGAGTTCTGCTTAATTATCGGCTTGCCTCTTTGGATTCAACTGCTACAATCGCAATCAAATCCTGTTGGAGTAACGGCATGTCATATTGTACGATCGGTATCGACATAGGCGGAACTAATCTGCGTATGGCCACGGTAAACAGTGACGGTGAAATCATTAGTCGCTGTCGTATGCCCAGCCTCATAGCTGAAGGTCGAGACGTTTTTTGCAGCAGAATGCTGCGAGGTATTTCTGATCTGCGGGACGAAGCGATGTCTCGCAGTTCGAAAGTTGCAGCAATTGGTGTGGGAGTTCCAGGTCTTGTAGGGAGGAGCGGTTTGATTCATGCTTCCGTTAACATGCGGCCTCTGGATTGTTTCAATTTGGCCAACTTTCTGAGCGAGCAGACTAAAATCCCGGCCGAGTGCGCCAACGATGCCAATGTTATTGCCATTGGCGAACAGTTGTAT
Source organism: Desulfuromonadaceae bacterium (assembly GCA_028712665.1). Lineage (GTDB taxonomy): Bacteria > Desulfobacterota > Desulfuromonadia > Geobacterales > Pseudopelobacteraceae > JACRCG01. The sequence goes on from JAQTRC010000002.1 coordinate 72,966, forward strand.
GGCGCCGGACGCGGAAGATCGTCATTTTTACTTATTACGATTGGTACCGGACTTGGAAGCGGCCTGATCCTGAATGGAGAATTATGGAAAGGTGCAGGCGGTTTTGCGGCCGAGTTCGGCCATGTAACGGTAGATCCTGATGGAAAATTATGTCCCTGTGGTAACCAGGGTTGCCTCGAGAGATATGTCTCTGCTGAAGCCCTGGCACGTTCAATGTTTGAGTCGGCTCAGGATTCTGAAATTCGCCGTTCATTCGAAGCAGAAGAGATCGCCTTGATGGCCCGCAATGGAAATGCTGCCGCACAGTATGCATTTGAGCAGATGGGCCGCTGGCTCGGGATTGCGTTGGCTTCACTTGCAAATACGCTTAATCTGGAGGCGGTTATTATTGGAGGCGGGGTGGCCGCCAGTCTGGATCTGTTTGAGCCCGCCCTGAGAATAGAGATGGTCAGGCGCTGCTTTCCAGAAATATACGCCGGTTTGGATATACTTAAGGTGGAGCTTGGAGATGATGCGGGTCTGTTGGGTGCGGCGGCCCTTGCTTACAGGCATGTTGCCTGAGCAATTTACAACCGGAAGCTGTCCTTTTCTGACCTGAACTAAGATTATAGGCTTGCAGGCAAATATCACCAGCTGTGTAAGTAAGCTTATACGGAGACAATATGTTTACAAAAATAATTTTGCTGGTATTATTGCGTCTTGATTCCTAAAGATGCTTACTAGATAAAGGGAGGTAGATATCTTATGAAAAAGCAAATTGTACTGGCTGTATTGGTAATGATCGGTTTTTCCAGCCTGGCCTTTGGGGACGAAGTTGACAAACGCTTTCAACAAGCCCGTAAGTATCTTAAAGATAATAAAATGACTATCACTACAACGATTGAGCAGGCTTACACTCAGGATGCCATCCTTGTTGTGGGTGAAGGAGTACCCAAAAAAGGTACTACAGGAGCCCAGAAACGGTTGACCGCCATAACGGCTGCAAAAGTCATTGCCCAACGTCGTTTGGTTGAATTACTTGAGGGCGTTGCAATTGTCAGTGAGACGACTATCAAGGATTCAGAACTTGCCTCTGACGTAATAAAAACTGCGGTTACTGGATTCATCAGGGGGACGCAACCAGTGGTTCAGGATTGGAACGCATCGGAAGAAACCGCCCTTGTAATCCTCAAAATTGGCATGTCCGGCCCCAAAAGCTTTGCTGCCACGATGTACGAAAAGATCCTGTCAGAGCCTAAAATCAAGAAAGAACTTGAGAAACCGGTGTATCTGCCTCCCGCCGATCTCCAGCCTCCTGGCCCGGCAAGCCAGGCATACGATGGCCTGGTTATTGACGCCACCGACTACAACTTCCGTCCTGCTTTGATCAATCGAATTTTCAACGCCAGAGGCGAGGTGTTATATGATCCGGCCAAAATCAGCCAGAAGGTGTTGGTCGAGCAGGGTTGCGGCGAGTACACCAACAGTGTAGACAAGGGGAGGGCTGCTTTAGGTAAGCGTGGAGTCAGGAACCCGCTGGTGGTCAAGGCCTCCGGTACGGTAAGTCCGTCAGATCTGCAGGTTTCTGATACCACGGCAGCGCAAATTTTCTCGGCCAATCAGGGTAACGGTTTTATGGCTGATGCGCGGGTCGCATTTGTACTGAGATAAGCCAGAAATTTTTATTTTAAAAAACCTCGCTGGCCTGTCGCAGGTAGGCGGGGTTTTTTAGTGACTGCATTATGTAATAATTGGTCATTGGCGTACAACCGGATAGCGAATCAATTTACAGGAGACACCGTATGGATCGCCGCGAATTTATCAAGTCTGCCGGAGCATTTACCTTGATGACACCAATCCTCTTCAAGGAAGCTCTGGCTGCAATGGATCAGCCGCTGGTGGTGGTGGCCGAAGGGAGAGACTATCCGGTTATAACCCGCAGGGCAATCAACGCAGTTGGTGGTATGAAGCGTTTTGTCAAAAGGGGAGATGTCGTGGTTGTAAAGCCGAACATGGGTTGGGATCGTTCTGTTGAACTGGCCGCGAATACTCATCCGCTGGTTGTGCGAACTGTCGTCGAGGAGTGTCTCTCTGCCGGTGCCAGAAAGGTCAAGGTATTCGATAACACCTGTAATGATGCCAGACGTTGTTATGTAAACAGCGGTATTGAGAACGCCCTGGAAGGGATGAAAAACGTGGAGTGCAAGCATATAGAAACCGAACGGTTCAAAAAGGTGGCTTTAAACGGCCAGTTTCTGAAGGAATGGGAACTGTACGACGAGGCGCTCTCTGCCAACGTCTACATCAACGTGCCGATTGCCAAGCACCACGGTCTCTCCAAACTCACCCTGGGACTCAAGAATGTCATGGGGGTGATGGGTGGCAATCGTGGGTTTATTCACCGCAACATCGACGTGGCCCTGGCCGATATCAATTCTCATCTTAAAAGTCACCTGACTCTGATCGACGCCACCCGTATTTTAACGGCGCATGGTCCTCAGGGTGGTAATATTGCCGATGTGAAAGTTCTCAACAAGGTTATAGCTTCAACCGATATTGTGGCTGCCGACGCATTTGCGACGACCCTGTTCGGCATGAAGCCTGCCGATATTCCGGTTACGGTGTCCGCCTACAAGCGTGGTCTGGGCGAGATGAATCTGGACAGGATCAAAGTGGTGCGGGTGTAGCTCTTGAAGATGACTTCAGCTCGAATATCCCAGTTGCTATTTCTGGTCATTTTTATATTTCTGTTTGTGATGACGGAGTACCGCGGTCACGATGAAATAAATGCTGCGGTTAATTCGTTCTTCAGGGCGGATCCGCTGGTGCTGCTCAGTTATCTGTTCGCTGCAAAGGAGTGGACGTGGCTATTGCTGCCGGCTGTACTTATGACTCTGGCAACGTTTCTGCTGGGAAGGTTTTTCTGCGGCTGGATCTGTCCGTTGGGTACGATCCTTGATCTTATTACACCCACAATCAGAAAGAGCGTTCCGATCAGGATGCTCAAGGGGAACACAAAATATTGGCTTTTGATCCCTATATTGTCCGCTTCTCTGTTCAATCTCAACCTGAGCGGACTTCTGGATCCGATCGCCATTTTGCTGCGGGGGTTGACCTTTCTGCTCTATCCGCTGTTGGGAATGACGGCACGGGAGGGATGGGTCGGACTTTACCGTCTGATCGGCGAGCGGCGCGATACAGTGGCTCCGGCCTATAACCTGCTGCGTGACAATCTTCTCCCTTTTCGCGACACCATGTATCCGTTGGCGTTCCTTTCGGCGATCATACTATTGGTTGTCATTCTCCTTGAACGGTACGAAACCCGTAACTGGTGCCGCAACCTCTGTCCGCTGGGGACTCTGATGGGGTTGCTGGGACGTTTCTCACCCTTCAATCGCGTACCTTTGGGATTGTGCGGTGACTGCGGACAGTGCCGCGAGTTGTGCCCGACCACGTTTGACCAGGGGGGTCTGAACAAAGAGGAATGTATCCTCTGCATGGAGTGCGAGCATGGGTGTCCCAATGCCCGGATTTCATTTCGCCCCTCTTTCAGGGTGAAATATCAACTCCCGCTGATACCTGGACGAAGGGTGCTGCTGGGCGGCATTGCTTCCGGCCTGTTGCTGGCGGTACCGGCACGTTTTCGGTCGCCGGAAAAGGATTCACGCCTGCTGCGCCCTCCAGGAGTACGCGACGAAGACAATTTTCTGAAAAAATGTGTCCGATGCGGCGAGTGCATGAAGGTATGCCTGAAAAATGCGCTCTATCCGTCAGCTTGGCAGGCCGGTGTTGAGGGCATCTACACTCCACTGCTCATTCCCCGTCTAGGTTACTGCGAGTTTAACTGCACCCTCTGTGGTCAGGTTTGCCCGACTGGAGCGATACCCAATTTGCCGGTTTTTAAAAAGCGCCGCGAGGTTATCGGCAAGGCGGTTTTTGACAAGAATCACTGCCTCCCTTTCGCAAAAAGGATCGATTGTATCGTCTGTGAGGAACATTGCCCGATCCCAGACAAAGCGATTCGCTCCCGGGAGCTGAAGCTGACAGGGTTTGACGGGGTGGTGCGGACTGTCAAGGAACCCTATGTAATGGAAGAAATTTGCAACGGCTGCGGTATATGTGAGTTTGTCTGTCCGGTTGAAACAAAGGCGGGCATCGAAGTTTTTGCAGTCAAGAACCGCGCCCCTATCGCAGAACCCGCAGCAACTGCAGGTACGTTGGATGTATCCGGACAAACGGGGTATGACGTGCGGTAATGCGTGTAGAAAACCTTAATCCATTGACTTGTCCTTATGTTTTAAGTAAAATTTTCATGTAGCTGCTTACATTTTCTTTCCTTTTGAAAGGCCGGTCATGCAGAAATTACCACTAATGCAAGCCAAGGCTGGAATGGTGCTTGCCAGAGACGTATTCCGGGGTAATTCACCGACCGGAATGCCGATTTGCGGCAAGGATACTCTGCTTACGGATGCCCTTATTGCGCGTCTTGAAAATATGGATGTTCAGTCTGTAAGCGTGCAGGGTCATCCTGTCTGGGAGGAGGGCGAGCTTTCATACGATGATCTTCAGCGTGAGCTGGACAGGCGTTTCGAGAAAACCATCCAGGACCCGCTCAATGCCATTCTGTATGATATCCACAAGGCGCACCTGATCAAATCAATGGAGGGTGAAGGTGGACGACAAGAGGAGTGAGCTTAAAAAAATCATAATGGACACAAAGACGCTCCCCACGCTGCCGGGGGTCATCAACAAGCTGAATTCGCTTTCCGACAACGACAAGGCCTCGGTTCAGGAAATGGCCAAAGTCGTAACGTCGGATCAAGTCCTCTCTGCCCGTATCCTGCGTCTGGCCAACTCGCCATCCTACGGTTTTTATCGTGTATCCACCATATCTAACGCGATGATTTTGCTGGGGGTCAACGTAGTCAAAAGCCTGGCGCTCTCCTCATCAATATTCGAGATAATGGAAAAAAACAGTGTAGGTTTATGGGAGCACTCGCTCGGTGTGGGGGTAGCCGCCAATCTGCTGGCCCGCAGGCTGAAACTGCCGGAGTGCGAAGAGATTGCTACAGCAGCACTATTGCATGACATAGGCAAGGTGATTGTCAGCATTAAATGCAATGAAGCGGAGAAGGAAATTCTGAAACTTGTACGTGATCGCGGGTTTTACATCCGAGAGGCGGAGCGGGAGGTTCTCGATACAGACCACGCCGAGGTTGGCGGCTGGCTCGCGAAAAGCTGGTTCCTGCCGGATAAATTGAGTGAGCCGGTTGCGTTCCACCATGACGTGGTTAAATCGGAGAATCACCGGATTAAAACTTCAGTGGTACATATTGCCGACGTACTGATCAAGGCGAGCGGTTTCGGCAACAGCGGCGACTGCCATGTTCCAAAGATTCAGCAGGTGGCGTGGGATACGCTTAAGTTGAATGAACAGGTGCTGTCCGACGTTGTGGATGAAATTGAGGATAAGCTGGTGGAGGTCAAGAACTTCAGTCTTGAAATGATTGGTTCCTGATGAGCCGGTCAACCAGAATAACTATTGTATCTTCTGATACTCAGCTGGCTTCGCATATTGAATTACGCCTGCAGAGCAAGGGGTATCAAGCTTCCCATATGCCCTGTTCAGATTCCGTGCTGGGTGTTTTATACTCCGACCCGCCTGACCTGCTCATAATAGAATTATCCTCAAAAATGGGTGGTGATGAAATAGTCCGCACCCTTCGTAGCGACAGCTTTTTCAGTGCCATACCGATAATCGGCCTGATCCCGGAGTCTGACTTTGACACGTTCCAGTGGGGAGCTTGCGCTCTGGACGACTTCGTACATATGCCGATCAATTTCAGCGAGCTCTTCGTCCGTATATCTCTTTCGCTGGCCCGCATAAAACGTATCTTCGACAATAATCCGCTTACCAGACTACCGGGGAACACCTCCATCCAGAATGCTATCGAGGATGCCATGGGCAAGCCGCTAATGGTCTGTTATCTGGATATAAACCACTTCAAACCCTACAATGACGTGTTTGGTTTTGCCCATGGTGATGAGGTCTTGCGCATGACTGCACGCATCATGTTCAATGCAGTTCGCGATTCTGGCGGCGGTTTTTGCGGCCATATCGGCGGCGACGACTTTGTGATTATTATTGGCAGCGAGCGGTTCGAAGCTGTTTGCCAGACCATTATCAAGCATTTTGACATGATTGTACTCGATATGTTCGATGAGGAAACAAAGAAACAGGGTTACTATCCCGGCACAAACCGCAAAGGGGATAAGGAGGATGTGCCGCTTCTCTCTATTTCCATTGCGGTGGTCCCGATGAATATGCCCAAACTGCGGCACGCGGCAAAAGTGGCGGAAGTGGCCGCAGAGTTAAAAAAAATAGCTAAAAATTCGGCCGGAAGCCGATATGTGGTTGATCATCGGAATACATGAAATCAGTTTTCTGCCGCGCACAAAAAAAGCGCCCTCTAATGGAGGGCGCTTTTTTATAGCTGATTGTACCGGTGTAACCTACATTTTATGACACTTTTCGCAATCGCCCTGAACCGGGAAAGCGTCTTTGCCCTTGTTGTGGCAGGCTCCGCAAGAGTTGCCTGATTCCATGTCACTCATTGTTGCCTTTAGCTTTCCTGCCTTGAACGGAAATACTTTTGTGTGGCAATCGGCACATTTGTAGCTCTGCAGATGAAACTCGTGACTGAATGTCGCCTCTCCACCTTCTGTTTTGAAGGTGATTTTACCAGGTTTGAGTCCTTTGTGACATTTGCCGCAGTCACCTGTTGCTGCAAATGCATCCTTGCCGTTATGACAGCTCCCGCAGGAATTGCCCTTGTACATGTCTTCCATGGTCGCCTTGCCTACAAGGGCCCGATAGGGGAATGTTTTTGTATGACAGTCGGAGCATTTGTACGCTTGGAGATGGAATGAATGACTGAACGTTGCGGATGGAACGCCTTTTAGTCCGAAGGTAACATCCTTCGGTTTTAACCCGTTGTGACAGCGGTCGCAGTTTGCGGATACATCAAAAGCACGCTTGCCGTTATGGCAGGAACCACAGGCGCGCCCCTTTTCCATCTCTGCCATGGTCACGCCTTTTGCTTTTGTGATAGCCTTGCCGCTGTGACAACCTTTACATGCGCCGCCTGTCTTGGCGATATGCTTTGAATGGCTGAAAACGGTGGCGCCCAATCCCTTGATCGCGTATGAAACATCTCTTGGCGACCCTTTGTGACAGCGGGTACAATCTTTCTCGCTTGCCACGCTGAAGGCATTCATGCCGGTGTGACATGCTCCGCAGGATTTTGTTTTCTCCATTTCTGCCATCGTATAGCGTTTGTGCTTTTTCAGGTTGAAGATGGCATTGTGACATATCTTGCAGTTATTGTTGTATTTGCTCAGATGGAAATTATGGTCGAAAATAACCGGATCGGCGTTTTTGAAGGTGAATGATATGCTCTTTATATCCGATGCTCCGGCGATGAACGCAGTCACGAGTAGCAACGCAAGGGCTGATAGTAAAGTGAATTTCCGCATGGCTCCGGCTCCTTCTGTACATGAAATTGACATTTAAAATCGCGCCACTATACAGTCATGGGCATTTATCGTCAATCGTAAAGTGCCGCATGGCGTGACTGCTCTTAAAATACTGGTTTTGCGGTTGATACGATTCGTACGGTGTGATATAGACTGACACAATTTCAAGCATTGGGTGGCCATGATGATAATGATCGAACGCCTGATCGAACAGGCTCTTCTGGAAGACATTTTCACCGGTGATATAACCACCAAGGCACTTCTGCCTCAGCGATGTCCCGCAGAAGCACGCCTGATTGCAAAAGAGGATCTGGTCGTAGCAGGAGTAATAATTGCGGGGCGCGTGTTTGCCCGACTTGACCCTGACGTGATTTTCAATCCCCGTCACCCGGATGGCGAATCAGTGCCAAAAGGGACTGTTTTGGCCACAGTTAGCGGTAATGCCGCCGATCTTTTGATGGGAGAACGGGTGGCCCTGAACCTGCTTCAGAGAATGTGCGGCATTGCCACGCTCACTTTACGTTTTGTTGAAGCTGTTTCAGGCACAAAAGCCAGAATTGTAGATACCCGCAAGACGACACCCGGTCTGCGGGAGATAGAAAAATATGCCGTGCGGATCGGGGGGGGCATTAATCACCGCACCGGCTTGTACGATGGAGTGTTGATCAAGGAGAACCATATCATTGCCGCAGGCGGCATTACCGAAGCGATTCGCCGCGCTCGGGCATACATTCCCCATACCCTTAAGATAGAAATAGAGACCGAGACGCTTACCCAGGTAGATGAAGCGCTGACAGCGGGCGCCGATATAATAATGCTCGATAACATGAACCTTGATGAGATGCGTTCGGCGGTTGCAACTGTAAACGGTCGCGCCCTGGTCGAAGCTTCCGGCGGTGTCAACCTCGATACGGTGCGTGCCATCGCCGAAACCGGTGTCGATATCATTTCGGTAGGCGCTCTGACCCATTCTCCCCGGGCCATGGACATATCCATGCTTCTGGATTAGCAAGAATGCACCCCAAAGTCAGCGCTATTCTACGCCTTTTTCATCAAGAGGGGGGATTTGTATCGGGTGAGCATATCAGTAGAGAGCTGGGAGTATCCAGAACCGCGATCTGGAAACACATTTCGACGCTGCGGGCTGCAGGATATTCGATTGAGGCCGTTCCATCGCGCGGTTATCGGCTTGTTGCATCTCCGGACCTGCTTGATGCGGAGTCGATCAGATCAAAGCTGCAGAGTTTAATGATCGGGCAGCGTTTGCTATCTCTTAAGCGGACGTTCTCCACCAATGCGGATGCAATGCGTCTTGCCGAAGATGGAGCCGATGAAGGTACGGTTGTCATAGCAGACGCCCAGAGTGCCGGAAAGGGGCGTCGGGGGCGCGCCTGGTCTTCACCGGAGGGTGTCAACCTGTATTGCTCTGTACTGCTCCGCCCCAGGATTATGCCGAATGCGGCGCCGCAATTGACCTTTCTGTCTGCTGTTGCTGTTGCGCGTGCCATTGAGGCTACAACGGATCTGAAGCCGGAAATCAAGTGGCCCAACGACGTGCTGATTGCCGGAAAGAAAGTAGCCGGTCTCCTTAACGAGATGAGCGCTGAAACCGATGCGATCAACTTCGTGATCCTCGGTATAGGGGTCAATCTGAACATGTCAGCCGACCAGTTTCCCGATGATCTGCGGCATCCGGCCACATCTCTTTTGCTGGAATCCGGTTCAAAGGTTGTCAGGACCGGTTTTGTCGCTATCATGCTGAACGAACTGGATAAGCTCTACGCAGACTTTTTGAAGTTTGGGTTTGCCCCGGTACGACAGGAATGGGAGCAGCGTTGTATTGCCAATGGCCGGCAGGTGGCGATCAGCGACGATGGGGCAGATGTTGCCTTAGGAATGTTTGCCGGTATTGATGAGGATGGCGCACTGCTGCTGCAAACCTGTGAGGGTAAGATCAAGCGGATATTGAGCGGAGATGTGAGGGTGATCTGAATGCTTCTGGTGATAGACGTTGGAAACAGCAATATTGTGTTGGGTGTCTACGATTGTGAAAGACTTGTCCGAAGTTGGCGGCTTTCCACAGACAAATCACGCACCTCCGATGAATATGCAGTACTGCTTCACAGTCTTTTCGGGCAGGCAGGTCTTGCCTTCTCGTCTGTAGATGCAGCGATAATCTCCTCTGTTGTCCCCCCCTTGACCGGTGTAATGGAAGCCATATCGCATGATTTCTTCAATCTGAATCCATATGTCGTCGGACCTGGCATCAAAACCGGCATGCCGATTCAGTATGATAATCCCCGCGAAGTAGGTGCTGACAGGATTGTCAATGCCGTCGCCGGTTTTGAAAAACACAAGTGTCCTTTGGTTATAGTAGATTTCGGCACGGCAACAACATTTGATTATGTCAACTCGAAGGGTGAGTACTGTGGCGGGGCGATCGCACCAGGGCTTGCCATCTCGCTGGAAGCTCTGTTCCAGCGCGCCAGCAAGCTCCCGAGGGTGGACATTGTAAAGCCGCCTCTTGTGATCGCAAAGAACACGGTCAACTCGATGCAGGCCGGCATATTCTACGGTTATGTCGGATTGGTGGACGGAATTGTCGAGCATATCCGTGCCGAGTGCCATGAGAAGTTCCGGGTTATAGCCACGGGCGGGCTGGCCCCTTTGATCGCGCCTGAGTCAAAAACCATCGATGAGGTTGACGAGTTCCTGACCTTGGATGGGTTGCGGATATTGTATGAGAGGAACAGGTAGACGTCCCCTCTCCCCGGCTCTCTCCCACACCAGAAGTAGGTGCCTCTAGGCAAGGGGAGAGGGAGTTTTAGCCTCCCCTCCCTTTATGGGAGGGGACTGAGGGGAGGGTGAATTGATGGTGATCAAGGTCGAATGAAATGAATTCACAAGCAGTTTTGATTGTTGTTCCCCCCAACTCTATGATATAGAAGCTCCATTTGCTAAATATCTCAAGCATTGACACGGCGGTTTATTTTACATTCAGGAGGAAGTTCTATGGGACAGTTTGAAACCGGCAAGATTCGTAACCTCGGCATCGTCGCACATGGCGGAGCCGGTAAGACATCTCTTGCTGAAGCCATTCTTTTTGATACCGGTATGATTGACCGCCTTGGGCGTGTGGATGACGGCACTTCGACAATGGATTTCGAGCCGGAGGAGATCAAACGCAAAATTTCTATCACCTCGGCTCTGGACCATTGCGAATGGAATGGACATTCGATCCACATCGTCGATACCCCCGGATACGGCAATTTTATCGCCGATACACGTGCCTGTATGCGGGCTCTGGATGGTGCAGTCGTGATCCTATCTGCCATATCCGGTGTAAAAGCGCAGACCGAAGAGATATGGAAATGGGCCAACGAGTTCGAGATTCCGCGGATAGCTTTTGTAAACAAGCTGGACCGTGAACGGGCCAGTTTTTTTCGCGCCATTGATGATATGGAAAAGGCGCTGGGCGCCCGCGGTGTCGCGATCCAGATGCCGATAGGCTTGGAAGCCGACTTTGTAGGTTTTGTTGATTTGATTACCATGAAGGCCTGGTTCTACGCCAAGGATGGTTCCGGAAAGTTCACTGAAGGCGCAATTCCTGCTGATTCTGCTGATGAGGCTTTACGTCTGCGTGAGCATATGGTTGAAACCGTGGCTGAGGCTTACGATGCCCTGACAGAGAAATACCTTGATGCCGGAGAGCTGACCGAAGAGGAGATTCTTGACGGTCTTCGGGTCGGCACAATGCGCAATACATTTACCCCTGTTCTGTGCGGCTCCGCCACTTCCAACATTGGTGTGCCGCACCTGCTGGATGCTATATGTTCCTATCTGCCGTCTCCGCTGGATCGTACCAAAGCGGTTGGGACACATCCCAAAACCGAAGCGATCATAGAGCGAGCTCCGGACGAGAAAGAGCCATTCTCGGCTCTTGTGTTCAAGACCACCTCAGATCCTTACACCGGAAAGATCACTATTTTCCGGGTATATTCCGGGGTTCTCAATTCCGATTCGACAATATTCAACTCCACGAAGGGTATCGAGGAGCGAATCGGTCAGATTTATGAGCTGGAAGGGAAGAAGCAGCACTCGATCAAGCAGGCTGTGGCGGGTGATATCGTAGCTGTTGCCAAGCTGAAGGAGACAATCACCGGTGATACGCTCTGTGATGCTGCCAAACCGATCATATACGAGGCGGCCAAGCAGCTCCTGCCGGTAATTTCCTATGCCATAGAGCCCAAGACCAAAGCCGATGAGGATAAAATCCACAGCGCCCTGCACCGCATGATAGAGGAAGAGCCGACATTAGAATCGCACCGCGACACTCAGACCAAAGAGTTTATAATTTCCGGAATGGGACAGGTTCATCTTGAGGTCATAGTCGAGAAATTAAAGCGTAAATTTGGCGTCGAAGTTCTGCTTAAGACCCCCAAGGTACCTTATCTGGAAACCATCCGTGGCTCCGCCAAGGTTCAGGGCAAATACAAGAAACAGTCCGGCGGTCGCGGTCAGTACGGCGATTGCTGGATTGAGATGTCTCCGACCGGGCGTGGTGAAGGTTATATTTTTGAAGACAAGGTTGTTGGAGGAGTAATCCCGCGCCAGTACATCCCTGCCGTGGACAAGGGGATACAGGAGGCTTGCCTGGAAGGCTTTCTGGCTGGTTATCCGGTAGTTGATTTCAGAGTGGCACTCTATGATGGTTCGTTTCATACGGTTGATTCGTCCGAGATGGCTTTCAAGGTTGCCGGCTCGATGGCCTTCAAAAAGGCTATGGAGGTTTGCAAGCCTGTACTTCTTGAACCGATCATGAATATGAAGGTCACTGTTCCTGATGAAAATATGGGTGATGTCATTGGTGACCTGAATTCGAGGCGGGGCAAAGTTGTAGGTGTCGAACCGAAGGCAAATTCCCAGATTATTCGTTCAGTGGTGCCAATGTCGGAAGTTCTGGCTTATTCCAACGACCTTAAATCTATGACCAGTGACCGTGGTCTCTTCAGTATGGAATTTTCACACTACGAAGAACTTCCCACGCACCTGTCTCAGAAAGTAATCGCCGAAGCACAACAGGTTGGGAAATAATGAGTCGAACGGCAATCATTGAGAGGTTGTGCCTGTAACTTACTAACGGAGGTTATTCATGGAGTTCAAATTCAGTAAAGGCGGGGAAGAGAATCTACAGGCAGAGCCGGCAGCTGAGAAAAAGAAGCAGAGCGCCCTGTTACTGCTGCTTCTCCTTCTTGTCGGAGGTTTTACATATATCTACTTTTTTACTGGAATAATAAAGCCACAGGAGGTTTCCAAACCTGTTGAAACTCCTGCGGCACAACAACAGGTAGTTAAAATGCCGCTGCCACCACGGGATAAAGACGCTGTTAAAACGGATGCGAAGTCGGCCGATGTAAAAAAGGTGGCGGCCATACCCCCAAAAGTGGAGCCACCCAAGATAGCTCAGGCTTCGCCGGTTGCATCTCCGGCTCCAAAGATGCCTCCACAACCGCCTGCCAAACCTAAAGATGAGCTGAAAAAGGCCGAGCCCACAAAACCCGCCGATAAAAAGCCGGCTGTTTCCGAAAAAAAACCTGCGGTAGCCGACAAAAAGCCGGTTGTGGCGGATAAAAAATCTGAACCTGCCAAGACAAATGTCAAGAAAGCCGCCGAAGAGGTTGCGCCTATACCAAAAGCGCCACCTGCAAAATCTAAAAAACCCCTGAAGGCGGAAGCCGGCACGGCAACTTCAGGAAGTACCTGGTTGGTACTGGTTGGTACGTATGTTCTTGAAGATGCCCTCTCTACTGATATGGGGCGTGTCCGGAAGGCAGGTCTTTATCCGGTCGTAAAACCGGGCGCCCGCAAAAAGACTACCATGAATCGTCTGTTTCTGTCTGAATTTGCCGACCGCGCCGAGGCCAAGGCTTCACTAGACAAACTGAAGCGCCATACTTCGGACGCCTTTGTAGTTGAGCAGGAAGGTAAATTCGCTGTATACGCCGGATCTTACCTTCTGGATGCCCCTGCAGCCTCTGAGATGGAAAGGCTGAAAGTCGCCGGTTTTCAAGTCTCTCTAAAACGAGTAGAAGTTGCAATACCTTCTCAGAAATTGATTTTGGGCCCCTTTGGCGACAAAAAAGCGGCCGATGCCGCACTCAGCAAGTTGAAGGCTGCTGGAGTCAAGGCGGCCCTTTCTCAGCAGTAGTTCCTAGGATGTCTGAAAAAATTAAATTGAAGATATCCCCGGCTGTGGCGGTATATGTCCGGCCGGGGACCTCCTCTGAAATAAGGCTTGCAGGTTGTGCAGCCGCCGCCGGTATGTTGCCGTTCGAGCGGGTTACTCTTCTGTTCTGTTTGTCAAAGGATTCAGAGAGCTCGGTAAAGTTGGCTGCCATTGAACAACTTGAATTGTTGCCGGAAGACGTTATTGCTGCATATCTGGATTCAACTGACGCGCATCCCTCAATTCTCGAAGCGCTCTCCCGCATTAGCCTTGCTCGGTCATTAATCCTCGAAACTCTTTCCGGCCGGCCTGATTTGTCCAACAAGCCGGACGGCATTGCCGAGAAATTTGATGAAGATGAACCGGCCTCTGAAGGAAATGGTGAGTCGCTGAAAGTCGAGGACGAGGAGTTTCTCAGTAAGTACAAGATGGCCCAGATAATGGGAATAGGTGAAAAAATCAAGATGGCGCTGACCGGAGACAAGGAGTGGCGTTCTCTTTTGGTCAAGGACGCCAATAAGCTGGTTTCAGCTGGTGTCATAAAGAATCCACGGATTACTGAGGCCGAAGTACTGGCGATGATCAAGGGCGGTATTCAGAACGATGAAATTATGCGTCTGATATGCGCCAACAGGGAATGGATCAAAAATTACAGTATAAGGAAAGCCCTGATAGCAAACAACCGGACGCCGATTCAGAATGCCATGAGATATCTGGAAACCATGGGGGAGAAGGATCTGGCTTCTTTTGCGAAGAGCAAAAACATTTCTTCGGTAATTTCTACGATGGCCAAACGGATTTTGCTCAACAAGAAAAGGTAGTTGCCCCTGGGAGAATTAATGGCACTCGTAAATCACGCCAAAAAAGAGATCAACGCTAAAATCGTCTACTTCGGACCGGCCGGAAGCGGAAAGAGTACAGCACTTCAGTACATTTTTTCAAGAATCAAGCCTTCGCTGCGCGGAGAGTTAAAAAATGTTCCGGCGGGTGTTGATAATCTTCTTTTTTTTGATTTCAGCCCGTTTGACGGGCCGCTATCCGGTGGATATCGAGTCCGTTTGCACGTTTATACCCTTACGGGGCGGGTCACAAATCCGGCGACCTGGAAGATGACGCTTAAGGGGACGGATGGTCTGATGATAATGCTGGATGATTCTCCTGACCGGATTTCTGATAATCAGGAAAGTATTTCCCAGTTGAGAGACTTCTTGTCCGTGTATGGCGTCGGACTCCATGACACATCTGCCGTTTTGCAACTGAACAGGTTTGATCAGGAGCAGGTTGTTGTGGATGCTGAACAGTTGGCTTCTTCATTGGATCTGGCCGGCTTGCCATACTTTCATTCCTATGCTACTCGGGGGGAGGGAGTGCTTGAGGCGTTGACAGCGCTTTCTAAACTGGTTCTTGACCGTGTAACCGAAAAAGATAGCCGAAGTGATGAGAAGAATATCGAGGAGCTTCCGGGGGTCGATTCGGAAGGCGTTCTTGTATTGTCAGAGGATACTTCAGGAGATAAGGCCCGGAACTCGTCCGGAGTGACCGCCTCAAAGAGTCAGACTGGTCTGTTCCCGCCAGTTTCTCTATCATGCCAAGGGGCCATCATGGAGGGGGCTATGCTTCGGATCCCTTTGGATATATCCTGTAGCGGCACTGACCGCAGAGTGATAGTTACGGTTACCGTCGCTGAGGAATAGGGTGCTCTCTTGCTGTAGTGGAGGACTTAATTGAGGCAAGATCAGGTATGAAGAACGGGACCCGTCGCCGGTAGTGCCGGTAGTCATCGCCGAACTCCACCAAAAGCCGCCTTTCCTCGATCAAACCGCCTATAACGAAATACGTTGCGGCCATGACGGTTAACGTTAACCATTGTGAGGTCATAACCGGATTTAGCGACATAAACAGGATTGAAAAAAAATAGAGCGGGTGCCGTGTAATCGAGTACCATCCGCACGAAGTGAATGTGCGGGATACAGGTTTGACAAGCCCCAAAAATTCCATAGTTCCGGTTTGTCTCAGACAGCTGACAAGTATCATTACAACAAAAAGCTGAAGCAGATACATGATGAGACTCCATACTCCATGTGCAACATACAGCACATCCGAATTCCGGTAGGCAGACATGACCCAGCCGAACATGCCCAATGATGCAAGATTGTAGCAAAGTCTGTACCCCTGGCGGTCAGAACCTCGAAGAATTCTTTTTGCCCATGCTGTCGCAAACAGCGAATGGGTTACGGCAAACAGAATGAATCGCACTATGAAGGTGGCTTGGTCAGACATCTCTGCCTCCAGAAATTAATGCATGGCAAGTAAGGTAGCATTAGCTGATTGTATGCACAACAATATCGTGCTATAAGCGGGATAATGCTTACATTTTCAGGGAGGGCTTCTCTAATGGCAGTTATTACAATTTCGCGGGAAATGGGCACCGGCGCCTATCACATTGCGGAAGAACTGGCAAAGCGTCTTAAATATGCTCTGGTTGACGGAGTTCGGATCGGTGCAAATGCTGCAAAATACGGTCTTTCCACCGAGATGTTGCAGATGGTGGATGAAAAACCGCCTTCATATATCACCGCCGAAGATCGTAAACGTGCAGCTGCTCTGAATACGATCGAACTTATCCTGCTGGATTTTGCCCGTAAAGGCAATGTCATTTTGTATGGGCGTGGTGGCCAGGATCTTCTGAAGGGGTGCGGCAATGTCCTCCGCCTCAGATTTACTGCTTGCTTCGAGGAGCGTGTGGAACGATTTGCCGAGCGGGAGTGGATAGATCCTGATCTTGCCAGTTCTATGATACGCCGCAGCGATCACCAGCGGGGTGGTTTCATTCATTTCTATTTTGACCGCAACTGGAGTGATCCAATGGGCTATGATCTGACATTTAATATGTCACGCCTTTCGGAAGAGACAGTCATAGAAAATGTTGTAGCTGCAATCAAAGATCCGATTTTTAAAGGGTCTGAAAAAAGTGCTGCTGTGTTGATTGACAATATGATACTGATGAAGAAGATCGAAACAGCACTCTTGAACTCACCGGCGCTTGATTACCGACCGTTTGCTATTGTCGCCGAAAATGGCAAGGTCAAAGTAAGCGGTTACCTGGCCTCTGAGGAAGAAAAAAAGAGTGCCATCAAGATTGTCGAATCGATTAAGGGAGTAAAGTCGGTGGAAGCCGATATACATGTGGTAAACTATAAGGCATACAAGGAGAGGACATAACCTTTTTATACAGGATATTTCGTTACCCAAATAATATTTTTATAGATATGTAGAAATTTATTTATAACTTGCCAAGGCATGGAATTTATTCGTCATTCAAAATGTTGTGCCGACAAAAATTTCAGAGGGGTGATCAGGTTTTCGCTTATGCGGATGCCTCCTCGCCCCTTTCCCATCTCCAACCCATCTTCAATACCATGAAAATCCGATCCGCCTGTGATAAGTAACTCCGACTCCAGAGCCAGCCGGCGCAGAAACTCCATTTCTTCGGCATATACCAGGTTGTTATAGACTTCAATACCATCAAGCCCAAGAATTTTCATACCGGTGATGATTCTGCGCAGTTCCTGATGATCTTTGGAGATGCTGGTCGGGTGGGCAAGTACCGCGACGCCACCTATTCGATGTATCTCATGAATTGCGTTTTCAATCGGCCAATAACTTTTAGGGACGTTGCACTCCTCAAGGTAGCGGCGAAAGGCATCTTCAACATTTTCGACATACCCGCGTTCAAGCAGAGCACGGGCGATATGCGGGCGGCCAATGGTATCACGCGCAAAGATCAGCACTTCATCAATATCTATTGCAGCACGTCCTTCGGCAACCAGCATTTTGTTAACTAAATCAAGAATTTCATCGTTACGTCTTTCCCTCCTTTCCCTGAAGGAGTTCAATTGTCCAAGAAAAATATGATCGCAGTAGTCAATGCCGTATCCCAGCAGATGGACATCATTCCAATCCTCTAACTGTACGGAAAGTTCAACGGCCGGTATCACGTTGATTGAGAGTGTCAAGCCGGCGGCAATACCCTCGCTCACTCCGGCAACAGAATCGTGATCTGCTATTGCGATCGCTCCCAAATCGAGTCTTTTTGCCAATGAAACAAGTTCCGAAGGAGTTAGGGCTCCATCTGAATAGCTGGAGTGGATGTGAAGATCAATATTCATTCCGGACATACTACAGGGAAGCTGTAAAAAAGTAAAACCGCTATTGCGTGATATCAGGCATTACGATACTATCTAAAAATGAAACCTGCCGAAATCAATACCGTGATAAATATTCTGCGGGAAGAGTACAAAACATGGAAGAGTCCCGCAGTGACAATAGTGGCGCAGTGTGAGCGAAGCCCCTATAAGGTTCTTGTCTCCTGCATCATCTCCTTGCGTACAAAGGACGAGGTAACCGCCCAGGCTTCGAACCGGCTATTTGCTCATGCCGGGACCCCCTCTGCCATGACGGCGCTTTCGGCCGATGAAATTGCCGGATTGATCTACCCTGCCGGGTTTTACCGGAACAAATCCGTACAGATATTGGAGATTTCGCGCCGCCTGATAACGGAATATGACGGAAGCGTCCCTGAAGAGATAGATGAACTGTTAAAGTTTAAAGGGGTGGGGCGCAAAACGGCCAATCTGGTTGTGACGCTTGGTTTCGGCAAACCGGGAATATGTGTTGATACACATGTGCATCGTATTTGCAACAGATGGGGATACGTTGCAACCAAATCCCCTGAGAAAACAGAAATAGCGCTCAGAGAAAAATTGCCAGCGGAGTATTGGATTGAAATCAATGATCTTTTGGTGGCCTTTGGGCAGAATCATTGTCATCCAGTGTCGCCACGCTGTTCAAGTTGTCGTCTGACCCCTTTTTGTAAGCGCTTGGGAGTAAACATATCGCGGTGATGAATTCTCTTGACCCGGAAAAACGGAATAAGCGGCTTAACGAAATTAGTTTCTTGACAAAATGCAATGAATTAATTTCTAACTTACTAAAAATGTCGTCAAATTTCATTTATTTGGTTTTGCCGTACTGATAAAACTGATACAATGAAACCGATTGTTTTGAAGTGATAAACGTATACAGGAGGCGAAGGCATGTTAAGTAAAATTGGTTTCATAGGCTTGGGCACCGTTGGACGTCATATGGCTGCCAATCTGGCCAAAGGTGGTTATGATCTGACGGTATTTGACAATGATCGTGCAGTTGTGGCTGATATTGTTGCTATGGGGGCGAATGCAGCCGAATCGGCGCAGGAAGCCGCCAAGGACCGCGATCTTGTGATTGCCATCGTCCCTGAAGGTGACGAGCTTGGTCCGCTGTTTTTCGGCGAAGCCGGTATCCTCGCCGGTATAGATGCGGGAACGATCCTTGCGGATATGGGGTCACATTCCCTTGATACGACGATGAAGATGTCGGATGAGTGTTCCAGAAAGCAGGTGCTGTATCTCGACGCCCCGGTCTGGGGGAGCAAGGATCATGCTGCCAATGGCCTTATGACAATCATTGCCGGTGGTGACCCGGCTTTGATTGGCAAGTGTCGTGAGCCGTTCTCGTTTTTCGGTCTCAATACTATTCATGTGGGTGAGATCGGGGACGCCACCAAGATGAAGTTCATCGTTAACCTTGTTCAGGCCGAACTGGTTCAGGTTCTTGCAGAAGGATTGGTCTTTGGTGAGAAAATGGGTTTTAGCGCCGACAAGATTCTGGAAGTGCTGGATACTCGTGGGGTTGCCTCGCCGCTTTTCCACCAGAAGGGGCGTGCCATGGCCCGCGGAGATTTTTCGCGCAGTCTTGCGCTTAAATATGTCCACGAGCAGCTCCATATCGTAATGAATGCCGCCAGGCTGGTCGGTCTGCATCTCCCTGCTGCCGAGGCCGCTTATAAGGTCTACGGACAGGGGGTGGAGGATGGATTTGGGGAAGAGGATATTTCTGCAGTGATCAAAGTATTGCGCAAGTAGCGTTTTAGTGGCCCGGCAAGTATGATACAGCTACAGGCGTCCGAAATATTGGACGCCTGTTTTGTTTGCCTTTCGGCTTGAGTAAAAAGGAGTTTATGATGGGTTCTATATTTCATCCTCGAAAGGTCTATCTGGCGGCATCCTGGATGGCTCCGGTTGGCCGCTATAACGGGAAGGAGAAGGCAAGTCTCTCCTTCCTCGAGATGGCTGAGCAATGCGGTGGAGTGTTTGACGGCAGCCCTGTCCGGAGCCGGGATATCAGGGCCGTTGTTGTCGGCAGCCAGAACCCTTCCGCTTTTTCCGGGGTCGATAACACGGCGGCAAAGATCGCCGGTATCCTTGGAATTTCAGGCGCCTCGTCCGTTCTGATCGATACGGCATCCTCGTCCGGAGCCTCCGCCTTCGAGAATGCGTACCTTGAGGTCGCTTCCGGGCGTCACGACAATGTGCTTGCCATCGGCATCCAGAAGATGAGTGATGCATCAACAATCGAATCGACTCGAATAATAGCCGGTGTCATTGATCGTGATGAGTCAGAATTCGGTTTGACAATGCCGGCCTGTGGCGCCCTGGTTGCAAGGGCACTAAAAGAGAGGTTGGAGTTGTCAGACGAGGAATGGACTGCGTTCTCGGGTATGCTGACGCAGCGCAGCCAAAGGTTTGCCGCCCGGAATCCTGATGCCCATCTAAATTTCCCATTAGAGCTGGACGAGTATTACCGTCAGATCGCAAATAATAAAAATTATCGCTACTGGGACCCGCTTCGCTACCATGATTTCTGTCCCATGTCTGATGGAATGGCAGCGGTCATCCTGACTTCAAAACCGCAGGATGTTTTGGTGAGCGGTGTGGGGAGCGCCACCGACATCCCCACCATTGCTGACAGGCGTTATTTCCACTCTTTTCCCGCTACGGTCATAGCAGCCAGCCATGCGTATGGCATGGCTGGTATCAAGGAGATTCGGGGGCTGTCCGGCAAAATGCACGTGAATATGCATGACCCCTTCAACGGTTTTGGCCCCGTTAATCTTGTGGATTTGGGAGTAGTACCCAGGAGCCGCCTGATGGACGGACTCCTGGATGATTCTCTTACGGGTGAAAACGGGATGTTTCCGACCAATCTGACCGGTGGTTTGAAGGGGAGGGGTCACCCTTTGGGTGCAACCGGCATGATTCAGATAGTCGAGAATCATCGTCTGATCAGGGAAAGAGGTTTTACGGCCGCTCTTTCCCATTCGATCGGTGGGCCGATAAACAATAATGTCGTGATTCTGCTTGAACGTAGCGACAATTATAATGCCCGCCCTCACGAACCTTTCAAGCCGTGGGGTTTGCCCTCTTTGGGCAGGCTCAAGCCGAGAGGGGTTACTCTGGAAGCCTTGCTACTCTCTGGAATACATTTAAAAGGATCCTTTGTTACCTCCACAACCCGCTTTAATTACAAAACCGGTCAGCCTGAGGCGGTAATACTAATCGTTGCCTGTCGCCACGATGGCGCCACTTATAAGTTTCTTTTCGGTATCGATGGCGAGCATTATTCCCAGGCTGGTTTCTTCAAAGCAGGAGATCAGCTGTTGCTGGAGCGCGTGAACGGTTCAATCATGGTCAACAGCATGCCGGTAAGGAAGTTCTATACAAGGACGATAAACGGTCTGGTGGAATTGGCCGGGAGCGGCTGGAAAAAACTTATCGGAAGGGCATAGTTTGATAAATACAAACCGGCCGGAGAGAAATTCTCCCCGGCCGGCTTTGGCTTCAATTTAATTCAATTACATATTCTATGCAGCGTCCTGAAGATCCTCAACAATACCCGCTGCTGTCGGTTCCTCAGCTGCTGATGTCTTTGCGTCCGCCGAGGTTTCGGTCTGCAGGCGCATGCCGCGGTATCGTGCTATGCCGGTACCTGCAGGAATCAGACGGCCCATGATAACATTCTCCTTTAAACCGCGCAGGTGATCTATCTTCCCCTCTATTGCGGCCTGGGTCAGCACCTTGGTGGTTTCCTGGAAAGAGGCTGCCGAGATGAATGACTCGGTCGAGAGTGAAGCCTTGGTGATACCGAGCAAAAGAGGTTCGGCAACTGCCGGGCGTTTGCCCTCTGCAAAGGCCTTTTCGTTTTCACGCTCAAAAACCCATCGCTCAACCTGATCATCAACCAGCAGATTTGTGTCGCCGATGTCCTTGACACGCACTCGGCGCAGCATCTGACGAACGATCACCTCAATGTGCTTGTCGTTGATCTTTACGCCCTGTAGACGATAGACCTCCTGAACCTCATCAACCAGATATTTGGCCAGTTCCTTGACCCCCAATACTCTCAGTATGTCATGAGGATTGGAAGAACCATCCATAAGCGGTTCACCGGCACGGACGTGATCACCCTCGTGAACGCTGATATGTTTCCCTTTTGGGATCAAATACTCTTTTGATTCCCCCTGCCCCTGTTCCGGGGCTACTATAACCTTCCGTTTTCCCTTGGCGTCTTTACCGAATGAGACACGACCATCGATCTCGGTAATAACGGCAAAGTCTTTGGGTTTGCGCGCTTCAAACAGTTCGGCAACTCGTGGCAAACCGCCGGTGATGTCTTTTGTTTTGGTCGTCTCGCGTGGAATCTTGGCAATAATATCACCGGCGCTGATGACGGCGTCATCTATGACGGAAATATTTGCTCCTGCCGGCAGGAAGTATCTTCCGATGGTGCCGCCCCCCTCTCCTCTGGTATCCTTGATCGCAATGCGAGGGCGTTTGTCGGAATCCTTGGTTTCAATGATGACCTTGCGGGAAAGGCCGGTCACATCGTCAAGCTGTTCTTCCATCGTAACGCCTTCAATAATGTCGGCGAATTTAACCTTGCCGGAAAATTCAGTAAGAATCGGCATTGTGTAGGGGTCCCATTCGGAGAGTATCGCTCCCTGTTTGACAACCCCGCCCGGAACAATTTTAATTTTTGCGCCGTAGACGACGGTATATTTCTCCCGTTCGCGACCGGTCTCATCGATGACCGCGACCTCGCCGTTACGGTTCATGACTACATGATGCCCTTCATTATTCACGACGGTATTAAGATTGATGTACTTGATGGTGCCGTCGTTGCGAGCTTCAAGAGAAGTTTGCTCTGCGCGCCTTGAAGCGGTACCACCGATATGGAAGGTACGCATGGTCAGCTGGGTACCAGGTTCACCGATAGACTGGGCGGCAATGACGCCGACCGCTTCGCCCATGTTGACACTATGCCCACGCGAAAGGTCTCGTCCATAACATTTGGCGCAGATACCTCTCTTACTCTGACAGGTAAGCACCGAACGTATTTTTACTTTTTCAAGACCGGCGTCTTCAACAAGTTTGACAAGGCTCTCATTTATCTCCTGATTTGCTTCTACCAGAACATCATCTGTGACCGGGTCATGGATATCTTCAAGGGCTACACGTCCCAGGATTCGGTCACCAATATGTTCAATAATTTCACCCCCCTCGGTCAGGGATGATACCACCAGTCCGTCCAATGTTCCGCAATCAATCTCGGTGATGATTGCATCCTGCGCCACGTCGACCAGACGACGGGTCAGATAGCCGGAGTTTGCAGTTTTTAGCGCGGTATCGGCCAGACCTTTACGGGCGCCGTGGGTCGATATGAAGTACTGGAGGACCGTCAGGCCTTCGCGGAAGTTGGCCGTAATCGGGGTTTCTATGATCTCGCCGGACGGCTTGGCCATAAGGCCACGCATTCCGGCCAGCTGCCGGATTTGCTGTGCAGAACCACGGGCGCCGGAGTCAGCCATCATATGGATAGCGTTGAAAGAGGGAGACTCGATCATTTTACCGTCCCGTCCGATAACGATTTCCTTTGAGAGGTTGCCCAGCATCTCGGTTGCGATATCCTCGGTGGATTTGGCCCAGATATCTATGACCTTGTTATATCGCTCGCCATCCGTGATCAGACCTTCGGTATACTGATTCTGTATTTCCATTACATCTTCATTTGCCTTCTCGATGATGGCAGGCTTCCCCTCCGGGATTACCATATCGTCAAGACAGATCGATATACCGGCCAGATTTGCGTATTTAAAACCGATATCCTTCAACCTGTCAGCCAGGATGACCGTTTCTTTGCTGTCGGCCAGGCGGTAGCAGGTGTCCACAAGGTTTGAAAGTTCCTTTTTAGTCATGACCTTGTTTACCGATGAGAAAGGAACTGATTCAGGGAGTACCTCGCGAAGGAGAATGCGCCCAGTTGTGGTATCGATCAATTGAGTTTTTTCGTCTGTCACCAGGTTCTTCATCCGCACTTTAATTTTTGCCTGCAGGTGAACTTCTCCGGCGTCAAAAGCGATGCGTAGCTCTTCAGGCGATGAAAAGATTCCTGAGGCGTTTTTCCCGGCCTTTAGCTCTTTTTCAGACGGCTTATAGAACTCCCCCTTTACGTTGATCCGATCGCGGGTCATATAGTAGGCGCCGAGAACCATATCCTGAGACGGTACAATAATCGGCTTGCCGTTCGCCGGAGAAAGGATATTGTTGGTCGACATCATCAGAACGCGCGCCTCAACCTGGCTCTCGATCGAGAGCGGAAGGTGCACCGCCATCTGGTCGCCGTCGAAGTCGGCGTTGAAGGCGGTACATACCAGTGGGTGCAGTTGGATGGCCTTGCCTTCGATCAAAACGGGTTCAAACGCCTGAATGCCAAGACGGTGCAGTGTTGGCGCCCGGTTTAGCATGACCGGGTGCTCTTTGATAACCTCTTCCAGCACGTCCCAAACTTCCGGGCGCTCTTTTTCAACCATTTTTTTGGCGCTCTTGATCGTTGTTACGTAACCGCGTTCCTCAAGCTTGTTGTAAATGAACGGCTTGAAGAGCTCCAAAGCCATTTTCTTAGGGAGTCCACACTGGTGCAGTTTCAACTCGGGCCCGACAACGATAACGGAACGTCCGGAATAGTCGACACGCTTACCGAGCAGGTTCTGGCGGAAGCGTCCGGATTTTCCTTTAAGCATGTCGGAAAGCGATTTAAGAGGACGTTTGTTCGGGCCGGCAATGGCGCGACCCCGGCGACCGTTGTCGAACAGTGCATCGACAGCTTCCTGCAGCATACGCTTCTCATTACGTATGATTACTTCAGGCGCCTGCAGTTCGCAGAGGCGTTTCAAACGGTTATTACGGTTGATGACTCGCCGGTAAAGATCATTCAAGTCGGAGGTAGCGAACCGGCCTCCATCCAGAGGCACCAGCGGGCGCAGCTCAGGCGGAAGGACAGGAATGCATTCAAGAATCATCCACTCAGGCTTGTTCCCGGAATTTTTGAATGCCTCCACAACTTTAAGGCGTTTGGCTGTTTTCTTCCGCTTGGCTTCGCTGGTCGACTCCATCATTTCGGAGCGAAGCGATACGCCAAGTTCATCAAGATTCAACGCCCTCAGGCAGTCACGAATCGCTTCTGCACCCATACCGCCTGAAAATGCGTTCGGGCCGTACTCCTGTTGTGTCTTGATATACTTGTCCTCAGACATGACTTCGCAGAACTGCAAAGGGGTGTTCTTCGGATCGCTAATTACAAAACCTTCAAAATAAAGAACTTTTTCAAGATCTTTGAGTGTTATGTCCAGCAGGTTGCCGATACGTGAAGGAAGCGATTTCAAAAACCAGATGTGGGCAACCGGGGTAGCCAGATCTATGTGTCCAAGTCGCTCGCGGCGGACCTTTGACGGAATGACCTCAACGCCGCACTTCTCGCAGATGATGCCGCGATGCTTCATCCGTTTGTACTTGCCGCAGTTGCACTCATAATCCTTGGTCGGGCCAAATATTTTGGCGCAGAACAGGCCGTCACGCTCTGGTTTGAAGGTGCGGTAGTTGATGGTCTCAGGTTTCTTTACTTCGCCGTGAGAACGCTCCCGAATCTTGTCTGGAGATGAAATGGAAATCCGTATCGCTGAAAAGTGGAGTGGATCTTTTGGTTTATCAAAAAAGCTGAAATAATCTTCCACGATGCTCTCCTCCGTTAGTCTGAAGCCGGGCGTCTGATCTTTGCTCAGATACGCCGGCAAAAAAAGTCTTCGTTACTCTTCATCACCCTCAAGCAGCTCAATATCCAGGCAAAGTGACTGAAGCTCCTTGATAAGAACGTTGAAGGATTCCGGCAGGCCTGGTTCGAGGGTGTGCTTCCCCTTAACGATGGCCTCATACATGCGTGTTCTCCCGGAAACGTCATCCGACTTGACCGTCAGGAACTCTTGAAGGGCATGGGCGGCGCCGTAAGCCTCCATAGCCCAGACCTCCATCTCTCCAAGCCTCTGGCCGCCGAACTGGGCCTTTCCGCCCAGCGGTTGCTGGGTAACGAGGCTGTATGGCCCAATGGAACGGGCATGGATCTTGTCATCAACCAAGTGATGAAGTTTGAGAACATACATTACACCGACGGTAACCTTATTATCGAACTGATCGCCGGTTCGCCCGTCAAACAGCGTGACCTGTCCGGAGGAGTGGAAGCCGGCTTTACCCAGCATCGACTTGATTTTCTCCTCAGAGGCTCCTTCAAAGACCGGTGAGGCCATGGCGACACCACGTTGCAGACGACGGCTGACTTTGAGCAGCTCTTCGCTGTCAAGTCCATCTATGAAGGTTCCGACCTCTTTGTCACCATATATATCTTTCAGATACTTTTTCAGAGTATCAGCTGAGGTCTGCTTTTCCAGCATCTCCTCGATTTTCCATCCGATGCCTTTTGCGGCCCATCCGAGGTGTGTCTCCAAGATCTGGCCGACGTTCATACGCGATGGAACACCCAAGGGGTTAAGAACGATCTCGACAGGGCGGCCGTCCTCCATATATGGCATATCTTCTTCAGGCATGATGCGGGATACGACACCCTTGTTGCCGTGACGTCCGGCCATCTTGTCACCGACCTGCAGCTTGCGCTTTATAGCGATATATACCTTTACCATCTTGATAACGCCCGGAGGAAGATCATCGCCGCGCTTCAGCTTCTGAATCTTGTCTTCAAAGACGCTATGGATCAGATCTATCTGCCTATTCAGGGTTTCAAGAATCTGATGGATCTTATCGTCAGTCTCTCCACTGTCACTGACGGAAACAGTGCTCCAGGCAGTGCCTGGCAGAGTCTGCAGAGATTCTTCAGTAATCTTTTTCCCTTTGGCGAGTATGAGGTTCCCCTTGCTGTCTTCCAGTTTAACAGCCAGAGTTTTGCCGATAAGCAACCGCTTAAGCTTTCCAATGGCAGAGTCGCGGATAATACGGATTTCATCCTGTTCATCCTTGCGAAGTTTTTCTTCTTCGGCCTTTTCGATCAGCTCAGTGCGGGAGTCTTTGTCGTTCCCCTTGCGTGAGAAAATTTTGGCGCCGATTACTGTCCCCTCCACGCCTGGCGGAACAGTCAGAGATGTGTCGCGCACGTCCCCTGCTTTTTCTCCAAAAATGGCGCGCAGCAGCTTTTCTTCCGGAGAGAGTTGAGTCTCTCCTTTAGGAGTGATTTTGCCGACCAGGATGTCGCCAGGTTTTACTTCGGCTCCTATACGAATAATGCCGGACTCGTCGAGGTCTTTCAGAGTCTCTTCGCCAAGGTTGGGAATATCCGCTGTGATCTCTTCCTTGCCAAGTTTTGTGTCACGGGATACGCATTCAAATTCTTCAATATGGATTGATGTATAGCGATCATCCTTGACCAGTTTTTCTGAGATCAGGATCGAGTCTTCGAAATTGTAGCCGCCCCAGGGCATGAAGGCTACCACAACATTTTGACCCAGCGCCAGTTCTCCCATATCGGTGGAGGGACCGTCAGCAATTACTGCTCCACGCTTGACCTTGTCTCCTACTTTGACGACCGGCTTGTTGTTGATGCAGGTGTTCTGGTTGGAACGGGCGAATTTGATCAGATTATAGATGTCGACACCGGTACCGGTCTCGTCATGTTCATCTTCATCGATCTTGACGACGATTCTTCCGGCGTCTACAGATTCAACCTCGCCATTGTGGCGGGCGATGACCGATACTCCGGAATCTCTTGCAACTATCCGTTCCATGCCTGTTCCGACCAGTGGGGAGTCGGCTCGAAGAAGAGGAACGGCTTGGCGTTGCATGTTGGAGCCCATCAGGGCGCGGTTGGCGTCGTCATTCTCCAGGAAAGGAATCAGCGCGGCTGCCACTGATACCAGTT
This sequence comes from Desulfuromonadaceae bacterium, assembly GCA_028712665.1. GTDB lineage: Bacteria > Desulfobacterota > Desulfuromonadia > Geobacterales > Pseudopelobacteraceae > JACRCG01. The sequence continues at coordinate 100,840 of JAQTRC010000002.1, forward strand.
GTATCGGTGCAACGTCCATCAGGGCAATTTCGTCACGGTGGACGAGAATGAAATCGCCGCTCTTACGCGCTGAGACGTAGTCGTTAACAAACCGCCCGTTCTTATCCACATCAGCATTTGCCTGAGCTATGGCATGTCCTTCCTCTTCGAGCGCTGAGAAGAAGCGCACTTCATTGGTAAGTCGGCCTTCCTGAACAATGCGGTATGGTGTTTCTACAAAACCATGCTCGTTGATACGCGCATAGGTGGAAAGTGATGCTATCAGGCCGATGTTTGGACCTTCAGGCGTCTCAATCGGACAAACACGTCCGTAGTGGGTCGGGTGAACGTCGCGCACCTCGAATCCGGCTCTTTCACGTGTAAGTCCTCCAGGTCCCAGAGCCGAAAGACGTCTTTTGTGGGTGACCTCAGAAAGCGGATTGGTCTGATCCATGAACTGAGACAGCTGTGACGACCCGAAGAACTCCTTCACAACAGCAGAGACCGGCTTGGAGTTGATCAGGTCGTGCGGCATGAGGTTTTCAACTTCCTGTAGGCTCATGCGCTCCTTGATCGCCCTCTCCATGCGAACCAGTCCGATGCGGTACTGGTTTTCGAGCAGTTCGCCAACAGCCCGTACACGGCGGTTACCCAGATGATCAATGTCATCTATGGCACCTCGTCCATTTTTAAGTTCGATCAGGTAACGAACAATTTCAAGGATGTCATTCTTGGCGGTTTTATCGATCTCGCCTTTATACAGGTCTTCAAAAATCATCCGGTTGCGACGTAGCGTCTCGATGGCTCTGCGATTTTCATCATAGCCCCCCTGATCAATCAGATCCGTCAGCTTTGTGGTCGCCTTGGAGAGTACCAGAGATGCAAAAATCTCTTTCTGGAAGAAATCATTATCCCGTATAAGGTTGTTTAGTTCATTTAGAAGTTGATCCCTGAGTTTGTCAGATACAGATTGGCCCGGTTCGACCTTTCTAACAGTTTTGCAAAGGTCTGCGGGAAGTTTCATCATAAGATATTTGGAAAACTGGTCATCCGGCTGTTTCAAGCGGGAGACGAGTGCCTCAAAACTCGCAATATCGTCAACACTCAGCATGCTGGGGGCGTTCAACACCATACAGTCTTGCCAAACCTTCAGTCCAAGCTTGTAGTTCAATTTGAGGCGGCCAACTGCAGAAAGATCGTATCTCTCAGGGTTAAAAAACAGGTTGTCGAACAGGGCCAGAGAACTTTTCAGAGTCGGTGGATCGCCGGGTCTTAGACGGCGGTAAATCTCTATTAATGCCTCGTCATTTGAGCTGATTTTGTCAATAAGCAGCGTGTCGCGAAACGATGAAGTAATATGAAGATTATCGATAAAAAGGACTTTAAAGTTGGTGACGCCACGAGCTTTTATTTCATCGAACTTGTCGGCTGTAATCTCATCATTGCATTCAACAATAATTTCACCGGTCGTCGGGTCGACGATGTCAGATGACGCAAAACGTCCGAGTACGTCTTCAACATTGGCCGGAACCTCTTTGATACCATGTTCCTGCATTTTCTTGATCGAGGATTTGGTATATTTACGATTGGCTTTCACCAATATTTCGCCGCTTTTGGGTGCGGCAACGTCAACTGCAGCTTTCTGTAATGTTAAAAGCTCCGGCTCGATATTCTTACTGATGCCGCTGCTGTTTATATAGATCTCTTCGCTCTTGTAGTAATAATTGAGCAGTTGCTCAACGGAGTATCCAAGTGCCTTGAGCAGTACAGTTGCAGGCATTTTTCTGCGCCTGTCGATCCTCACGTAGAGGATATCCTTGTGGTCGAACTCGAAATCCAGCCAGGAGCCGCGGTAAGGTATTACACGCGCAGAATAGAGCACCTTGCCGCTGGAGTGGGTCTTGCCTTTGTCGTGATCGAAAAAAACACCTGGGGAACGATGTAACTGGCTGACAATAACCCGTTCTGTGCCGTTGATTATAAAGGTCCCGTTGTTGGTCATCAGCGGGATCTCGCCAAAGTATACCTCTTGTTCTTTGATGTCCTTGATCGCTTTTACGGTTGAGTCCTTGCCGGAATCCCATATTACAAGCCGCACCTTGACTTTCATCGGAGCCGCGTAGGTCATGCCGCGCTGGTGACATTCCTCAACATCATATTTGGGCTTGTTAAGCACATATGATACGTATTCCAAAGAAGCACTTTCACTAAAATCCTTTATCGGAAATACGCTTCTGAATACGGCTTCAAGCCCGATATTCTTGCGGGAATCCGAAGGGATCTCCTGTTGCAGGAATCGGCGATACGAATTCTTCTGTATATCGATCAGATTGGGGATATCAATTATGTTCTTTATCTTGGCAAAGTTTTTACGCAAGAGGTGATTATTGGCGATAGAATAAGCCATGGCTTCTCCTTTGGCGAGTATCGTAATTCATAAGTATCCGGATTGTGCTGTTAACTATCTAACAGATAAAAATACGTTGAGGCAGAGACAGTTTGCCCAAACAGCACAAGCCAAGGCCGCTCAAGGCGACCTTGGCTCTCATAATGACAACAGAACAGGGTGTTATTTGATCTCGACTTCAGCGCCAGCTTCAACCAACTGTTTCTTGGCATCATCAGCTTCCTGCTTGGAAACGCCATTCTTGACCACTCCGGGCGCACCATCCACCAGATCCTTGGCTTCTTTGAGGCCAAGGCTGGTCAGCACGCGAACGACTTTGATGACGTTAATCTTGTTGGGACCGCATGCTTTGAGGATAACGTCGAATTCTGTCTGCTCTTCAACAGGCTCAGCAGCTGCAGCGGGGCCGGCGGCAGCTGCTACAGCAACAGGCGCAGCGGCAGAGACGCCAAATTTCTCTTCAAGTTCTTTTACAAGTTCAGCAAGTTCAAGAACGGTCATTTTTTCGATAAATCCGATTACTTCTTCTTTTGTTATAGCCATTGTTGTATTCCTCCGAATATGAGTTAGTTTATAGTATTAAGCTTAAAAATTAGTTTCCGGACTTTTGGGCACGGATGGCATCCAGCACGCGCACAAGCGAACCGGGAAGTGCGGCCAGTACGCCAACAAAGTTGGTGGCAGGCGCCTGCATGGAGCCAAGCATCCTGGCGATGAGGACCTCACGCGAGGGGAGATCTGCCAATGCCTGGATCTGTTTTGGGTCCAGCAACTTGCCGCTGAGTGCAGCAGCCTTAAGTACAAACTTGCCTTGGGGGTCTTTTGCAAACTTGCTCAGAACCTTGGCGGCTCCTGCTGGATCGTCATAGCTGATCGCCACGGCGGTCGGCCCAGCAAGAAATGGGCTTATACACTCAATATCAGTGCCCTTAGCAGCCAGATCGAACAGGGTGTTCTTGAAGACTTTGTACTCTACGGATGCAGCGCGAAGCTCATTGCGAAGTGTAGTGGCCTTTCCCACATTCATGCCCCTGAAATCGGCTAAAAAAACCGCCTTGGCACGTGTGAGCCGCTCATGCATCTCTGTGACGAGTTCTTGCTTTTTGTTTTTGTTCAAGCGACTTCCTCCTTTCTTTTGGTATCTGGGGCAATGCCCCGGCCAAAGTCAGGAAGCGCAAGCAAAACTTGCGATACCCAAGTCTCGGCAGGCCCGACAAATTCCGGATTAAGCGCTATAAAAGAGCGCCTGCTGTCTTTGACTTTGGCAAATTGAATTATCAGATTTGTGAGGTCACATCACTAATGTCAAGATTGATGCCGGCTCCCATTGTGGATGAGAGCGAAATTTTCTTGATGTAGGTGCCTTTGGCAGCTGAAGGTTTAGCTTTTACAAGCGCCTCGACCAATGCGAGCAGATTGCCCTTGAGCATTTCTGCTTCAAAAGAGACCTTGCCGACCGGAGCATGAATTATCCCGGCCTTTTCGACACGGAACTCAACCTTACCGGCCTTTGATTCCTTGACGGCCCTGCTGACCTCGAAAGTAACAGTCCCCACCTTTGGGTTAGGCATCAATCCGCGAGGCCCGAGCAACTTGCCAATTTTACCGACTACGCCCATCATGTCGGGAGTGGCGATTGCGGTATCAAAATCAAACCAGCCGCCCTGAATCTTGGCTACCAGATCATCAGCACCGACAAAATCAGCGCCAGCATCGAGAGCTTCCTTCTCTTTTTCACCCTTTGCAAACACAAGAACGCGAACGTCCTTGCCGAGTCCATTAGGGAGAACAACTGCCCCGCGAACCATTTGGTCGGCGTGGCGAGGATCAACGCCTAATTTAACGGCGACTTCTACTGTTTCGTCAAACTTCGCATAGGCGGTCTGTTTTACAACGTCAACGGCAGTACCAAGTGCATATACCTTGCTTCTGTCAATTTTTGACATTGCCTCAGAATGTTTCTTCGCGATTTTAGGCATGATGCAACCTCTCTATGGTTCTATTTAAAAGTATGTCCCTGGTTAAACGATATCAACACCCATGGAGCGTGCAGTGCCCTCAACAGTTCTCATGGCGGCCTCCAAAGACGCTGCATTAAGGTCAGGCATCTTCTTTTTGGCAATTTCCTCTACCTGGGCTTTTGTGAGTTTACCAACTTTGGTCTTGTTGGGAACGGCAGACCCCCCCTTTATGTCCAGGGCTTTCATTATCAACACCGGGACTGGAGGTGTTTTTGTAATGAATGTGAAGGAACGATCCGCATAAACAGTGATAACAACAGGTGTTATTGTCCCTTCGTCAGCCTGCGTCTTTGCGTTGAACGCCTTGCAAAACTCCATGATATTAACGCCATGCTGACCAAGAGCAGGGCCTATGGGAGGAGAAGGATTGGCTTTACCAGCTGGAACTTGCAGTTTTATGTATCCGGTGATTTTCTTTGCCATTATGGCGCTCCTTTATTTGCCGTATGCCTGCCATCGTGCCCTGGATGGCATAGTGCAACTTAGTTTTTCTCTACCTGCATGAATTCAAGTTCAACCGGTGTTGCCCTGCCGAAAATGGTCACAGTAACACGCAATTTACCTTTGTCCGGCTTGACGTCTTCAACGGTACCCGAAAAATTAAGGAACGGGCCGTCAACAACACGCACTGTCTCACCAACTTCAAATCGAACTTTTGGGCGGGGTTTTTCGGCACCTTCCTCCATTCGACGAGTAATCTTGGAAACCTCTTCATCCGGGATAGGAAAGGGGGTGTTGCCACCGACAAAACCCGTGACTTTGGCCGTCTCTTTAACAATATGCCAGGTTTCATCTGTCAGTTCCATTTTAACAAGGATGTAGCCGGGAAAAAACTTTCGTGAGGATGTCTTTTTCTCCCCTTTTTTAAGTTCCACTACAGTCTCGGAAGGAATAAGTATCTCTTCGAAAAAACTTTCCATTCCTTCGTTTTTTATCCGTTCAAGCAGATTGAGCCGGACTTTGTTCTCAAAGCTCGAATATGTATGGACACCATACCACTTCATGGACATAACAGTTCCTTTATCCCAGTATCAGACGGAGCAGCTTGGCCAGGACAATATCACAGGTGCCAAGATAGAGTGAAATCAGTAGTACAATAAATACCACAACGCCAGTAGTTGCGACGGTTTCTTTACGTGTCGGCCAAGTGACCTTGTTGAGCTCTATCTTTACAGATTCAAAAAAAATCATGACTTTTTGCACGTGTAGCTCCTGACAGACTGTAGTGAGCATCTCAGAATCTCTGGAAACAGTCAATTATAACCAAGCGTTACAAACTAACTCGAACTATGGCAGGCCAGGAGGGATTCGAACCCCCAACATCCGGTTTTGGAGACCGGCGCTCTACCAATTAGAGCTACTGGCCTGTACCTGATACAGCCTTACACTTAGGTTACTTGGTTTCCTTGTGAGGAGTATGCTTACGGCAAAAACGACAGTATTTGCTGAACTCCAGCTTTGCAGGCTTAGTCTTCTTGTTTTTTGTTGTGGTGTAATTTCTCTGTTTGCACTCGGTGCAACCAAGGGTGATTATATCTCTCATGTCTGCATCCTTTGTTTGGGTCTGCGGCTGAAGCTAAGAGCGACACCCGCACTTTGTTAATTTCAGATTTATTCAATAATGGAAGCGACTACGCCTGCGCCAACGGTCCGGCCACCTTCGCGGATAGCGAAGCGCAGACCCTCGTCCATGGCTATAGGGGTGATCAGGTTGATTGTCATGGCAACG
>JAQTRC010000137.1 GCA_028712665.1 Desulfuromonadaceae bacterium
AACGTGTTGATATATTTTGATACCGCATCTAAATCAAAGGTTGTCCAACATTTTTACAACAACTTGCAACCGTACGGTTATTTCTTTGTTGGTCAGTCAGAATCTCTGCATGGTGTTAATGACAAATTCAAGACGGTTCATTTCCCCGGTGGTTTTGGCTACAAAAAATAGCCTGAAAGGTCTTTGAATATGGATAAGAATATGATGATGGAACGAGCTGAAATTCTGGTTGGAGCGATAGATGATCTCCCTACCATACCGGTTGTCGCGACCCAGGTGCTCACTTTGCTTGATAATCCTGATGTCAGTATTGAAGAGATAGCTGATCTGATGCTGTCCGACCAGGTCATGACGGCGCGGGTCATGAAGCTGATCAACTCTCCGGTCTACAAGCCGGCCCATGAGGTCACCTCGTTGAAACGGGCTCTGGTATATCTGGGCCTGAGGCATGTACGCGAACTGGCGTTGACCACGTCTGTCATAAATGCTTTTGACGGTGAATCCGGGGCTCTGGAGTTGAACGTTTTCTGGGAACATTCGTTCGGTGTAGGTATGGTCTCCAAAGTCATAGCAAAGCAGGCAGGATACCAGGATCTGGAAAAAGCTTATATTGCAGGAATTATCCACGACCTTGGAGAGGTGTTCCTGAGCAATTTTCTGCGTGAACCTTTTTCAGAGGTACTGGAATACGTAAAGAATCATCCGGTAAAACTGGTCGACGCCGAGGCGGAAATGCTTGGTACGACCCACTGTGAGATAGGTCTCTGTATGGCCCGCAAATGGAATTTCCCCGAGGCTTACTGCGAGGTGATTTCCTGCCATCACGCCCCCGGCGATGCGACAGTCGATCCGATGCTGTGTGCCATCGTCAATTTGTCGGACCTCTTCTGCACAGTCCGCGAGCTTAATTATGGCGGACGTGAGTGGATAAGCTTCAATCTGAGCGATGAAGAGGCATGGAAAATTTTGAAAAATGCGTCGCCGAGTTTGGCCCAGATGGATGTGGAGCGATTCTGCTATGAGTTGGATGATGCCATCCCTGATGTAAAAAACCTGGTTGCCTCAATTTTTAACTCATCTGAAAAGGTGCAATCCTGATGTTTACACCACAAGCCACAAGAACCAGAGTTCTGATTGTCGATGACTCATCCTTCATGCGGATGGCAATACGCAGCATCCTTTCAAAAGATCCCTCCTTTGATATCGTAGGTATTGCGGCGGACGGCATGGAGGGGGTAGAAAAGGCTATTGCCCTGAAGCCGGACATAATCACCATGGATGTCGAGATGCCGCGTATGGATGGTATCGCAGCCTTGAAACAGATCATGTCCAAAGCGCCTACAAAGATTATCATGGTTTCCACACTGACCAACGAGGGGGCCAAAGCTACCTTTGAGGCGTTGGACGCCGGGGCTATCGACTACATACCCAAGAATGTAACCGATTCGACCGATGCGCAGAATATCTTCCGCCAGGAATTAATGCGCAAGATGAAGGAGGCTGTTGCTTCGCGCTTTATTAGAGCAACTCCATCATCGACAGGATTTGTAGCCAGGCCCGCCACCCCCGTCACTCCTTATCAGCGGCCATCTGTATCAAAATTCAGTGGTAAAAAAATTCATTACGTCGGTATTGGAGCTTCCACCGGGGGGCCGGTCGCACTTCAGGAGGTTCTCTCGCGCATTCCTGTCAACTTCCCCTATGGCATCATGGTCGGTATCCATATGCCCAAAGCGTTCACCGGACCATATGCCGACAGACTCAACGCAAAATGTTCAATGGCCATACGCGAGGCGGTTGACGGCGATGTGCTGAAACCCGGCCTCGCTTTGGTAGCTCCGGGTGGTGTGCACACAACCCTGGTGCGCCAGGGGGGCAACATTGTTGTGAAGGTTCTGCCAACCAGCAATTATCCTCAGTATGTCTACATCCCATCGGTCGACCTGATGATTTCCAGCATGGCTGAAGCGACGAACGGCTCCATGCTTGGAGTCATCCTTACCGGTATGGGAAACGATGGTTTTAAGGGGATGCAGCTGTTGAAACAGAAAGGCGGCGTTACTATCGCTCAGGACGAGGCTACCTCAACCATATATGGCATGCCGAAGGCCTGTGTGGATGGCGGAGTGGCGGACGAGGTGCTTCCGTTGGGGCAGATTGGATTCGAAATATCCAAATTTATGTGATTTCATAATTGGTTTCAGATAGCTTGAAATAGAAATTTAATCATTACAATAGTTGTTTATTGCGTAGGGCGACCGGATTTGTCGCAGTACGCATCTTCATCTCACCGCATACACAACCAACCCCCTCCCGGCAACCTCCACCCGGCAGTTTGAAAATCCGCGTTTTTTGAGGCGATACAGGATCAGTGTGGTCAGGAGTGGATGTACACCCGGCAGGATAAGCGGAAAATGGGTGTACGACATTCCAAGCAGGGCATTCAGCGTTGCTTTGAACGAAGTTCTGCGCGGTTTTTCTATCTGGTTCCGTACTTCCGTGTGAGCCGTTTTCATCAGCTGTGCTCGCTGGTTTCGTGGAACTCCAGCCCCTTCCAGTTTTCAATGGTATTATCCAGCCGCCACTGGCTGCCGGCCATATAGGTCAGTTTGCCTTCGCCGTCAATGTAGACGTGCATGGCCTCTTTCTTCTCGAACTCTTCAATCCGCTTTTTCTCTCCGCTAACCCAGCGGGCGGTTACGTAGCTGACCGGCTCAAAGGCTACCTTGACACCGTACTCATGCTCCAGTCTGTGCATTACAACCTCGAACTGCAACAGGCCCACAGCGCCGATGACCCAATCGGATCCCATCAATGGTTTGAAAACTTGGGTGGCGCCCTCCTCAGCCAGTTGAACCAACCCCTTCTCCAGAGCCTTTGACTTCATAGGGTTCAATAGACGCACCTTTCGGAAGTGCTCCGGTGCAAAGCTTGGTATTCCGGTAAATTTCAGATCTTCCCCAACGGTAAAGGTGTCGCCGATCTTGATGGTGCCGTGATTGTGAATCCCTATAATATCGCCCGGCCAGGCCTCTTCGATGTTTGTGCGGTCCTGGGCCATGAAGATGGTTGCATTGGCGATCTGAACGTCGCGCCCGAGCCTCACATGGCGAACCTTCATGCCGCGGGTGAACTTGCCTGAACAGATGCGGAAGAAGGCGATCCTGTCGCGGTGGGCCGGGTCCATGTTCGCCTGAATCTTGAAGGTGAAGCCGCTGAATGTCTCCTCGTAGGGTGAAACTGCGCGGCTGACGGCTTCTCGTGGCAGCGGGTGCGGGGCATGTTCGACAAAGGCGTCCAGAAGCTGCTGGATGCCGAATGTGTTAATGGCGCTGCCAAAAAAGACAGGGGTCTGCTGTCCGGCCAGATATGCCCCCTTGTCAAAAGGATGGGCGGCCCCTTCCAGAAGTTCCACATCGTGGCGCAACTCCTCCACCTGGCTCCCGAGTAGTTCGTCAAGACGCGGGTCGTCAAGGCCGTTTACCGTTATTATTTCCCCGGTGCCGTTATCAGCCTCGGCGTCAAAGAAGATCAGCTCTTTTGTGTAGAGGTGGTATGTTCCGCGGAAACGTTTGCCCATGCCTACCGGCCAGGTGACAGGCGCGGTCTGCATTTTGAGGTTTTTCTCTATATCATCCAACAGATCCAGCGGTTCCTGCCCCTCGCGATCGAGTTTGTTCATGAAGGTCATGATCGGTGTATGGCGGAGGCGGCAAACCTCCAACAGCTTTTTTGTCTGACTTTCAACTCCTTTGACCGAGTCAATCACCATCAGAACCGAGTCAACTGCAGTCAGAACCCGGTAGGTATCTTCAGAAAAGTCGTTGTGACCGGGGGTGTCGAGCAAATTAATTTCGCAACCGCCGTAAGAAAATTTCATGACCGACGAAGTGACTGAGATGCCACGCTGTTTTTCAAGCTCCATCCAGTCCGAGGTAGCATGGCGTGCACTCTTTCTGGCTCTTACCTCCCCTGCCTGCTGAATGGCTCCGCCAAACAACAGCAATTTTTCGGTAATAGTGGTCTTGCCGGCGTCAGGGTGGCTTATGATGGCAAAGGTTCTACGTTTTTCGACTTCTTCTCTGTTGAACTGTTCCACGTCTGTTTAACTCCTTTTAAAGCAATGGAAAGGCGGGTAAATACCGCCTGGGATGGAAACTACGTCTACAATTACCTCCGAAATATCAACCGGTCCAGACACCACTTTCCTCCGCCGGAGATAATCAGATAGAGTGCCATTCCAAGAAGGGCGATGCTGTATTCGATGCCATGGCCGCGCCCGGGAGCGCTGGTCATGTTCAAGAAGAAACCATTGATCCAGTGGACTTTGTAAATAGCTACAAGCATGACCGTTGCAACGCCGGCAGCAGAAAGACGTGTCAAAAACCCTGTAAGTATGCCAAATCCGCCTCCAAATTCGGCAATGATGGCTAACAGAGTGAATATGGGAGGAATTCCCAATTTTTCTTCAAAAGTATTGAAGGTCGCGGTCAGTCCTTGTCCACCAAAAAGTCCCAACAGTTTCTGAGAACCATGCGCCATAAAAATCAGCCCCAGCGGAATACGTATCATAAGCGGTGCGATCAGATCAGTCGCATCAAACGTCCCTTTAGCCATTGGCGCCTCCCCTGAATTCCCTGTGAAGAAGTCTGCTTTTACCGCTCCGCTTGACGGAATACATTAACTCGTCGGCTCGTAGAATTACTTCATCGATAGCTTGCGGCGCCTCAATGTATGTTGCGGAGCCGATGCTGAATGTTACTGGCCAATTATTTTGTGCTGAAGTTTCATTCAGATCATTGTGCATTTTGGTCAAAAAAACCATGGCTGCTTCGCCGAAAGTTTCAGGCAGAAGAATTACGAATTCGTCCCCTCCAAGACGGGCAAGTATATCGGAACTTCTCATGTTGGACCTGATGGTGGACGCTACCGTAACCAGTACTTCATCGCCGGTTCGGTGCCCCAGGTTGTCATTTACATCCTTGAAGTTATCCAGGTCGATGTATGCAACCGTGAATGGCAAACTATATCGACGCGAACGGTTGATCTCGTGCTCGGCCAGGTCAAAGAAAAAACGGCGGTTCAATGCCCCTGTCAATGGATCGTGGGTTGAGAGAGTTTTCTCGGTAACAAGATTCTTTTTGAGCGTGGAAAACAATACAGCCATGATCAGCAGGAAAAAAAGTTCCATCAGCTCGTTCCAGTAGTGCAGCATGGCATGCGAAAAGTCCGGGGGGACGGAATATTCATCGGCTGCTATCCGTACGGAGATAGCCAGTATACAGAACAGAATCCCGCAGCGCATGCTGACAAACCAGGCGACCAGTGAGACCGGGATCAGATATAAAATTATCAGTGAGTAATCGCCGGTAACCACGTCAAACCAACCAAGCAGCAGCAAGATCAGCACGTTGAGTGTAATCACCGTTGCCGGATGACGGGATGAAAAAATAGCTGAAATCTTCTGGTGGATATGCATGAGCATGCGGTTTTCCGTCTGTAATTCCAATTTCAAATAGTTGTAACCGGTCTCCGTCCGGATCAGGTTTCGAAGAATATCACAATTAATCGCCGCCTACAATTGGTTCATACTCCTTGAAGTACAAAGAAAAACGCCAGAGCTGTCAACTCTGGCGTGCTCTTTGTGTGAATATTGTCCGGCCCGACCTTAACTTTGTAACAGATCTCCCAATTCATTAGAAGAAAATACCTTGTCGATATCAAGGATCATCACAAAACGGCTATCCACCTTCCCCATCCCCTTTATGAAGTCGGTGTTCAATCTGGCGCCTATATGCGGGGCCGCCTCGATGCT
>JAQTRC010000138.1 GCA_028712665.1 Desulfuromonadaceae bacterium
GCTTCAATTGAAAGGATGTTATCAATGCGTTTTCCGTTCCGTCTGAATTATGACCTCACAAAATACATTATCGGCAACAAAATCAGAAAGGTGGAAAAATATCCGCTTGTGTTGATGCTTGAGCCTACGCACCTCTGTAACCTGGCCTGTTCAGGTTGCGGCCGTATCCGTGAGTATGCCGACACTCTCCAGGAGATGATGACTCTTGAGGAGTGCCTGAAATCGGTAGATGAGTGTCCTGCCCCGGTCGTAACTATCACTGGCGGAGAGCCTTTCCTGTATCCTCATATTCATGAGCTTGTCAGCGCAATACTTTTGAGGGGCAAACATATTTACCTATGCACCAACGGCATACTCCTTGAGAAAGCTCTTGACAGCATGACGCCACATCCAAATTTTACAATAAACGTCCATATGGACGGCCTTGAAGGAACGCATGACCGGATTTTGGAACGCAAAGGCGCTTTCAAAATTGCAATAGAAGCGATAAAAAAAGCGAAGGAAAGAGGATTTAGGATCTGCACCAATACCACTATCTTCAGTGAAACCGATCTTGTCGAGATTGAAATGCTTTTCACACATCTGGAGGAAATTGGTGTCGACGGTCTGCTTGTAGCTCCCGGTTTTGGCTACGAGGCGGTAGGAGAAAAACTTTTTCTTGAACGGAGGGAGATTGAGAGAAAATTTGCCGACGTATACGAAATGAGCAAAAAACACCGCTTTTTTTCCACTCCGATGTACCTTCGTTTCCTTAAAGGCGAAAAGAAGCTGGAATGCACCCCATGGGGCAATCCAACACGCAATACACGAGGCTGGAAAGCACCTTGTTACCTGATAACCGATGCTCATTACCCAACTTTCCGGGAGATGATGGAAAAGACCGACTGGGAGAAATATGGTGTCGGAAAAGATCTACGTTGTGCCCAGTGTATGATGCATTGCGGTTTCGAGCCGTCTGTAGTTAATGAAATCGGAAAGAGCTGGAAAGATATTTTTGAGATGATGATCTGGAACATGACGTGAGGCGTTTTGAATATTTTAGAACGTTTTTGAAATAATGACTGTACATATCACCCCCTTCTGTAAGGAAACTACGGATGAAACATACGGCTCTTCTCGAAACTCCAATGATATTTTGAAGACGAGAGTAACCTCAAACAGAGCCTATCCTCAATCGGCCTGATAGTCTGAAGTTCCTGTAATACGCTTCTTCAAAGGAGCCTCGCCCGGTGGGCGGGGAAATTCATTTGCGTTGTCCGGTCCATGAGCGGGATGGCTGCTCATCGCAGTATCCCCATTGTCCAGAAAATCTGTCTCCATTAAAGGTGAGTTTAAGCGTGCCCCAGTAGTAGCGTCCATTTTTAGGGGATGAGCAACGCTGGCTTGAATGGTTTTCAATCCAGTAAGAACTGAGCGTTGAACCTTTTATAGTACCTGTGATTTCACCATTGTCCTGAGGGTTGTAATTTCCTCTTACCCTGCTTCCATTCTGACTTAACGAAATATCACCCTCTGAAGAACTCCACACGCCTTCTATTGAGTCAGCGACATCATCCCTGGCAAATTTATCCGTATCAAAACCGGACGCTTTTCCGCCGACTCTACTTCCGGTCCATTGACGGGACGGTGAATCGTTGCAGTATCCCCATGACCCGGAGAAGCCGTTACCGCTGAATTCAAGCGAAATCCGTCCCCAGTAGTAACGCCCGTTCTTTGATGATGAACATCGGCGATCCGAAATGTCTTCGATCCAGAAACCATCAAGCGTCGAATCATACAGCAGGCCGGTTATTTCACCGTTGTCTTTTGTATACCGCCCAAATATGCGGTCTCCATTTTGGTTAAGAGTCAAATCCCCTTCAGATGTATTGTAGGAACCGCCTACGTTCATGGCAAAGGCAGATGCCGTCATAAATGCCACAATTGATACCGCCATTAAAAAAGTCTTCATGTCATACCTCCTCCGTTTTTTGTAATATTTCGAGATGACTCATACAAATGTACATCACTTTTAACAGCCTGTATTTGAGGCATTGTTAACAAGCATGTAATTAAACTTGTCTACAATCTGCTGCGCTTCATTTTTAGTTGCAAGTCCAGAACCGTCAATCGGAAAGAAGTGCTCCGATCGTGACCTTTTTACAGAGATAAGCCATTCACTCTTTTTCCAGAGAAGGGGCATTGATGGATTGAGATGCCAGAGTGTGTTCAAATGGGATGTTTTGTTCAGGATGCAGCTGATTCGCTCAATTTGGTCGGCATTGTTTGCCATACCGGCAAGGTGTGATCCTGGACGAATTATCTGAAGGGTGTTGGCTGACCTGTCGAGGCAAATCGTATAGTTCCCATGCCCCATACTTCTCAAAGGGAAGATGGTCAATAGGCAGATGATTGCAACTAAAAAAATGTAAGGGGCAAAATGGGCATCAGCCCGATTGCCCAGTACGAGAAGTCCGACTATTCCGCACAACAACCCGGTGGCAACGGGAAAGGTATTGGCAAATTCTCTCCATGCCGGACTTTTCCATGCATTTATTGACACCTGCATTGTTGTGTCAGTTGTTACATGAGGTTTCATAACGGCAGCTTCCTGTCAAGGCAGACTGGTTAACTGATAATCCCATGTTCGACAGAGTTGGTTTAAAATATGATAAAGCAAATGAGTATATTGTCAAACCGCACACTTCTGAGTCAGGTCATACCCGTAGATTACATCCCTGATATAAATACCGGGTTAAGAGTACTCGCAGTGACTGGATTTACTATTGCGCCCCCCAGTTTCATAACGCCGCCTGTCAGTAATATTGCTGATGCCGTGCCGTCGCTGAACGACAACAGAGTGCCGTCGCTATCGTCCTGAACTGGAGAACGTACAAGGAAATAGGCGTCATATACGTTAATCAGATTGCCCGTCTGCATGAAGGTATAGCTGCCGGATGCACCGTTGAAAATAATACGTTCTACGTTCTGGTCCAGAAAAACATCGGTCACAGCTGAATTGATTGTTACTATATCGTTTCCAGTATTCCCATAAACGGTCATACCGCTATTACTTGCGGTAACGAAGTCGTCGCCTGCGCCCATAAAAACTTTGGATTTGGTAAGAGTGGCTGTGGGTGTGGCAATGGTAAAGGCTGCTGTCACGCTCTTTCCTGCATCCATCGTGACGGTGCAGGTGCCGGTACCGCTGCATGAGCCGGACCACCCGGTAAATGTGCTGCCGTTGCTGGCGGTGGCGGTGAGGGTTACAGAGCTGTTGGGGGTATAAATAGAAGAGCAGTTTGAGCCGCAGCTGATGCCGCCGGTTGATGAAGTCACCGTGCCGCTTCCTGTACCGGATTTGACAACCGAAAGGGTGAAGGATGCCGATGACCCGGTCTGTCCGCCACGCACGGGCCATACGTAGTAGCTGACAGTCATCTCGGTGTCCTGCGTGTAGCCATATTCCATGTAGACGTACCATGCGTAAGTCCTGAAGAGATTGTCCGCGTAGATACTGCCGGACCAATAGGGAGGATAGTACTGGACGTTGGAAAAGCCTTGCCCATTCAGCCAGGTGGCTGAGTTACTCTGCCCCCTACTGACAAGACTTGCCAGTTCGTTGCTGTTCGGCAGACGCCAGTCATTATGACCAGCATAGCCGATGTTATTGAGGGATTTTATATAATCCAGCGCCTGCTGCCAGGTTTTGGTTGCAACGGCAAGGTTGGCATTTTTGCACCAAATCAGACCGGTCAGATTATCTGTAACCGTATTCTCCGTGCTGTTACTGAGGCTGTTATCGGTGAAACGGGGAGTGGGCCAGGCGGTCCCGGTCTGAAGTTCGCCATCCTGCCCGGTACCGCTGCAACTGATGGTGGCTCCACTTGCATTATAGCAGTTAGTTTGACCTGTTTTGGGAAGAGTCAAATAACCAAATGACCCAGACTGTCCGGCACGCACGGGCCACACATAGTAGTACCTGCTGTTGGCCTTATTACCGTAGTAGCTGTCCACGCTGCCGTCGGACATGCTGACGACCCAAGCGCCATTGGTATAGCTTGCGTAGGTACTGCCGGACCAATAGACACTGGACTGGACGTTAGAGAAACCCTGACTATTCAGCCAGGTGACTTGATTAGTCTGCCCCCTGTTCACCAAGATTGCCAGTTCGTTGATGTTAGGCAGACGCCAGTCGTTATGCCCAAGATAATTTTCAGAATTCAGCTTCTTTACGTAATCAAGGGCTTGTTGCCAGGTAGCACCAGCACCTTCTTCTTCTGGTATTGGAAAGCCTGCGCCATCATACGTGGCAGTAAACAGCGGATCACGGGTTTTCATCAGGTTGGCGTCTTTTGTCCAGATCAGCCCGGTCAGGTTGTCTGTTATGCTTTGGTCGCCGTTATCTGTAAATCGTGGACTGGGCCAGGCTACACCGGCTTGCAGTTCACCATCCTGTCCTGTGCCGGAGCAGGAAATAGTTGCTCCGGCCCCATCGTAGCAGATTGTCTGACCGGTTCGGGGAAGAGGGGCGGGAGGGGAGGCAGTTGTAAAGACAGTCTTAATACCTGCTTTCTCTACAACTGCTACACCCTCGCTTCTCTCGCCGCAGGCCGACAAAGTCAATATGGCAAGTATCAATAGTAGTTTTTTCATTTTATCCCTCCAATAATGCTGTTCATCCTTTATAAATCACAAATCAGGCCGAAAGGTATGATATGGAATCAGTCGCGGATGACCTGCCCAGACTCCTGCAACTCTTCTTATACTGCACGAGTTATGCTTGACGATACGGTGAGGCTTTGTTGGGTGATGATTCTTTAGATTGGGAGTCTGCTGGTGAAAAAGAGGGCAGATTTTGTAGATTGGAAGCGATGCAGACGGGTGCTTCAACATTTAGGCTCGTAGCAGGTACGATTTGGAATATTGAAGTTGCGTTGTGAAAATCAGGTGATACAGCTATTTTTGTGGATTTATAAACAGTAGTACCAAGTTGATGGACGATGTCTTTCCGGTCGTAACATGAATCGTTGAAATGCCGGTGTAACAATACCAAGCCACAATGCAGATGCATCAGCAGAAGCGGCAAAACCATAAGCATCCTGTATTTGGATGAACCAAAACGATGCATAGAAATCCCGTTGGGATACTTGGTAATTTATCTGTTCTGTATACAGGATATAATTTTAATGAGCAACAATAATAGCGCTTATGATTTGTATGTGAGCTACGCTGGAATAAAGTTTTATCAGTATTCGCGGTTGATCAATTTTAAGAAATATGGATGGCTTTTTAGAAGGGGCGCCATGAAATTTGCAAACAGGGTACAGCAGACGAGGGGATATTTTTGATAGCTTAGGAAACGATAGGATGAAAACAAAAGGTAAGAAGGGTTAATATCCGGTTTTATAAAGGTTATCCTAGTGAGAACTTGACTTGTAAGGGTCAAGGGGTAACATGAACCGGCGGTGATCCACGGACCATCAGGAAAGAATTATTACTTGATAAAGTTAGTGCGAAAATGATATAATATTGTTTAATAATATGCTTAATGCTTGGAAATATCAGAAAGAACCACCCCCCTCTGGCTGGGATGGCGTCTGCACATTCACCACCAAATAATCGAGGTTGTCATGATAAAGCGGTTTCTCTGCCTTGCTGCCCTTCTTACTGCGTTTTCAGCCGAACTACGCGCGGAGGAGGGTGCTGTGCCCCGTTTTGAGATACAGCGTTATCTGGTGGATGGCAACAGTATTCTCCCTTCCGACAAAGTAGCCACGCTACTCGTGGCGGGTACCGGCAAAGAGCGCGACTTCGGC
>JAQTRC010000139.1 GCA_028712665.1 Desulfuromonadaceae bacterium
GTGCCCAGTAACCAGGCCGCTGCATCCCTTCTGCTTGGCTTGCAACGCAAACGCCCGGATTATGGCGTGATAATCCCATCGTGCTGACGTGACATGATACCTTGATTGGCTGGAATGCTGCAGCCTGTTCTTGATGGAGACGGCAAGAGCCGGCGGGAAAAGCGTGACAGCCGATGCAACCATAGGATTGTGCAAAAGGAGGCGTAGCAGCCGGTATCTGTAGTCGGAACGGTTGATCTGATCGCCATGACAAAGATAGAGACGCCTTCCCTGAATCTCCTGTATGACAGGGACAGGGTGAATTTCTGCTTTCAGCCGATTTGAAAACATGTCGCCCAGATGGAAATCGTGGTTTCCTTCAAAGCAGACCAGACGGCATCCGGAAGCGACCAGCCGTTCAAGTGCATCCAGAATTGTTTCGTACTGACGAAAGGGGTGTGAGGGGAAGCCCACCCAGAAGTCAAACAGGTCGCCCATGATGTACAGGGATTCGGTATTACCGGTCAATTCCTGCAGAAAACGGAGTAGAAGCTTAAAATTGTCGTCAGCCGGGTCCTTAAGATGGGCATCGGCCAAAAATATCGTACGCATGTCTGGAATTGTGCTGTCAAAGAGCACTTATGTCAACAATTGAATAGAGGTTACGAATGGGCTTTGTACATAATGTCGAAATTTCATGGGATGAACTGCTGAATGCTTTTACTAACGGCCTTGGAGACCACGTTTATTTTCTGGACAAAATGACCGGAGAGATATTCTTTGTTTCTGCGAAGTTAGAGGATGATGACTTCTGGCGCCAGATCGAGACAAATCAGGAACGTTTTCTCGAGATCCCCCACTTCGACCTCCGTGTCGAACGTCAGATCGTGTCGGATTTCATCTGCACCATAAAGGATTCCGACCTAAAAAACCTTCTGACCGATTTCCAATCAACAATAAAACCTTACGGCAATCTCGATGACATCCTGGAATTTTTCCCTGAGGATCAGGATAAGTTTCTGGAATTGAAGAATGATTTTTTGAGCAAGCGTATGAAACACTGGCTGGAAGAACACAATCTTTTCACTGTGGATGCAGCATCTTTGCCCATACCGAGCCCTTAACAACAATTATAGGGATAACTGCGTTGATGTAATCGACTCCTGCAAAATGGACGAATAAGTTTTCTTTTGACTAAGGATAATACGATGGAACCTTTACATCACGCCCACGCCCCTCGCAACGATTACGGCAGACTGATTGCGACAATTCTCATGTTCTGTCTTCTGGCCGCCTCCGGTTATGCCTTGAAGCACACCATTTCCTGTTTCCTGCTTTCCTGGGTAATTGCCTACCTGCTCGATCCAATTCTGTTAAAAGCCGAAGAGCGAGGCATCAAAAGGATTTATGCGCTGGCTCTGCTGTACATGATCCTCGGTATTTTGACCGTTTTTTTTCTGGCATTCATGCTACCGGCTGCCACCATCAGCTGGAACTCGTTCATTCGCGACCTCCCCATCTACATCCAGAAGATCAAGCAAATTGCGATGGGATGGGAAAATCGGCTGCCGGACCGCTACGGTTCTGCTGAAATCCAGTGGCTGATCGACAAAGCCGCTGCAAATGTGGACACAGCCGCAGAAAAAGCCGGCGCCTGGGCGTATTCTTTTGGAACCCGCATCTTCTTCAACCTCTTCAACGTGGTGCTATCTCCTATACTGGTATTTTTCATGCTTTATTACAAAAAGGTCGTCATTGATACTGTAGAGTCATGGTTGCCTGAAGGTCGCAGAGAACTGATACTTGGGATCGGGCGAGAGGTCAACAGCAGTATCGGCGGCTATCTGCGCGGCCAGGTAATGGTTTCAATCATTGTTGCGCTACTGGCAACGGTGGCACTCTTCGCACTTGATATCCCTCACCCCATCTTCTGCGGTATTTTTGCAGGCGCCGCTTCGATACTCCCCTTCATCGGCGTCATCATCGCTACTCTCCCGGCGTTATTCTTCGCCTGGTTCAAGTTCCAGACAATTACCGCGATGAGCCAGACCGGAATTGCCTTTGCTGTAATCTATTTTGTAGAGGGTTATATCATCAAGCCGATAGTGTTCAAGGGGGCTATGAATCTAAACCCGCTTGTAACGATTATCATGGTAATGGCGCTTGGAGAAACTCTCGGATTTTGGGGTATTCTGCTGGCGCTTCCTATCGCATCAGCCATAAAAATCACCTGGGGTCATTTTTTAAATGGCGACTTCAAACAACATTGAACCTGCCGCTGAGTTGAGCTTCGCCGTGCGAGGACTGCACTGCGCCTCCTGCGTCAATACTCTTGAGAAGAAGCTGATGGACAATCCTGCCATCACGACTGCAATAGTAAACCTGGCCTCAGAGACCGGTTTTGTACGCTATAACCCCGAACAGGCCGACCCTGCCGATATATTTTCCATCGTTCACGCCGCCGGCTATACACCTGTGGAACTGCGCAGCGCAGAAAGCGCCGGCGATGAAGAGCTCAGATCCCAGCGCAACTGGTTCCTCTTTTCACTCTTAGCCTCTCTGCCGATCATGTTTTCGATGGGTATGCACTCGAACCGGGCCGCTATGCAGCTCAACCTCCTCCTTGCCACTGCGGTCCAGTTTTCGGCGGGTCTGCTCTTTTACAGGGGGGCTTGGAGCGCCCTCAAAAACCGCACTGCCAACATGGACGTGCTGGTGGCGCTCGGTACCTCGGCCGCCTATTTCTATTCTCTTCTGGCTTACCTGGGACTGCTCGGACCGCACCGCGAGGCTTTCTTCGAGACCTCGGCCATGCTGATCGCTTTTATTCGTCTGGGTAAGTACCTTGAAGCAAGGGCACGCGGCAAAGCTGGAGAGGCTCTCAAAAAGCTCCTCCATCTGCAGGCCGACAAGGCGAGAATCGTCACCGAAGAGGGAGAAAAAGAGGTGCCGGCCTCCGTAGTCCGTGTCGGTGACATCGTTCTGGTCCGCGCCGGCGAAACCATTCCGGTCGATGGCGAAGTGGTTGAAGGGGGAGGGACGGTTGATGAAAGCATGGTGACAGGAGAATCGCTCCCGGCATCGAAAAGGGTAGGTGATACCGTCACCGGCGCAACAATAAGCAAGAACGGGGTAATGCGGATTCGCGCCACACGCATCGGCGAGGCAACCCTCCTTGCACAGATTGTAAAAATGGTTCGTGAAGCACAAGGAGACAAAGCCCCGATCCAGCGTTTTGCCGATACGGTTTCGGCTTGGTTTGTGCCGATCGTACTGCTGCTGGCGGTCGCCACCTTTTCAATCTGGTTCTATATTCTCTCAAGCGACTTCCTGACCGCCTTCCGTTTTGCCATCGCCGTCGTAGTGATCGCCTGCCCCTGTGCGATGGGTCTGGCTACTCCGACTGCAATCATGGTAGGTAGCGGAATCGCCCTCAGGCGAGGCATACTTGTCAAAAAGGGTTCTGCCCTTGAGAATGTTTCCCGGATACAGGTGCTGCTGTTGGACAAGACCGGCACCCTGACCAAAGGTATGGCAGAGATGACCGATCTGGTACCGGTGGCTAGGACCGTAGATCCCGGAAAGTTGCTGGAGTGCCTGGCCACTGCCGAAGCACACTCAACCCACCCGTTGGCTCAGGCAGCTCTTGCAGCTGCTAAGGAAGCGGGGATACTCCCTGGTGAGGCTTCAGATTTCGAGGAGCGGGGCGGCTTCGGCATCACCTGCAGTTTTGGCGGATTTCGTCTGGCTGTCGGTAACGAACGATTGATGGATGAGATGGGAATTGCGTTGGCACCATTGGCAAAAAAAGTGAACGAGTTGACCAGGGCAGGCAAATCGCTCGTCTACGTGGCAGCCGGAAATGCGCTGGTGGGGGTGGCAGCCTTTGCCGACACCCTGAAGCCCGGTTCGGCTGCGGCGGTGTCGGCCCTGAAGCAGATGGGAATCAAAACCTGCATGATTACCGGCGACCACTCTGACGTAGCCGCTATAGTTGCCCGTCAAGTTGGGGTGGACACCTTCGAAGCCGAGGTCCTTCCTGGACGTAAACAGTCTGTAGTCAAGGAATATCAGGGACGAGGCCTGATAACCGGCATGGTAGGCGACGGCATAAATGATGCCCCGGCCCTAGCCCAGGCCGAGGTTGGCATTGCCATCGGCGGCGGCACAGACGTTGCCAAGGAGACCGGAGACATTGTCCTGATTCGAGATGACCTGCTGGACGTGTTGCGGGCAATCAGGATCGGTCGGGCCACTCTGTCCAAGATCAAGCAAAATCTTTTCTGGGCCATGCTCTACAATATACTCGGTATCCCTGTGGCAGCCGGAGTGCTCTCCGGTTACGGCATTACTCTCAAGCCGGAATACGCCGGACTGGCCATGGCCTTTTCATCGGTTTCGGTTGTGCTCAACTCTATCATGTTGAAGCGGATAGAGAAACAACTCTGACAACAGGAGACGCCTCATGAAAGTCACAGCATTTAACGGAAGCCCGCGCAAGAGCGGCAATACATCCCTGCTGATCGGCCACGTCTTTTCTGCATTGGAAAAGGAGGGGATTGAGACCGAACTGGTCCAGGTGGGGGGCGAAAAACTGCATGGCTGCATCGCATGTTACCAATGTTTCTCGCGCCTGGACAAACGCTGCGCTGTAAAGGACGACATTGCAAACGACTGCATTGAAAAAATGATTGAATCAGACGGCATCATCATCGGATCACCGACCTATTTTGCTTCCCTGACCCCCGAGACCAAGGCGCTGATAGACCGCTCTGGCATGGTATCACGCGCCAACGGCGACATGCTGAGGCGCAAGGCGGGCGCTGCTGTTGTGGCGGCGCGGCGCGGAGGCGCGATCAACGTCTTCGACAGCATAAATCACTTCTTCACCATAGGACAGATGATTATCCCCGGGTCAAACTATTGGAACGTGGGCCTCGGCAGGAACATAGGCGATGTAAACCAGGACGAAGAGGGCGTGCAAACCATGAAGGTGCTTGGAGAAAACATGGCCTGGCTGCTGAAGAGGATTGCGGGGTAGATAGCACAAGGGGCGCCACCGGCGCCCCTTGCCGCATTAAGGTTACAGCAGGGCCTTCGCAGCCGCTATCGCCGCAGCGTAATCCGGTTCACTTGTGACTTCCGGTACAATCTGGATGTAACGGATTGTGTTGCCGGCATCCAGTACGAAAACCGCGCGCGTCAGAAGCAGCAACTCCTTGATCAGCACTCCATAGCCTAGTCCGAAAGAGCGGTCCCTGTAGTCTGAAAGCGTTATCACCTTGTCGATGCCTGCCGCACCGCACCAGCGTTTCTGGGCAAATGGGAGATCCAGGCTGATCGTCAGCAGCACGACGTTTCCCGCAAGTCCGGCGGCTTCCTGGTTAAAGCGGCGGGTCTCCGTGTCGCAAACAGGCGTATCCAGAGAAGGCACCGCACTGATGATCTTTACCTTGCCTGCATAACTGGCGAGAGTAGTTGCTGCAAGCGCATTGTCAACAGTTGAAAAGTCCGGAGCACTCTCCCCCACTTTGAGTTCCGGCCCCAGCAAGGTCATCGGATTGCCTTTGAAAGTAATGATTCCAATTTTTTCATTCATAACATCTCCTCCTCGTTTAGTTCTATCGATTCCGGAAGTGTAGCGCACTTTTCTCCGTTTGCAACCCCGCGGTCAAGATGATCGAGCAACTCAAGAAACTGCATCAACAGTCGATACGTGATACCCCAAAGTACCGGTTTACCGTCAGATGGAAGCCTGATTGCAGGAACTTCCATCCTCCTGTCATCGAACGCGACATCGGCCAGCAGATG
>JAQTRC010000140.1 GCA_028712665.1 Desulfuromonadaceae bacterium
CCCTGACCCCCATGCTCTGCAGCCGCTTTCTGAAGCCTCCGGCATCTCAGAAACATGGGGGAGTGTATAATGCCATGGAGCGGTTGTTTAACGGCATGCTGCAGATGTATGAGCGATCACTCTCCAGAGTACTTCGTTTCCGGCGTACTACCGTTGTTGTAACCTTCGCTATGATGGTGGTTACGGTCTGGCTTTTCACCAGGATGCCGATGGGCTTGCTGCCGGCCGATGACATCGGGGCAATTTTTGCCATTACCGAAGGGGCACAGGGGGTTTCGTTCGAGGAAATGAAGGCGCAGCAGAAGAAACTGATGGATATAGTGCTTCAAGAGCCGAACATAGAGGCCTTCATGTCTTCGGTCGGTTCCAGCGGGAGCAGGGTCGGCTCCAACAGTGGCTTCATGTTCATGAAACTCAAGCCGAGACATGAACGGGAGCTGAACGCCGACCAGATCATCCAGAAGCTACGCCCGAAAGTCATGACGGTGCCCGGCATAATGATGTTCATGCAGAATCCCCCCCCCATCCGCCTGGAGGCGACTCTTGCCAAGGCTCAGTACCAGTTTGTCCTTCAGAGCCCCGACAGTGACGAACTCTACCGGCAGGCGGCCGCCTTCGAAATGAAGGTCCGCGCTCTTTCAATGCTGCAGGACGTGACCAGCGACCTGCAGATCAAGAATCCGCAGGTGAATCTCGAAATAGATCGTGATCGGGCAGCATCGATGGGTGTTACAGCCCAGAAGATAGAGGATACCCTCTATTCGGCTTATGGCTCAAGGCAGGTCTCCACTATTTTTTCCCCCACCAATCAGTACCAGGTGATCATGGAACTTGAACCTCGATATCAGCTTGATCCCACATCGCTCGGCCTGCTGTATGTCCGCTCCGGCACCACCGGTCAGTTGGTGCCGCTGTCATCACTAGGCACCCTGAAAAACAACCTGGGGCCGCTGTCGGTCAACCATCTTGGGCAGATTACGGCGGTGACCATTTCTTTCAACCTCAAGCCGGATGTTCCACTTGGGGATGCCGTCGCTGCCGTAGAGAAGGAGGCCAAATCTCTGCCGGCTGCCATCACTACCGGATTCCAGGGAACAGCTCAAGTATACCAGGCCTCGACAAAAGGGCTGGCTCTACTCCTTATAATTGCAATTCTGGTGATATACATTGTTCTGGGTGTGCTGTATGAAAGTTATATTCATCCGTTGACAATTCTCTCCGGCCTCCCTTCAGCCGGTTTCGGCGCCCTGATTACCTTGCTGATCTTCGGTAAGGATCTCAATCTTTATTCATTTGTCGGCATTATCATGCTTGTAGGTATTGTAAAAAAGAATGCCATAATGATGATAGACTTTGCACTTGAAGCACAGCGTAACGAAGGTAAAACACCTATGGAGGCAATCTATCAGGGGTGCCTGGTCAGATTCCGTCCGATAATGATGACCAGTATGGCGGCGTTGATGGGGACACTTCCGATCGCGATCGGCTTTGGAGCCGGTGCAGAATCTCGCAGAGGACTTGGCCTCGCAGTAGTTGGCGGCTTGCTGGTATCTCAACTTCTGACTCTGTACATCACACCGGTAATTTACTATTACATGGACCGGATTCAGTCGATTGCAATGCAGCGATTTAAAAGAGCTGCAGAAATTGATAAATCTGCCGATGTGTAAGATGTCTGCAATATATTTTTGAGGTCATCATTTGGCAAAAACGGTTTCGATAAAAATACCCTCGGATATCGAATTCAGGGTCATAGGGAATGCTTTCGGCCTTCTGATCGCATCAGCCGGGCTTCTGGGGGGCACTATGATCAGCCAGCGCAGTTTCGACTATTGGCTGGATGATATTGTTCCGCTGATGTTTGTATCCTGGATGATTTTCCGGCTTTACAGGAATTTATTATCAACTATGGCTGCTTATCCGGACCTCCCCGCACCGGAGACTACGGAGAGTTCCGCAGCTCTGCAGGTCAACTCCGAACCGGTCATAGTCGGGCAAATTACATCTAAACCGGCACCCACTCCAGAACAGGTTGTGGAGGAGGTTGCCAGACGGATCGAGTCCCAGAGGGAAGCGGCGGCAAAAAAAAATAAATTCAATAATTGACGGGGATCATGCCGGAACCGAAAAAACTGACTTTTGAAAATCTGGCCCACCTGATGGAACGCCGCGGGTTGTTGTCGCGCAACCAGCTCAAAGATGTTCTGGCCCGCGGAAAGGCGCAGGAAGTGCGTCTTTATTCTCACAGTTACTCCGGAACATCCCGTAGAACCGCTCCTGTTGCGGAACTAGTTTCTCCTGCCGAAATTCTCGCTTCATTCAATCTTGAAATTTATGGATCGCCCGGAAAACTGCTTACAGAAGATGCCATTACCGATGCACTGGCTTCCGCCACAGGATTGCCTTATTTTAAAATTGATCCTCTCAAACTTGATCTCAATATTGTTACCGATCACATTCCTCGCCCCTTTGCCCTTAAAAATCTGATTGTTGCGGTCGAAGAGTCTGATGGCGTCATAACTGTAGCTGTGGCCGACCCATTCAATGAGTCGATCATTGGCGAACTGGCATCAGCCAGACGCCTAGAAATCAGGCGAGTACTCAGCTCAAAAAGCGACATTCTGAAGGTATTGCGGGAGTTTTACGGATTCCGCGCATCGGTTTTAGCTGCGGAGGCAGAAGCAACAACGTCTGTAGACCTGGGGAATCTGGAACAATTTTTTAAACTAAGAGGGCAAAAGGAGATCGATGGAACCGACAAGCATGTGGTATCGGCTGTCGATTTCCTTCTTAATTACGCATTCGATCAGCACGCCAGCGACATCCACATTGAACCTAAACGTGAAACATCGCTGATCCGTTTTCGTATCGACGGTGTCATACACAATATCCATGTCATTCCAAAACCGCTTCATGCCCCTGTTGTTTCTCGCATCAAAATGCTCTCTCGCATGGATTTGGCGGAAAAACGGAGACCTCAGGATGGTCGTATCAAGACCAACTTCAACAATAAGGATATCGAACTGCGAGTCTCGACCGTACCGGTCGCCTTCGGTGAAAAGGTAGTCATCAGGGTTTTCGATCCCGACATTCTTTTGCAGGATCTGGACAGCATGGGGTTTTATCTGCGCGAATTAGCACTCTACAAATCTTTTCTGCGCCGCCCTAACGGCATCATACTGGTGACCGGCCCGACCGGCAGCGGCAAGACCACCACCCTCTACTCCTCACTCAGGTCGCTTTCTTCACCTGAGGTCAACATAGTTACGGTTGAGGATCCGATTGAAATGGTCTTGGAGGAGTTCAATCAAATCGGTGTCCAGCAGGGTATTGGTGTTGGATTCGACTCGATTCTGCGTAACATTCTGCGCCAGGATCCGGACATCATAATGATCGGAGAAATCCGGGACCGCGAGACGGCTGAAAACGCTGTGCAGGCCGCCTTGACCGGGCATCTGGTACTCTCAACCCTGCATACCAATGATTCGGTATCCTCTATTATTCGTCTGCTTGATCTGGGCGTTCCACCCTTTTTGATCTCGGCCACTCTGCTCGGCATAGTAGCCCAGCGTCTGGTGCGCAAAATCTGTCCCCACTGCAAGAAAGCCCGAAACCTTTCTCAGGAGGAATCCGAATATCTCCAGTTGCATGGAAAGCCGCATGTTGTGTCGGAAGGAGCGGGGTGCAAGGAGTGCCGAGCCACAGGATACAAGGGGCGTACCGGAATCTTTGAGGTGTTGGATATGAATGAACGTTTCAGAACGCGAATTACACCTTCCGTAGAGTTGTCGCATCTGTTGCAGGCTGCCAAAGAGGACGGACTGGTTACTCTGCGCCAGGTTGCCATTGCAAGGATGCTGGAGGGGGTCACAACCTATGAAGAGGTTATTGCAATGACGGGATAGTAACATGCAGGATTTAAATCAGTGCGGGTAAGGCCTCTTCGGCTTTACCTGGACACACGATGCAGAAGAATGTCCGGAAATTTAACATTTTGGAGTTATTTCTCTTTTGTACTTGCGCAGTTACCAAGAAGCGACTCTCTCCTTTGACAATCGGCCCGAATTGGGGCATAGTGCCCGTTCATAATAAAGACCGGCACCTCACCAACGGAGCAGTGATGCAATCCCGCACCATCACCCCTGAAAAACGGGACGACGATAATCAGTACGATGCTACCCTGCGTCCACGTGCTCTTGATGATTACATCGGACAGGAGAAGATCAAGGGGAATCTGCGCCTGTTCATCGATGCGGCCAAAGGGAGAGGGGAGGCGCTTGACCACGTCCTGTTGTATGGCCCTCCAGGTCTTGGCAAGACCACTCTGGCCAATATCATCGCCTGCGAACTGGGGGTCAACATCAAGTCTACCTCAGGGCCGGTTATCGAAAGGCCGGGAGACCTGGCCGCCATTCTTACAAATCTCGAACCACACGATGTACTGTTTATAGATGAAATCCACCGCCTTTCGCATGTGGTCGAAGAAATCCTCTACCCGGCGATGGAGGATTATCAGCTGGATATCATTATCGGCCAGGGGCCGAGCGCCCGTTCAATAAAATTGGATCTGCCCCGTTTTACGCTGGTGGGCGCCACAACCAGGGCCGGCCTGCTCTCTTCTCCGCTTCGCGATCGTTTCGGCGTTATTTCCCGTCTTGAATTCTACACTATAGATCAACTTGCTACCATAATCTGCCGTTCGTCCGGTATTCTGGGAATGGAAATCGATCGCCTCGGGGCTTCCGAACTGGCCCGCCGCAGCCGGGGGACCCCTCGGATCGCCAACCGTCTGCTCCGTCGTGTGCGCGACTATGCCCAGGTGCGGGCCGATGGGATAATAACTCTAGATGTCGTGCGGGAAACTCTGAAGCTGCTTGAAATTGACGAAATGGGTTTTGACCAGATGGATCGGATGATTCTCTTAACGATCATTGACAAGTTTGGAGGCGGTCCGGTCGGTCTGGACACGATCGCAGCAGCCATCAGCGAAGAGAGCGACACCATCGAGGATGTTTACGAGCCGTTTCTGATTCAGAACGGATTTATCAATCGCACACCGCGCGGCAGGGTTGCAACACGCGCCGCTTATCTGCACTTTAACCGCATTGCGCCGGAATCGTCCCAGGCGCCACTCTTCTGACAATGCAGCAGTTTTTCGATTTTCCATTCATCCCATCATTTGGCTTTGACAGTTTTGTCCCCTGCGAGGGAAATGCTGCGGCCTTGAGTTTTGCCATACGAATCGCCGACCCGACCGACCCGGAAAAGTTGTTATATCTGCATGGTCCGTCCGGCTCGGGGAAGACGCATCTCCTGAAATCGATAGCGAATAACTTTATCCCGTATATTTCACTTCGAGAACCGCCTGAACCTGATCGCTTATTGTCCATATTCAAAGATGCCGCCGGACTCCTGGTTGATGACCTGCACGAAATGCCGGATGATGCTGACCTGAAAAGGGTACTCTGGCAGCTGTTCAATGAATTCCACACATCGGGAAGAGTCATCGCGATGGCCGGTCTGTATCCGCCCCGAGAGCTGATTGCACTGGACGAGCATTTGACATCACGTCTTTTGTGGGGCCTTGTGGCACGGATCGACACATCGGATGATCGCTCACGCCGCATGATTTTTATAAAAGTGGCAGAGGACCGTCAAATCAGGGTTTCGGATGATGTGGTTGACTATGTTCTCGCAACTACCAGCCGTGAAGTCGGCGATCTGATCGCTTTTTTCAATCAGTTGTATCGTTTTTCCATGACT
>JAQTRC010000045.1:0-21716 GCA_028712665.1 Desulfuromonadaceae bacterium
AGGCGGCCAAGACAGGCGGGTGATACCGGAACCGAAAGGGGTGCGCCGGAGTCATAGACCCTCATGCCGCGCCGCAGGCCGGCCGGATTTTCGAGGGTGATGGCGCGAATATGTTCCCGGTCGAAATGCTGATAGACCTCGAAGGTATAGGTTGGGGCTTTGTCCCGTGTAACCAGCGCCTGCCTGAGCGGCGGCAACGGGGCGCAGCGGATGAGCACCACCGGGCCATGTACCTCGACGATGGTGCCGACCGCTTCCGCGTCGTTCATGTTCTCTGCTGACAGCGGTTCCATGCGATGCGCCTCATCAGGAAACTATATCGATCTGCGGTTCAATAATGATCTCGGATTTGACCGAATTGGCAACCAGGCTGTACTTGCGGGCAGATTGCAGGGCGCGCTCCGTGCGGGCGCGTACCACCGCACCGTCTTCATCACCGGCAGCAATGCGGATCACCGGCCAAAACCGGAGATGGGTAAATATCTCGGTCCGGTCAAGTTCGATAAGCTTGGTCCCTTCCGCCCTGCAATCGTAGGAGAGCAGTTTGAGCCTGAAGCGTTCCGTAGCCCAGATGAACATCATCATGATGCAGCTGTTGGCGGCGGCGACAAAGGCGTCCTCGGGGGTCAGCACACCGGCATGTCCCTGGGCGTCGGGCGGGGCTGAAAACGCCATTTCAGGGCCGTTCCCCATGACGATGTGCCCCCAATGCCCACCCTTCCAGCTAACGTCGGTCCGATAGACAGCGGTCTGCCCCATTCACTCACCTCCCGGCTTTTCCCAGCAGTTCATCGACCGTGTCGGCTGCCAGATTCGCCGTAAGTTCGACCGCCCGCATTCCGGCAGCATCCGGTTTCCGGCAACCGTACGGTTGCTCCAGACCATGTTGCGCAATCAGGTCGGTCACCACAATCCCGGCAGCGGGGCGCTTGGAATATTTTTCGGTGCCGTGGAAGGCGCACTGTTTCTCGCATCCATCCACTGCAATGGTAGGGAACATCCTGGCAAAATTCCGGTCCCCTTCTCCGCCGGCCATAAAGAGCGGCAGGCAGATTGTTACCGTGTCTTCCGGGCGCAACTGGTGCAGGACCCGCAGCACAGCCAGGCGCGTGATGGTTCCTTCGGGAAGTTCCTCGCCGGAACAGGCGATGATGCCGACCTTCTTGCGCGGCAGATCAGGCATGGCTGCCTCCTTCCTCCTGTGAGATCAATGTGTCGATTACCGCGTCGATCTCCTGTGCCAGTGCTTCGGCCAGTTTTTCCCCATCCTCGTTAAGCTCTGCAATCCCCTGTGGCTTCAGCTCCCGGTGGCGGCGGAAGGTTTCCATGACCGAGCACTCCCGCACTATCCGTCCGTTGCTCTGCCGTACCATCTTCGTGGCGCAGGCCAGCGGGCAGCCGTCAATCGTGATCGCCCGGCTTTCCGCCACGAACCTTCCGTATTCCTCGTCACCCATCACCAGCAAGGCCAATGGAACGAGCCGAGAGCGCCCCGGCCGGTCGTTTTCGGTCACCAGGTAGGCAGCAACCCGGCTGACCGTTCCATACGGCTTGCCGATGCCGCTGCACGGCACGATGGCAACCTTGCGCGAAGAGGAGTTCATGTGCGTTGAGCCTCCTCCGCGTCCTGTTTCATCTTTTCGAAGTAGGCGGCGGCATCCAGCAGACGCGGCCTGTCGGCATCCCAATCGCTCAATTCAACCTCGCAGACCCACCCCTCGCCGAAAGGATCCTGGTTGATAAGCTCGGGAGTGGTTTCCAGTGCCGGGTTTACTTGCACCACCTTTCCGGAAACCGGCGAAGCCAGCATGACATTCGCTTTGACCGTTTCAATCGAGGCAAATTCATCGTCAAGCGCCAGGATCGTTCCCGCCGGCTTAACCTCTGCGAAGGCTATATCCCCGCTCCGCTGCTGTAAAAAATCCGAAAGTCCCAACTTCCCCCGGCCGTTTTCCAGCCGGACCCAGACCCCTTCATTGGAATAAAGGGAGGTTGTATCGACCCGGAACGTAAATTTATCGATGGTTGTTTCCAGAAATTCGGTCATACGCATCTCCTTGATTGATTTTCTGAAATGAATTGTATCGCACATTCCTAACATAGCAAGAATGCCTGAGCAAACGACGAGGAGGGTCCTTCGGCTTCACAAATTTACTTGATATATCCGCTAAAGCGGATATAATCCGATCCATGAAAAAACGGATCCTGTTTATCCGTACCCGCAACGGTTCTTTAAAGCGTACAGAGCCGACGGCAGTATTGCCCGTTCACGGGGGATGCGGTACAAGATCGGACAGAAAAAGTTGCAATTTTTCAAAACCGGGTAATCATATATATTCAGGAAGGAAATCCAATCATGACAGAAAAACAGATCAGCTTCTTTGACAAGTATCTGACCGTCTGGGTCGCCATCTGCATGGCCGTTGGGGTAGGGTTGGGCAAGGCGCTCCCACAGGCGGTTGCATCGCTGCGCGGGCTTGAATTCGGCCAGGGCTCCCAGATCAATATCCCGATTGCGATCCTGATCTGGCTGATGGTCTACCCGATGATGCTCAAGGTGGATTTCGGGTCGGTGGTCAATGTAGGTAAAAACCCGAAGGGGCTGTTAATCACCCTTTTCGTCAACTGGATCGTCAAGCCGTTCAGCATGGCTTTCTTTGGCTATCTCTTCTTCCGGCTGGTATTTGGCCAGTGGATTTCTCCAGCCGAGGCCGACCAGTACATTGCAGGGAGCATCATTCTGGCCGCCGCTCCCTGCACCGCCATGGTCTTTGTCTGGAGCTACCTGACCGACGGTGATCCCGGTTATACGCTGGTCCAGGTGTCGGTCAACGACCTGCTTATGCTGCTCTTCTTCGCTCCAATCGTCAAATTTCTGGTCGCAGGCGCCTCAAATCTCGTCGTACCCTTCGGCGTACTCTTCACCTCGGTGCTGGTCTTTATCGTCATCCCGCTTGTAGCCGGGGTAGTGACCCGCACTCTGCTCATCAAATCAAAAGGGAACGATTGGTTTACAGGCATATTTCTTCCGAAACTCCATCCGGTGGCCATCACTGCACTGCTGGCCACATTGGTGTTGATCTTCGCATTCCAGGCAGACAACATCACCGGCCGTATTTTCCACGTGTTGCTGATCGCAGTGCCGATCACAATTCAGGTTTATTTCAACTCATCCCTGGCCTATGGTCTGATGAAGTGGTTCAAACTACCCTACAATATCGCCGCCCCCGGGGCCCTTATCGGAGCCAGCAACTTCTTCGAGCTGGCGGTTGCCGTAGCCATCACCCTGTTCGGTCCGGAATCCGGGGCCGCGCTTGCCTGCGTGGTCGGAGTTCTGGTCGAGGTCCCGGTCATGCTGTCGGTCTGCTCCATCTGCAACCGTACCCGTCACTGGTTTCCGGCAAAGGGTTAAAAGGAAAACTATATGCAATCAAACTTTATTAACAATCCCCCCAAAAACATGTTCTTTACCGGCAAAGGGGGGGTAGGCAAAACTACCGCCTCGGCGGCAACAGCCATCGTCCTGGCCGACATCGGTAAAAAGGTTCTGCTGGTCAGCACCGATCCCGCTTCCAACCTGGACGAAATACTGGGCCTCCCCTTGTCCGCCGAGCCGGTGCATGTGCCGGGAGTGCCCGGTCTCCTTGCATCGAACCTCGATCCGGTAGTAGCTGCCGCTGCCTACCGGGAACAGCTGGTAGTTCCTTATCGCGGCGTTCTGCCGGATGCCGCACTCCGAAGCATGGAAGAGCAGCTCTCCGGCGCCTGCACGGTGGAGATCGCCGCCTTCAATGAGTTTGCCACTCTGATGGGGAACCCGGAAGCAGCGGAACGCTTCGATCATATCATCTTCGACACGGCCCCCACCGGCCACACCCTGCGCATGCTCTCTCTGCCAGCCGCCTGGAGCGACTTCATCGACGGCAACGTGGGAGGAACCTCTTGTCTCGGACCGTTGGCCGGCTTGAAGGCTCAGCATCTGCTCTATCTGAACACCCGCCGTTCACTTGGCGATGCAACAAAAACCCTGGTGGTTCTGGTCGCCTCCCCGGATGAAGCCGCACTGGCCGAAGCTGCCAGAGCCTCGGAAGAACTGCGGGAGTTGGGGATGACCAATCAACATCTGATGATTAACGGCGTACTACAGTTGACTGATCCGAGGGATACCGTAGCTGTAGCTCTGCGGGAGAGGAACATGAAAGCGCTGGCGGAAATACCGCAGTCGCTGACCCTGCTGCCACGAACAGAACTGCCGTTGCGCGGCGCCGAAATGGTCGGAATTCCTGCATTGCGGGCGTTCTTTTCCTCAGAGATCAGCCTTCCGGCAACCGCAAAACCGGCAGAATCGATCCCGCTGCCTGCTCCGCTGGAGAATCTTCTCGATATTCTGGAATCAATGCCTGGCGGAGTCATTATGACAATGGGGAAAGGTGGCGCGGGAAAAACCACCCTGGCGGTGAACATGGCAACCGCTCTGGTAGCGCGTGGCAAAAAGGTGCATTTGACTACAACCGATCCGGCTGAACACGTCGCCCTTACGCTGGGAAAAGCGCCGGAGGGTATGCAGGTGAGCAGTGTCGATCCTGAAACCGAAACCGAAGCATATCGCAATGAAGTATTAGCTACCGTAGGAGCGACTCTGGACGATGAAGCATGGGCGCTTATGGAAGAGGATCTCCGCTCACCCTGTACGGAAGAGATCGCTGTTTTCAGGGCATTTGCAAAAATAGTCGATCAGGGAACCGACCGCTTCGTGGTCATCGATACCGCTCCGACCGGTCACACACTGCTGCTTTTGGATGCTTCAGAGTCGTATCACCGGGAGGTATCCAGATCCATGAGCGACATACCGGAGGCGGTGCGACAGCTTCTGCCGCGTCTGCGCGACCCTCTCTTCACAAAAGTTTTTCTGGTGACCCTGCCGGAGGCGACGCCGGTTCATGAAGCGCTGGCGCTTCAGGCCGACCTGCGCCGGGCCGGAATCGAACCTGCCGGGTGGATTATCAACCAGAGTCTCGCGCCACTGTCCGTGACTGATCCTCTGTTGTCACAACGACGTGTGAGGGAATTCCGCTATATAGATGAGGTTGTCAAGCAGGGGTTGCCAACCTTCCTGATCCCCTGGCAGTCCGAACCGGTAGTCATCCGCTAAAAAAAATCAATAAAAGGCAGTAGTGTCCTGTTTGGTCTTTGCATTAGGCCTCCCCTCCCTTGACGGGAGGGGATTGAGGGGTGGGTGAAGCTGCCGTCAGCATCGAATGTGGCAAATTCCCCCACCCCCTAACCCCCTCCCGCAAGGGGAGGGGGGACTTTTAGGCAACTGCAAATACCAAACCGGACAATGCTGAATAAAAGGAGAATTACCATGAAAATTGAAATTTTTGACCCTGCCATGTGCTGTTCAACCGGAGTATGCGGACCGAGCGTTGATCCTGAACTGGTTCGCATAAAGGAGGTGTTGCGCCGGATACAGAAGCAAGCGCCGGAAGTAAAAGTGGAACGCTACGGTCTCTCAAACGACCCGCAAGCCTTCGTCGCCAACTCCGCCGTGGCCGAACTACTGAAAAGTGACGGACCGGGATGTCTGCCGCTTTCATTTGTCGATGGAAAACTGCTCTCTAAAGGGAGTTATCCTGGTAACGAACAGTTGCAGACGATTCTAAAAAACGCCGGTCTCGATCTGTCACTACTGGGCGAGAAGAATAAAACAGCCTCCTGCGGCTGCAGGCCTGGTTGCTGCTGATCCGATCACTGCATTTGCCGCCGTGATTGGACCGCTGCCGGAGGTTCCGTACGAGAAACTGTTTGCAGTAGAGCAGAGCATTAGTACTAAATCGAACTTCTAAACAATCGGCACTAAAAGCTGCGACCGGATTTTTTAAGGATATCAATGATCCTGTCAACGATCTGTTCCGGGGTCAAATCGTCGGTATCAATTTCATAGTGGGCCGCACTCCGGTATTTGGGAATCCTCCGTTCCAGAACTTCCTCCACCTCTTCGGTAAAGGATTTGCCCGAGGTCAAGGGGGGACGCTCGGTACCGTTCTGAATGCGCGCGACGATTGTTTCCACGCAAGCCTTCATCCAGATAATGCAGCCGTTCTTTTGCAGAGCCTCGATATTTTCCGTCCGTTCTATGACCCCGCCGCCGGTGTCGATGACGATATTATCCCGGCTGGCCAGTTCCTGCGCCTCTGCGGACTCTCTGTCCCGAAAACCGGGCCAGCCGAACTTCTCCACAATCTCCGGTATCGACATGCCGCCCTTTTTGACTATTTCCGCATCCATCGCGATGCAGCGCATCCCGAGGCGCCTGGAGAGGATCGCCCCAACGACACTTTTTCCGGTACCGCGATAGCCGATCAGTACAATATTCATACGCCCAGTTTCTCCATTACCACCCGCCGCATAATATCGACAGGCGCGTCAACGCCGGTAAAATGCCTGAATTGCAGAACCGCCTGATTGATAAACATCTCGACACCTGAGACCACCTTAAGTCCTTTAGAGCGGGCATCGGCAAGCAGTCTGGTTTCCAGAGGGGTATAGACGATGTCAAAGACGACCTGTCCTGGGCGGAAAAGCCCTGCCGGGACGAGGGAGGCATCTTCCTTCGGATGCATGCCGATTGGAGTGCAATTGATGATCAGATCGGCATCCTTCATGGCGTGCGCGAGAGAGTCGTCATGGAGCCTCATGGATTCGATGCGGGCCTCTGTGCCGCTCTTCAAATCAGCCGTCAGCCCTTGCAGCATACTCTCGTTTACATCCAGAATTAATAGTTTGGAAAGCCGGGTGTTGCGGGCCAGGGTAAAGGCAATCGCCCTTGCAGCTCCGCCTGAACCGAGCATCAGGATGTTTTTGCCGTCAAGGTTCACACCGGCGTCAACAAGGGCCTTCAGCGCCCCCGGCCCATCGGTGCCCAGGCCGATCAACTTCCCGTTTTCATTGATAATAGTGTTGATGGAGCCTATTGAGCGATCAACCTCCACCACTTCATCCAGATATTTCATCGCATCAATCTTGTGCGGAATAGTGACACTCATGCCGCGAAAGTTAGCCAGCGCCCGCATACCGTCCAATACGCTTTTTACGTCCTCGACCCGAAAAGCCAGATACACGAAATCGAGATCAAGGGCGTTGAAAGCTGCATTATGAATGGCCGGTGATAGGGAGTGGGCAATCGGGTTGCCGATAACCGCACAGAGTTGGGTGCCGTTTGTAATGGTGCTATTTTTCATAAAATCTCCTGTTATCGACTGGAATGGCAGGAAATTTAGCATCGTTGGCGATAGCTGGCAATGTAAATCACCAGACAAAGCCGCAACAAAAGAGGAGACCTCCGAGGTTAATAAACGCCGGAGGTCTCTTTGCATTTTGGTATTTATATAAGCGGGCGAATTAACTTCTTGTTACTCTTCAAATCAGCTGACTCTCAACCCCATTCAGCTTTTCAAACCTGAATGCTCCCCAGAGCGCCGCTCCGATGGCGCCTGCAAAAATCGAATCCGGACTGGATGCAACCCTCATCTTCATCTGCTGTTTGTCCATTCCATCCTGAATAGCCTTTATCAGACCGATGTCGAGCGCCAGCCCGCCGGTCATCATGACCACCCCCTCCTTGACGTCAATCGATTTGAGCAGTTTTATCAACCGGTCGGCCATAGATTCGTGGATACCTCGAAGAATGTCGCTGGGGGAGATCGAGCGCGAGACCATGTTGATGACGTCGGTCTCGGCCAGTACCGCGCAGATGCTGCTGACCTTCTCGGGGTTTGTGGACCTGACCGACAGCCCGCCGATTTCGTCCTGGGCTATGCCAAGATAACGTGCGATATTTTCGAGGAATTGACCGGAGCCGGAGGCGCACTGACTGGTCATACGGTAGTTCAGCACCTTGCCTCTGCCGTCAATACTGATGGCTCTGCCGTTCAGGGCGCCGATGTCAAGTACTCCCCTTGCTTCCGGGTTCAGGTAGAGGGCTCCCCTGGCGTGGGTGGTCATGGTATAGAAGTGGCCGGTAGCGTCCTCTATGTTCTCGCCCTCGCCGGTGGTGGCAATGTAGTCAATATCTTCACGTTTGAGGCCGGTCTGCTCAAGAACGGCAGCCACCGATTCCTTGACGAGCTTATAGGAGTCCCGCTGGCGGATGCGTGTGTCCCAGCGTGCGAGCCACTCGTTTTTTTCTCCCTCCACCCGGAACAGGACGGTCTTGATAACGCCGGAGCCGACGTCGATGCCGATGGTATGTGTCATGCAATATTCTCCTTTATAAAGTCAGGCTGAAGGTTGAAGGCTGAAGGAAACCCTTAAAACCTCAATACCTTCAGCCTTCAACCTCATCCTGGTCAGTTCGCTGCCCGATGGGCGAAGCTGGCGCCCCCCAGGGCTCCGGTGTAGATCGATTCGTCGCTTATGTTAATGGTGATGTCGCCGTAATTTTCCTTGATCAGTTTGCGCAGTTCGTTTACAGCCGATTCATTTTTTGCGACTCCGCCGGTAAAGGTGAATTCGTTCGAAACGCCGCCTGAGCGGGAGAGAATCGACATGGCCCGCAGCATAATGGCCCGGTGCAGGCCGGCCAGGATGTCGGCCCGGTTTTCGCCCAGCGCCAGACGGTCGCGCAGTTCGGCCCCGGCAAAAACGGTGCAGGTGGAGTTGATGCGGGTAACCTTGGTGGCTTTCATCGCGATCGGGCCCAGTTCATGGAGGCCTATCTTCATCTCGTCTGCGATGTAGCCAAGATAGCGTCCGCAGCCGGCAGCGCAGCGGTCGTTCATCTGGAAGTTGGCGACAATGCCGTTTTCATCGATCTGGATACCTTTGGTGTCCTGGCCGCCGATGTCGAGTACGGTACGGGTGCCGGGAAACATCATGTGGGCGCCCATACCGTGGCAGAGGATTTCAGAGCGGATATGCTCCTTCGGAAAGGGGAGCCTGACACGCCCGTAGCCTGTGCCGACCACATAGGACTCTTCCAGTTCGATATCTAGCACCTTCTTGAGGGCGGCCTGGGCTTCGACTTCACTGACATCGACGCCGGCAACCTCTTTCAGGGCGCGCGAGAGGCCGCTCAGTAGCTGTCTAGATACGACTCCGTCCGGGTGAACCAGGCTTTCGATATCTATAATCGATTTGTCGTAGATGTTGAGTATCGTGTCGAAGCTGACGCCGGCCTGTTTTCCTGCGCTTTCGGCGATGTTCATGAAGCGTGAGCCGGCTATGTCGCGAAAGAAATCCGATTTGCGGTCGGCGCCGGGGCCGTAGATGGCGGGGGCTTCGGTTTCGATCTGTTTGAATACGGTTGCCAGAACCTGTTTTAGTCCGCTTTTGCTCTCTTTGAAACGCGGGTGGTCAAGGTAGTTTTCGCAGGTCTCTTCGAGAAGTTTCAGTTCGGAGAGGAACTGTTCCAGGCGAAAGTTCCTTTCCAGGTCGGCGAGAAGACGGTCAGCCCCCCCTTTGGTCCCGAGGGCCTGGTTGAAGAGGGTGAAACGGGCGCTGATCTTTGCTTCCTGTTTGGAGACCTTTGCTGCAACGTCGTAGTTGGAGCGTGAGTTGGTGATGCCTCGGCCGAGGACGATGCGGTTCTCGTCCATCAGTACCGCTTTTGTGGTGGTGGAGCCGAGGTCGATTCCGATAAATGAACGCATGATTCTTTCTCCCCTATGCTGCCAAGGCGGCAGAGCCACCGGCACGGCGTTTCTGATCGATCATCTGGAAGTAGCTTTCCAGACGGTTTTTGACGTTTGCGGCCGAGAAGTAGCGTGGGTCTACCAGATCGGTCTCGATGAAGGCGCCCGGCTTGCCGGTCAGTTTCTCGACTTCGCGCATGATGACCAACTGACCCGCGGAGAAGCTGTTGCAGCTTTTGATGGAGTTGATCAAGAGGCCGTCCGCTTCGTATTCGACCACGTTTCTGGCCAGCATGTCCACCCGGGTGGGGAGGTTTCGGTTGGTGTAGACCCCTAGGCAGTACTCGGCCAGACTCTCCAGCGGCTGGTCCGGGTCGTGACGGAAATTGTCGTAGTCGTAGACGCCGCCGACTTTGGTGTAAGAACTGGCGACGACCACGGCGCCTGCTTCGTAGAACATCTGCCAGAAGTCTCGGAAAGAGGTCCAGTTGGGAGGGCCTTCTACGACCAGGCGGTATTTCTCTTCAGGCATCTCCCCTTCCGGGGTCTGGGCGCAGAGGCCGAGTTTGATCCGCTCCTCGATCTCGCCCCGCAGCAGTTTGTAATAGTCGATCGCTTCATCGGTGCCGCGAAATGCGGTAAAGATCGGTCCCATGTAGTAGACTCCGCCGAAATAGCAGTCGATCGGCGATGGTTTTCGTTTGGACTGCTCCAGCATCCAGACCAGATCGTCTTCTGCTTTAGCCGATTTACGCAGGTATTCGCGCAGACGATCGATGTCGAACTTGATGCCGGAGATCTTTTCCATCGCAGGAATGACCTCTTCTCTCAACTGTTTGACGATGTAGTCACGCATGTTTTTCGTGGGATGACCGTCGGCGGCGTATGGAACGTGCAGCATGACAGTCGGACATTTGTACTGTTCGCGCAGCAGCTCGAACCATTTCAGGAAGGTGAAACAGCCGGTGTAGGAGAGCAGCAGCATGTCAGGGCTGGGGAACGGCTTGCCGTTTGGGGCGATGTTCCCTTTGGCCATCATGCCGATGTCGGCCTTGACATAGGTGCAGACGTCTTCGGAATGGCCTGAACGTTCGGCTTCGGTGATCATCTCTCCCGATTTCTTGCTCATCGCGTTCTGGATGGCGTTTATTTCCGGCAGGTTGTTCGCTATGTCGAAGCACATCAACAGTTCGTTCAGATTGCCGGGAACAAAGGTCGAGGAAACTTTGACCCTGCCGCTGGTGATTTTGTCGTAGTTGCGCCTGATCATCTCTTTTTGAACGATTTGAGAATTCGATTTTACGACTTCTGGTTTGCTCATGGGGCACCCCACAGTTTGATGGAGTCGGCAAAAGTGCCGGCCTGTTCTCTGATCGGCTGCATCTGGCCGGAGTTCTCGGCGTACTGCATGGTAATGTAGGGGATCTTCAGGGCTTCCAGCCGGCTGACCATCATCGGCTGGTCCAGCAGGGCAGGGTCGCAGAAGCTGGGGGCGGCAAAGATGACGCCGTCGGCGCGGCGTTTTCTGATGATGTCCAATAGATAGCTCCCTTTCTCTTTCATGTCGACTTCGTATTTGGCGGCGGTCTGGGCGGAGTGGTGCAAAAAGGCTGAAGCCAGGTTGGCGATCGGGTCGCCACTAGTGGATACTTCGCCCAGTATCCAGCGGTTGACCAGCATGAAGTCGTCATCAACGATGTAGCAACCGGCCATTTCGAGAGATTTGATAAGTGGGAGCGGCGGCTGTTCGCAGAAAGCGCCGGTCAAAACAACCCGGCAGTTGTCACGCCTTGAGCGGTTTTCAGTTTCGGCCGCGGCCAGATACTCCTGCATCAGGCGGGTATGTTCTTCTGGCGGCAGTACCATTCCGGCTCGCATCAGGAGGTAGACTTCGGCCGAGGGGGCCTTCCACGGGGCGTTTGAACGGTAGTCGTAGACCTTGTTGACCATAAGCCGGTTTTCGTTGTAGATGGCTATCGATCTTCTGATATCGGCGTCTCTGATTTCTCTCCCTCCCAGTTTGGATAGCCCTTCTTTAAGTTCACGCAGTTCGTTGCCGTAGAAGATGCCGCCGACGTTGTCATCGAAGTTCTGGGGGGTATCGAAGTAGCGGACGTATTTATCTTTGAAGAGCAGCTGCCAGATGCCGGAGAGGTTCCGTATCACGTCACAGATCGAGGGGAACATCATTCCGTCTACGAAGTCGAGTCTCCCGGTGATGGCCAGTTCGATGGTGGAACGGGGGATGCGGCAGATGTAGCTCTGGTAGTAGGCGTCGCCATGGATGACTTCCATGTCGGCGCCGCCTCCGAGAATGCCGAGCGGAAGCATACCGGCGGCGTGGATGATCTCGCGTGGGACGTAGACCGGCA
This sequence comes from Desulfuromonadaceae bacterium, assembly GCA_028712665.1. Lineage (GTDB taxonomy): Bacteria > Desulfobacterota > Desulfuromonadia > Geobacterales > Pseudopelobacteraceae > JACRCG01. The sequence goes on from JAQTRC010000045.1 coordinate 12,005, forward strand.
TGTAGCCGATGACCTTGCGGCCGGGGACAGCCTCTTTCCATTCGCGAGCCTTCGTGAAGTTTATGTCTTCGAAGATTGCCTGACAGAACTCTACAATCTCCTTAACGTTTTTAGTACTCATCGGCAGCTCTCCTCGTTGAAGATTCATTTTCTAAAGCAGTTCTCCTGCCCGGCTCTAATTAAGTAATTAAGTACCACAATACCAATTTAATGTCAATAAAAAATACAAAACTGTTTGGAGTGAAGTCAGTTATGACATTTCTCCTTTGGCTGGTCAGCGGCAGCCTGCTCAAGTATCGTGGATCTTTTGTATAGTCTTCAGATGGAATCGAATAGTTTTTTCAATCAACTTCTGTCTCTCGTCCCATATTGATCCCTATTGACTCGGCGCACTTGATCAATTGAGAATCTGCAGGGACGCGCCTCACAACGCCGGCAAGCTCCTGTAACGGCACCAGCGTGATGTTAGGCGTTCTAAGGGCGACCATGTTGCCGAACTTGCCGGCCGCTGCCGCATGAACGGCGTAACTTCCAAGCCTTGTCCCCAATACACGGTCGAAAGCCGTCGGTGACCCGCCCCGCTGGACGTGCCCCAAAACGGTGCAACGAACTTCGAGCTCGATCCGTTCCTTGATTTCGTTGGCCAGATGATAACCGATGCCGCCCAGTTGCGGTACTCCCTGAAGCCGGGTTGTTGCAGATTCCAGGGTAATGACGTCCCCCCCGACAGCTTTAGCTCCTTCCGCTACCATGATAATACTGTAGGGGCTTCCACCCTTGGCCCGAAAACGGATTTTCTTGATTACGCTTTCGATATCATATGGTATTTCGGGAATCAATATTATGTGGGCTCCCCCTGCAATACCGGCTTCAAGCGCAATCCATCCGGCGGTGCGCCCCATGACTTCGAGAATCATAACCCGCTGATGACTCCGACCGGTAGTGGCAAGCCGATCCAACGCTTCGCAGGCAACCTGCACGGCTGTCTGGTACCCGAAGGTATAGTCTGTTTTGTCGAGATCGTTGTCTATAGTCTTTGGGATACCGATTACCTGAACTCCCCTGTTCTGAAATTTATAGCCGATTTCGAGCGTGCCTTCTCCGCCAACGACAAAAAGACAGTCCAGCTCCAGCTCCCGAACGGTTTGTACCGCTCTGTCGGAATAGTCGTAAACGCTGATTGATCCGTCCGGATTCTGCTCCCTCCACTCAAAAGGGTTCCCCTTATTTGTTGTGCCAAGAATGGTTCCCCCCAGCGTCAGAATATCTCTGGTGCTTTTAATTGTAAGCTCCTGGGTGTGATTAAAAACCAGGCCTTCAAATCCACCTTCAATGCCGATGACCTTGGCGCCGTGCTCGATAACGGCGGATCTGGTAACTGCGCGAATAACGGCGTTCAGCCCGGAACAGTCTCCACCACCAGTCAAAATACCAACTTTTTTCAGACTCATGGTACCCTCCTATCGATAATCAGTTGTTCTGTTGCTATTTGATAATTATAGCTGTTAAATACTCAACTGTCGTCTGTTTGTTTTAAATTATTCTGAAGGCGTTTTTGGGTTAACCCATTGACCAATTGGTGCGTTATATTCTAAAGGATTGCATTATCTGGCCGATAGTAAAAAGAGGTACATTATGGAGGAGTGAGATGAATATTGTCACCAGATTCATGAGTTTAATAATTGCTGCCATAGCCGTTTCCGGATGCGTAAATTCTGCTGCCTACCCTGTTGTATCGATCGATACATACCAGACGGTTGAACCTGATTCCAATCAACGCTATGTACTGGATGAACCATTAGGGCTTCAGCAAAGCCAGACAACGGTTGGAAGATTTAATTCACAGATCATGTTCATGGCCGATCAGATTGAAAGAAATTTGGATCGGAACAGCCTTGATAATACTTTCATTGTCACGAGTTTCACTAATCTTGACAAACTTTCTGAAACTACCCCCTTTGGAAGACTGGTAGCTGAGAATACCATGCATGAATTGCAGATCCGTATGTGGAAGGTATTTGAGATCAGGCTTTCTAAAGACGTAGTTATCAATGAGACGGGTGAATTTTCTCTAAGTAGGGATATAAAGAAAATCAGGGAACTATACAAGGTCGGGGGAATTGTATCAGGCACTTATTCCATTGCCGGCAACAATGTGTTTGTAAACGCCAGAGTAATCGACATTAATACCGGTCTTGTTGCATCCTCTGCACAAATCCATATGCCGGTCAATTGGTTTACGGACGCTCAATTATTAAACGAGGAAAGTTCAAAGCCGATGAAGATTCTTGGCGGCAGTGCCGAAACTACATTCAGTTGCAAAGACAACCCCCTATGCAAGGATCTAGATTCGTCCAAGCCTGCAAAAAATGAAGGGACCGTACGCTGATGCGAAGAATTTTATTATTATTGATATTATCTTGCTTCTCAGGGTTTCTATCCGGTTGCGCTACATCCGGCACATCGGCCTTTGGCGGAGCTTGTTACAATAAAACGCTTCCGATGCTTCTTGATTCAACTGATCTGAAAGCACTGTTTCAGGATATTGCCTCTGATTTCTGCGTCGATACATGCCCCGGCTGTTCTGGGCAGACCGATGCCGTTAAAGATACTCTGCAAACCTGTTCAGACCGGGATGGTATTAATCCCATTACGCTTCTTGTAACCGACTTCGCCGATATTCAATCTTTCCTGCCGAATCAGTCCGGCCTGCTCATGGGCGAACTGATGAGGGGTAGTCTAAATAAGATTTGTTGCTATAAAATCGTACAGGCGGAGTTTGCAAAATACTTTAAGTTAACGGAAAATGGACTTGTCGTATTAACCCGCAAGGTAAACGAAATCAAAAAAGATGAATATTTTCAGTCAGAAGTAATTGTTGGAACCTATAGCTATTTGAACAACAATAAAGTAATTATTTTCGTAAGAAAAATTGATACCAAAACAGGTAAAATCTCTCGAATGGTTACTAGAGAAATTAATTATACTTGCGAGGGCCGGGCCGTTATGGGTTATGCTGTCAGATAGGGTATATTTCTTAAAATTACCTTGACTTGGACAGAGGATTCACGCTATTAAGACAACCCCTGTATGGTGGCTATGGTGAAGCGGTTAACACTTACGACTGTGACTCGTACATACGTGGGTTCAATTCCCACTAGCCACCCCAAAAAACTCCTAATTGCTTGAAATAGCAATTGTTTTTAGGGTCTCTTTTGAATCTTGGTAGTGAAACTGGGATACAAAAGAGGCCTTTTTTGCACTTTTAATATCTTATTCAACGTGGCAAGCAATACAATTTTGACTGCGACCCACCGCCGATCTACAGCCATTATTACCACAAATATTCTTAGCGATTATTTGTTTAGAAGTATTAGCCGCAAGCGGGCCAGCTGAAAATATCAGATTGACTTTATAATAAGCCTCCAGACAGGACCCCCAATACCCAAAAAGCTGCATGGCAGGTTGCCATGCAGCTTTTTGTACCGAACCTTGTTGAATTATGGTGATGCAAGGTCTAATTATGCGCCACCACCGGTCAAATCATTATTCAACATTTTCTGATATTCCTGAAGCTCATTGTTTAATCGCCTCAACTCATCATTCGTGTAAACGTCGGATCCACGCATGATCTCTCCCTGTATCCTCTGAATTCTTTCCTGAATGGAGTCAGTTGGGCAATTCTTCGCTACCAGCAGACATTCATTTTTCTGTGCCTGCGGTTCTTGCTGCATGACAGCATTCTCCTCTGCGAGAACGGGAATTGCCAACACGAGAGCAGCTGCTACTACAGTCAATGCTCTTAAAATTGTTTTCATTACGAACCTCCCTAACACTTTATTACTTCTCATGGTTTTGAGGGTAATACATTTTTATCCGTTTGTAAAGGAAAATGATATTCAATTTCAATAAGTACCTCAAAAGCATTTCTGCCGGCTTTCAGATGTGGTTTAAGAAACAATGGAACGCAAAGTTCTATCAATTAGCCCCCCCGTGTCTCTATTTCAAAATCCTTGTCAAGTTCGGAGTATCCCTTCAACATTAGCTGTCTACATGTCATATAAAAGGCTATACGTCTAGCTGCTACATGCTGTCGGCCACCCCATAAACAAAAAAAAGCCACATCGAAAGATGTGGCTTTTTTTGTTATTATCAATGATCCATGCTATCCCACTTCGGCGTACTCCCGCACTTTAAATTCGACTCCAAGGGAGAAGGCCAAATGGCGACAGGCTTCAATATCGACTCCAGGCACGGTAACCGCGCTGGCTACCACATGCGGTATGTATTTTTTTGCAGATTTAATAAAATCGCATACCCCGGCAAAACCGGCATTTCCAAAAGGAGAGTTGCAAATAGAGGCGTACGTTGCAGCATCTGGTGCATTGAGGCTGACCGAGATGCTGTCAATCAGCCCGGCCAGTTCCGGCAGGATATCGCGTCCATGCGCCAGGTTGGCCTGACCGTCGGTGTTTATGCGGATCCGGTATCCACGTTGTTTTAGCTCTTCTGCCACCAATCTGACCAGATCGAGACGGAGAAGAGGTTCGCCATAACCGCAAAATACCACCTCATCTATCCCTGCAGGTTCACCGACAGCCGCCATTACCTCATGAAGAGACGGCTCACCATCGAGTAGCAGATTATGCCCCTTGACGGTGAAGTCATCAAATTTTGCGCAGAAGCTGCAGCGATTGGAGCAGCGGTTGGTAATGTTCAAATAGAGAGAATTGCGTATGCGGTAGGCAATCTTTGCAGACTGATCCCAAAGACGGATACCGAACAGGTCACGCACGTTTTTGGTCGTGATCCGGGCGACATCACCCAGGGTCAACCCCTTCACTTCAGCCACCTTTTCAGCTGCGATCCTCACAAATGAGGGTTCATTGCGCTTTCCACGGTACGGAACAGGAGTCAGGTAGGGGGAGTCGGTTTCCAGCAGTATCCGATCTATCGTGACTCCACGAACCACATCCCTAAGCGATTCATTGGAAGGGTAGGTTACCGTACCGGGAATCGAGATATAGAAACCCATCCCAATTACCTCGGCTGCCATCACCGCATCGCCGGAAAAACAGTGCAAAACACCACGTCTGACCGGCTCTTCCCTCAGAATCGCCATGATCCGGTCGTGAGCGTCCCGATCATGGATTATAACCGGCATCTCCAACTCATCAGCCATTCCGAGAAAATTCCTGAAAGCCAGTTCCTGCAGATCGCGGGGCGAACGGTCACGGTAGAAATCCAGACCGATTTCTCCGATTGCAACTACCTTCGGACTCGCCTTGGCCAGCGTGCGAATAATCCCGTAGCATTTTTCGGTAATTCGGCCAGCATCGTGGGGGTGGATACCAACCGCAGCGTATAACTGCTTGTATTTCTCAGCCAACTCTACCGACTCGCGGCTTGATTCGATGTCGGTTCCGACTACGATAATTGCCTCGACACCCGCATCCTCGGCGCGCTTCAGCATCTCATCGAAGTCACCGGCGTAATCGCGGTAGTAGATATGGGCATGAGAGTCTATCAGAGATGTTTTTGAGTCCGGCATTCTCTATCCTTTCAACTCTTCCCTGAGGCCTTCAACTACCGCCTTGACCTCATCCATCATTTCTGCTGCCTGCGGTGATGTCTCATATTTCAGATATTTTTCAAAAAAACCGATCGCATCGGCAGTGCGATCCTGATCCATGCAAATCCCGCCCAGTGTCAGATAAGCCATGCTGAACGCAGGGTCAAGCCTCACCGCCTCCAGACATTCATCCTCGGCCTCTTCCAACTCCTCCAGATCGTAGTAAAGCTCGCCCATGTTAAAGTGAGCGGCGGGATCTTCCGGGTCGATTTCAATCCCCTTGCCGAAGGCTTGTACGGCTCCATCAACATCCCCCTGTCCGTAAAGCGCATCCCCCAACGCATTCCAGGCAAATACATTGTCCGGTTCGATATCCAGCGCCTGACGGAAAGCACGGATTGCATCATCGCTCCGTTCCTGGATGTTGTAAACCAGGCCAATGCTTACGATGGCGTCTGCATCCTTCGGATCTATATCCAGAATCTTTTTGTAGCATACTATCGCATCCTTCTGATCTCCGGACTCCAATAGCATATCGCCCAGAGTAGTCAGGGCATCCGCATCATCCGGGGCCAGCTTCAGTCCTTGCCGATATCTGGCAATGGCATCGTCAAGCCTGCCATCCTCAGCCAGTGCATCCCCAAGATAGAACCACCCCTCCGGAACGTCCCGGTTATCATTACAGTACCCCTCCAGCATCTTGATGGCTTCTTTTGTGTTCCCCTTTTCAAGAAGATCAATCCCTTGCTTGATTGTCTCATCCAGCATGGTGTCGGTCATGACACACCTCCGTTCCTATTTATGCATTCGGTTTATTTATAACTACCGGCAGGATATCAGACCCGCCAAAACATTTCCAGTTCATAACGGCCGCGAATATTATACTTTCCATTAACCCCGATAGACAGGATAAGTACGTTGTCCAAATTGTTTTCTGACAGAAAGGCTCAGAAAACAATTTGGAACTTGCTGAAAAACGATCTATACTCCGCCAAAAATCTGTGCATCGGGGCATTTATATGAAACATGATTCCCAGTCGCTCGGCCTCAGAACGCTCGAAGACATCAGTTCAATCATCCTGCATTCACACGATCTTCAAGAGACTCTTAACAATATCGTTACGCTGGTCGCCAAACGGATGAGGAGCGATGTCTGCTCAATCTATCTGCTGGAAAGAGATGGCGAAACTCTGGTTTTAAAGGCTACCAGAGGACTTTCCAAATCTTCCGTTAATCGCGTTTCCATGAAGGTTCATGAAGGTCTTTGCGGTCTTACCGTTGAGAGCCGCGCCATGGTAATGACTGACAATGCCCCGGCTCACCCCCGTTACAAGTACTTCAAAGAGGCCAGGGAGGAAAAGTTTCTCTCGTTCCTGGGACTGCCGCTGTTCGAACACAAGGTGCCGATAGGGGTTATTGTTATCCAGACGCGTGTGGCCCGCAGTTTTGGAGAAGATGAAATCAGCGCCTTGCGCACAATCACTTTTCAGATCAGCAGCATCGTTCACAATGCCCGGCTGCTTGATTCGATTCAGCATAAAGAGCAGGAACGCGCCTGGTTCGAAATGGAACTTGCAAAAATAAAGGGCGGCCCTGGGGAGGGGGGCAAAATCCCTTCGCGGAGTGCGGGGAAGCGGACCATCGTCTCCAGAACGCTCTCTGGAGCAGCAGTTTCAGCCGGTTTCAGCCACGGCAGGATTTACATACTGAACCGCTTCAGCGACAAGGTAATCAAGCTGGCGAAGGTCGGCAGTAAATCAGATGAATTGAAAAAATTCTCGTTCGCACTCGAAAAGGCGAAGATACAAACCATCTACATGGAAAAACGGGTCAGCGATACACTTTCGGAGGATGATGCCGCAATTTTCCATACCCATCTGATGATCCTTGAAGATCGCGGTTTTTCATCGAAGGTCAATGACCTTATTGCAGAGGGGATGGGTGCTTCATCCGCAGTACACGAGGTTGTACAGCATTATATCCAGGCGTTTTCAGCCATGGCCGATCCATACCTGCGTGAGCGATCTGCCGATATGAAAGATATCGGACGCCGGGTCATCGACATCATCGAAAAAAACGACACCAGCGTGGTTACACTCAAGGAAAAGCGTGTGATCGTTGCCGAAGAGATCTTTCCGTCGGATCTGGCGATGCTCGACCACGACAAGATCCTGGGCCTTGTCACTGAGAAGGGTAATGCCTATTCGCACGCTGCCATTATGGCAAAGTCTCTCGGCATACCGGCGGTGCTTGGCATCGAGGGACTTATGGAGGCCGCCGACGTCAAGGATGAGATCATAGTTGACGGCACCTCGGGTTATATCTTTCTCAACCCGGATAACGCGGTAATAAAGGAATACATTCGTCTGGAGCAGGATCATGCCGGACGAATGAAGGAACTTGAAGGACTCCGCGATCTGCCGGCAATCACCTGCGATGGCGTTGCCATCGCCCTCAGCGCAAATATCGGCCTGATATCCGACGTAAGGGTTGCCAACATGCATGGCGCCGAAGGTGTCGGACTGTACCGCACCGAATTTCCATACATGGCCCGTTCTGCATTTCCTAACCGTGAAGAGCAGGCCGTCATCTATAGAAAAATTCTGGAGGGATTCCCGGAACAGACCGTCAATATCAGGACGCTGGATATCGGCGGCGACAAAAGGCTCTCCTACTTCTCACACCCTTACGAAGACAACCCGTTCCTTGGGTGGCGCTCTATCAGGGTGTCGCTGGAACGCCAGGAGATCTTCAAGGAGCAGTTGGCCGGTATCCTGCTGGCTTCTCAGACCGGGAATCCGACCGTCATGTTTCCTTTCATAAGCAGCCTTGACGAAATCCGTCAGGTCAGGGAAATAATGTCCTCGGTCAGGAATGAATTGCTGCGAGAGGGGCATGATGTGCGTGGATACATTCCGGTTGGAATAATGATAGAGGTTCCTGCAGCGGTGCTGATTATCGACTCTCTTCTGCAGGAAGTCGATTATGTAAGTATCGGCACCAATGACCTGATACAGTACACTCTGGCAGTCGACCGTAATAACGCCCACGTCCGAAAGCACTATAACCAGTATCACCCCGCTGTTCTGCACTCCATTAAAAGAGTCGCGGACGCAGCCAACAAGGCCGGCAAAAAAGTTTCCGTCTGCGGCGAGATGGCCTCTGATCCACTCAACGCCCTGATGTTGGCTGGAATGGGAATCCGCGAATTCAGCCTCTCCGCACCCAGCATCCCGGCTGTAAAGCAGGTAATTCGCGAAAATAGTATTGAAGATTGCCGCAAACTCGCAAAGGCTGTTTTGGCCTGCAAAAGCAACGCAGATGTCAGCCGTTGCCTTGCCGCAGCCCGGAGGAAGATATTCGGCAAAAATTCAGAATCCAGTGGAATGATGGAGCCGGTCTGCGATATTCCGGTTAAATAACCTTTAACTATCCGAAATGCCAAAAAAACTGACAGTTACCGCCTGAATTTCCAATTTACAAGCCTATTGGCCGCGTGAAGCCACCGCTTCTATCTCAGCCAAAGTATGCGACAATTCAAAGCTCTGAACCTTGGTTCCCAACTGACGGGCTATTTGGGTAATCGAGAAAATGCCGCACACCATCTGTTTGCCATCCGCACCTTCAGAGACCACCAGCCCATGTTGCCTGCCGGACTTTTTCAGAGTGGCGATAATTTGTCCGACTTCGGCATTCTGTACATCCTCTATTTTCATTACGTCAAGTTCCCGCTGCGCGGTCATGATGTCGCGCACCATAATATCGGCATGCGTCCCCCCCATATTCTGCAGAAAACGCATCGGTTTTTCTCCCAGCACATCGGTTGCCGTCAACAATCCTGCAACCTGATCGTTGGCATCCAGCACCAAAAGCATACGCACTCCATAAAGGATCATCTTTGCATTCGCACTATCCATAGAAGCATTGGAACGAACGCTTACCACCGAAACCCTGGTCAGATCGGACATCACTTTCAGAGCCGGATCACTTAAATTCACATGCTTCGGAAGATCCTGCGTCGGACGCGCACAAGATGAACCTTCCTTCAAACGGGTAGAATTCAGAATTTCAAATTCTCTAATCATTGTTTAACTCCTTGAAATCCAATTATTTAGAGCTTGGGCAGATAATCTAACAGTT
>JAQTRC010000045.1:21816-24914 GCA_028712665.1 Desulfuromonadaceae bacterium
CATATAGAGGCTCTTCACTTTTCGTATTTCTTTCTGAGAGCAATATACTCTTTGATGTACTCAACCATGTTTTTGTCATGCTCATATATATGATGGACTATCCAAGCATAAAGTTTCTCTCTGATCAGAGCTGGGATTCCTTCTGAGGAGTCTTCTTGCTCAAATCTCTTGATTATATCCGATGCAAGACATGTGAACTCTCCATGTTCCTGCTGTTGCCGTTTAACATTAGGATAGTCATAATCATGCATGATCCTCTCTTCCGAGATAAAATGCACAATGCAATAATCAAATAGAAAATCAATCAGCTCTCTAATTTCCTCTTTTGATACACCACACGAATTTGCTTCAGCCAACTTGTTATAGTGTTTGAATATCAACTTATGCTGGTTGTCTATCTCGCCAAAGCCGAGCATTAGTGACTCATCCCATTGAAGTGCCATAATGACCACCTTTCATATTGTACCGTCTGTCTTTCAAGTCCGCCTTGAGGGCTTATTTCATACTATTAAAAGGAAGTCTACTCTATCATAATTCAATGAATCAACGGTTTCCTTCATCATCTTTATTTTGTACGGGGAGCCTTCTAATAGAATAACAAGAAAAAAGAGGCTCTAGCTGCTGAGAAAGCTATGCCCCTTTTTGATGCAGACCGGAAGATTATTGCATGAATATTTTAAGCTATTACCGCTCCTTGATACTGTTCTAAATAATGATCATAAGGCAGAGTATCCTGCTCACGATCAAACATACATCTATCTGTACAGTAATGACGTGCGCCGGAGATTAATTCCCCTACAATTATTTCTAACTGGCAAGTATCATTGAAGTTTTTTATGGAATAAACACTCCCGCCACTATCAGCTTCAAAAACTTTACCACAGTGGCTACAAACCGACTTCTTCAAGGTCATTGTGCTACCCTCCCAGTGTCTTTTCTCTGTCTTGTCTTGTCGTCAATCAGCAAAAGAACTAAAGGGCTATTTCATATTTATTTTTTCGGCGGCGTCAATATAACTGATTGTGCAACTGTATATTAAATAACGCATTTGGCAGGTTTAAAAAACAGTGATACCCCCAAATATACCCCCAATTGTTTTTGCTTACACATTTTCAAGAGTCAGAGAAACTAACCCTTCGCAGTAAATCAGGTACAGCAGTATGGTCTGTCTGCCATCCAGGCGCAAATCGTATGGCTAAGCCAGTCATCTAGTCCCTGGGCCAGGTAAAAACGAGGGGTAAGGAGGTCATCTTCAGCCGAAATGACTCCTTCTTCACGGGCAATCTGCGCAAGTTCGGTTTCAGGATATATGCGTATACCGGTGGTCAGTTTCAGCATGTCAAGCTTCAGGGAGTCGGCGAATTCAAGGCTTTCCATGACCGACTCACGGGTCTCTCCCGGGGCGCCAAGTAGAAGAAATCCCATCCTGCGTATGCCGAACTCTGCCAGTAACTCCGAGGCTTCACGCACCTGCGCCGTGGTGTACCTTTTATTCAGACGGCGCAAAATCATCTCGCTGCCGCTCTCGAATCCAAGGCTCACTTCAACGCAGCCGCTTTCGGCCATCTTGCGGACCAGTTCCCGGTCCAGGAAACCGGGATAGAGGATACCGCGCCACTGAATATGCAGGTCGGCATTGATCAGGGCGTCACATATAGCCGCGGCATAGTCATTTGGAAGGTTGAACGTATTATCGACGAAATAGAACCGGTCAAAACCAGCGGCAACATGACGGGCGATCACTTCTAACACCTCTTCTACAGGGTGTTTTCTTATCGAGGTGCCCTCAAGAGCCGGAGTGGAACAGTAGCTGCATTTCATGACACAGCCGCGCCTGGTCTGAAAAGGTATCCAGACATCCTGATCGACGCCGTCTGATACCGGCCAGAGTGCCGGATCGGGCAGCGGGAGATTTTTAAGCGGCGGACGTTTTATGCTAGAGTGCTGTACAGCCTGACCCGGGAGACAGATACCATCAATACCCGAAATGTCGCCTCCCCGTTCCAGCGTATCCAGCAATAGCGGAAAAGCCACCTCACCTTCGCCGCAAACTCCGATATCAGCTCCCAGATAACGCAGTGCCGGTTCAGGGAAAATACTGAAGCCCGCACCACCCAAGACGATCGGAACATCCGAATATGCGCGGCACGTTAAGACAATGTCTCTAACCGGATCTAGCAGGAATCTGGTTTCCTTCATAACCTGGTTATCAATGTTCCTGATGGAGATGCCGATTACATCGGGGGCCATCCGTTTTATGACCGATGAAACAAGCATGTCATGGTCAGCGCTCCCCATCAGGTCGAGCAGTTCCAACTGATGCCCTGCATTTCGAGTGGCGACAGCAACGCAGTTAAGTCCCAGCGGAAGTGGCACCATGTTGATGCTCTCGGAATTGGCGGATATAAGGAGTACTTTCATGCGTGAATGTCCTTTTCCAGAATCCTACAGGGCACCGGTATCTCGCAGCAGTTGTGCAACCGACTCGGCCAGGATGGTGTATCCCGATGCATTGGGATGAATCGCGTCTGACTTCAGGCTCCCTTTTGAGAGGATCTGCTTCAACGTTTTACCTTCCAATGGAATGGCGAACTCCTTCGCAAGATCACCGTAGAGCTTCGGCACTTCCAACCCCAACCCGAGCTTTGGAACGCTTATGAGCAGAACGCTGACGCCTCGGCTTTGGGCCAGAGAGATCATCGCCTTCAGATTCTCCGCCGTCCTGGTTTCATCCTGATGCCGCAGAAAATCGTTACCGCCGAGACATAGGATCATCAATGCCGGATTATACTCATCAAGTACCGACGCAAGCCGGACTCTTCCCTCTGCCGTAACTTCACCCGGTACTCCCGCATTCACGACGCGCCTTCCGATACGCTTCTCAAGAACGCTTGGATAGCTCTCGGCAGGAGCAGCACCGGTGCCGAAGGTAATGCTGTCGCCAAAAGCCAGCACTACCCCGTCTAAGGGCAATTTCGCTACCTGAGGAGTCTTGCTGCAGGAGAAGAGAATCATCAATCCGCAGATGAGCAGAAGCCCTGTTACAAATCGGGTCAAGTAGATTCCTCTCAAAGCTTCTCTCGCACGCTTCGGACCTT
>JAQTRC010000141.1 GCA_028712665.1 Desulfuromonadaceae bacterium
CTTGAAACAGCACGGCGGAGAATGAAGGAGTTCAAAAATGCTGACTCACAAAGAGCTTAAAACGAGCGCCCTTGAGCGCGCAGACGTTAAAGCCGAATATGATCGACTGGACGAAGAATTCCAATTTCTTGACGAATTTCTAAAAGCTCGTACCGCCGCAGGCGTCACACAAGCCGAAGTTGCGGAGCGCATCGGCACAACCCAGTCTGCAATCGCCCGCCTCGAATCAGGGCGAGGGAAGCATTCTCCGTCAATCGCGACATTAGAAAAATACGCACATGCTCTCGGCTGCCGCTTGGAGTTACGATTGGTCAATGAAACGGTATCCAGAAAAGTGGAAGATCAAAGAACGCGCACAATCGGACGTTCGAAAAAGCTTAGTGCCGCTTAGAGTTTTCCTCCAGCATCATATCTACAATGTTAACAGCACAAAAAACAGCACCGATAATCGAACTTCGGCAACTTCTGAGGAGATTTTGATGAACAGCAACACTCTGCTTGCAAATATATCCGGCGAATGGCTTGAAACGCTCCATTCCGATTGGAAGCGGGAACCTGGTTCCGTTCCTGCGGAGTGGCAAAATTTTTTCTCCGGTTTTGAGCTGGGGAGTGAAGCGGGGGACAAGAGTAATGTTCTTATCGATGAGGATCATGCGCTGAAACAGTCCGGAGTCCAGTCGCTGATCTATCGTTATCGGAACGTAGGTCACCTGCTGGCCTGCACAGATCCGCTTACACCCTGTCATTTGAGCCATCCTCTTCTTGAATTATCCAATTTCGGACTGGATGAAAACGATCTGGACACGCTCTTTGCCTGCCGCAGGTTCTTGAAACGGATCGCCTCTCTTCGCGAAATTCTGGAGGTGATGCGAGAGACCTATTGCCGTTCGATCGGTGTCGAATTCATGCATATTCAGGAACCTGTCGAACGGCAGTGGCTGATTGACAGAATGGAGCCCACTCTTAATCGAACGGATCTCCCATTATCCGAAAAACTGCACATTCTTGAGAAGCTTCATCAGGCTGCCCAATTCGAGTCGTTCCTGCACCGGAGATTTGTCGGGCAGAAGCGTTTTTCCCTTGAGGGGGGGGAAATCCTGGTGCCGGTTCTGGACCGGATAGTGCGGGGGTGTCCCGAGGCCGGTATCAGCGATCTGGTGCTCGGGATGTCGCATCGCGGAAGGTTGAATGTTCTGGCGCATATCTTCAACAAGCCTTACGAGTCGATTTTTGCCGAGTTCAAGGAAACAGAGGAGTTAGGTTTTGTGGGGGATGGCGACGTCAAGTACCATAAGGGACAATCCAGCGTAATCGATCTGGATGGCCACCGGCTCCATCTGACAATGGCCCCCAATCCGAGCCATCTTGAGGCGGTTAACGCAGTGGTTCTCGGGAAGTGCCGGGCGCGCCAGGATCGTTACGGAGCTGATGGAACCGCTCGCGTATTGCCCGTTCTGATTCATGGCGACGCCGCCTTCGCCGGACAGGGGAGCGTCATGGAGACGCTGAATCTGTCCGGGCTGGAAGGTTACCGGACAGGCGGCACAATCCATCTGGTGCTCAACAACCAGATCGGTTTTACGACTCTGCCGAAAGATTCCCGCTCCACGTTTTATGCTACCGATGTAGCCAAGATGCTCGCCTGTCCGATCTTCCATGTTCAGGGGGAGTCGCCTGAATCTGCGATGCAGGCGGTCGGCCTCGCAATGGAGTACCGTAAGCTGTTCGGGCGGGATGTGGTGATCGAGCTGATCTGTTACCGCCGTTACGGTCACAACGAGGGGGATGAGCCGGCCTTTACCCAGCCCCTCATGTATAAGCAGATTTCAACCAGATCATCTGTCAACCGTACTTATGCTGATCTTTTGGCGGAAGCGGGGGGAGTATCCCCCGATACTCTGGAGCGGATAGAGCGGCAGGTCTCGGAATCGCTGGAATCCTCTTACGGGAAACTATCGGATGCACGGCAGGACGGATTCTCCGATCTCTGGAGCGATGTCAGCCGCAATTATGATCCGGCCCCTGTCGATACGGCGCTCTCTGCCGAGAGCCTGTTGACCCTTGCCGGAAGATTGGCAGAGCTTCCCCCCGGTTTTAATCCACACCCAAAGGTGCTTACCCTGATCCAAAAGCGTTTTGAGGCGGTACGCAATGGGGATGGGATCGACTGGGGGAATGCCGAAAACCTTGCGTATGCGACACTTCTCGACCAGGGGATTCCGGTGCGCATTTCAGGTCAGGACTCACGCCGCGGCACCTTCAACCATCGCCACTGCGTGATAATAGACAATAACGATGAACGCTCATATACACCGCTTGAAGCGGTTACGCGCGATGTGGCATACTTCAAGGCATGGAACAGCTCGTTGTCTGAGTTCGGAGTTCTGGGGTTCGAGTATGGCTATTCGCTCGAGACTCCCCACGGTTTGACGATTTGGGAAGCCCAGTTCGGGGATTTTGCCAATGGCGCTCAGGTCATAATCGACCAGTTCATAGCAAGCGGAGAAACCAAGTGGAACCGGGCCAGCGGTCTTGTCATGCTGCTCCCGCACGGTTACGAAGGGCAGGGGGGAGAGCATTCTAGCGCCAGAATCGAACGCTATCTGCAACTCTGCGCCGGAGAAAACATGTTTCTAGTGAATCCTACAACCCCTGCCCAGATGTTTCATCTCTTAAGGCGCCAGATGCTGCAATCGTTCCGCAAACCTTTGGTGGTATTCACCCCCAAAAGCCTGCTGCGCCATCCTCTATGCACCTCATCGGTGGATGATCTGACCGGCGGCGGTTTTCGTACTGTCATTGTAGATTCCACCACTCTTTCAGCCGCAAAGCGTCTGCTGTTCTGTAGCGGCAAGATCTACTACGAGTTGGCCCAGGAACGTGAACGGCTGAATCGCCAGGATATCGCCATCATAAGGATAGAACAGCTCTATCCGCTGGATATCGACGAAATCAGGGATGTCGTTGCAGAATGCCCGGAGGATTGCCGCATCTTCTGGGTTCAGGAAGAACCGGAAAATATGGGTTCATGGCGCTATATGGCCAGGCTGTTTCAGGAGATACCGATCACTGTTGGATATATCGGCCGCCCGGCGGATTCTTGTCCGGCGGTGGGCTCTCACCATATTCATTCCGAGCAGCAGACTGCAATTATTCATGAGGCATTTGTTTGACAAGAAGCTTATATATTATTTTAGATATATTATTAATTCGGAATTTTGGTTATAATAGCCTTGTTGGTTACATTGACCGCAATTGACAAGGAGTTTATTATGAAAACAGGAGCCGCTGTTTTGTTTGTCTTGTTTCTTGCCGTGGCTCACGCCTACGGTGAAGATAACAACTGGTATACAGGTGACGAGCGTTGTCCACCTCCCAAGGACGATGGAACGTATTCAGCCCCATACAAGGCTCTGGATCATCCCAATGAATATCCGGTTTTTAACGGAGCGGACAAGCCGGGATGGTCATGCAGCTACCAGAGGGGAGATGGGGTCGTGGTGCAGTATGGAGACAGCCGAACGCCCCAGCAACAATGGCTGGCTATATTCGACATAAACAACAAATGATTTTCAAACGGAGGATATAGTGGAGCTATGACGAGTTCCGGAAGCTCCGCTAGTACC
Source organism: Desulfuromonadaceae bacterium (assembly GCA_028712665.1). Classification (GTDB taxonomy): domain Bacteria; phylum Desulfobacterota; class Desulfuromonadia; order Geobacterales; family Pseudopelobacteraceae; genus JACRCG01. The sequence continues at coordinate 3,627 of JAQTRC010000141.1, forward strand.
AAACCGAATAAAAGATATAAACAATTTAGCTTGCTTTTCTCGCTGCGGCATGATAGAAAACACAAAATTTATGTTCACTCGAAAGTGAGCTCGACAGGCTCACTTTTTTTCGTTTAACGAGGTTTAAGGATGGCTGCACCTAAAGCAGACACCTGTACGGTTGTAAAAGGAATTGCGCTGCCGATTCTGGAGTCGATGGGTGTCGAACTGGTTGATATCGAATTTGGAAGAGTAGGCCGGGATGCGGTGCTCCGGTTGTTTATCGACAAGGATGGCGGCATCACCCTTGACGACTGTGCGGATGTCAGCCGTGAATTGTCACTGATTCTGGATGTCGAAGAGGTTATTTCCTGCAATTATTCGCTGGAGGTCTCTTCGCCTGGTCTGGATCGCCCGTTGAAAAAGCAGTCGGATTATGAACGTTTCGCAGGGCGCCTTATAAAGGTGCGAACCTATGAGCCCCTGCCGGATGATAAAGGAAACAAACGCAAGACTTTTTTGGGAAAGCTTGACGGTCTCGTAGACGGAGTCGTCAAGATTACATTAGCGGAGGGACAGACCGCCTCTATTCCATTGGAGCGGGTCGCAAAAGCTAATCTGGAATTTGAATTCTGATCTGAATTAACATACACGCCAGCAAGGAGAAGCAATCGTGGATACAAATATCAATCTCAAACACGCCATCGAACAACTCGTGAAAGAGAAGGGGATAGACCGGCAGGTGGTTCTGGAGGCGATGGAGCAGGCGGTCCTGACGGCGGCAAACAAAAAATATCGCAATACCCGCGATCTGGAAGCGCACTACAACCACGAGTCGGGTGAAGTTGAGCTTTTTGAATTTGTAACCGTCGTCGAGGAAGTCCAGGATTCCTACAAGGAAATTTGTCTTGAAGAGGCGCACGAGATCGATCCGGAAGCGGAGTTTGGCGACTCTCTGGGAGAAAAGCTCGATGCGAGCGGATTCAGCCGGATAGCCGCGCAAACGGCAAAGCAGGTCATTATTCAAAAAGTGCGTGAGGCCGAGCGTGAGACGATCTATAATGAATACAGTGACCGTGTATGGGAAATCATTACCGGCATGGTGCGCCGTTTTGAAAAGGGTGAGTTGCTGATAGACCTTGGACGTGCCGAGGCGGTTCTCCCCGCCAAGGAGCAGATGCCACGGGAAGTATACCGTCCGGGAGACCGTATCCGGGCTATCATAACCGATATCTGCATGACGACCAAAGGCCCGCAGATAATGCTTTCCAGGACACACCCAAGTATGCTGGCCAAGCTTTTCGAGGCTGAGGTTCCTGAAATAGCCGAAGGAATTGTCGAGATCAATGCCATAGTCCGCGACCCGGGGAGCCGTGCAAAGATCGCCGTCTCATCCAACGACCGCGATGTCGATCCTGTCGGCGCCTGTGTCGGTATGCGCGGGGCCCGTGTTCAGAATGTTGTCTCCGAGTTGCGCGGGGAAAAAATCGATATCATACCCTGGTCCGAGGATATTGCCCGCTTTGCGTGCAATGCTCTCTCTCCGGCGCAGGTTTCAAAAGTTTTTGTTGATGAAGAGAAGCGCGTTCTCGAAATTATCGTGCCTGATGACCAGCTCTCGCTTGCGATTGGCAAGCGTGGCCAGAATGTAAGTCTGGCGGCCCGGCTGACCGGTTGCCGCATCGATATCAAGAGTGAATCAAAGGTAGCCGAAGCCGAACTTCAGGAATTTGCTTCGTACGATGGCACTGAGGTTGAGGAGGAACCGTCTCAGCTGTTGGAGGTGGAGGCGCCCCTGGTCGATGCAGTGGTCGAAAAACCGGTGGAGTAACAGCGAAACATGGCCCGCAAAGGGATTTCAGAAGCTCCACAGCGCAGCTGCCTCGGTTGCCGGGTCAGCAAGGATCAGGATTTTCTGATCCGGTTTGTGCTCTCTCACGAAAATGAAGTGCTGCCGGATCTTGACAACAGGCTTCCCGGCAGAGGAGCTTATACCTGTCTGAACGAAGAGTGCCTTGTTAAAGCCGTTAAACAGAATCAGTTCAAACGTTCGTTTAAACAGGATGTCAAGGTAATGGCCCCGGAAGCGCTGGTCCGGCATACAAGGGAAC
>JAQTRC010000142.1 GCA_028712665.1 Desulfuromonadaceae bacterium
ATCTCACGGATATCCGCCAACGCCGAGGCTGCAAAGGTAATAATTACTTTCTTCCCCATGTCAGCTATTCAGCTTCAGTTGCCGTTTAACATCGGCCAAGCTTATTTCTCGCCCTTCTTCAAGATCCATCAATCCCTGAACAATGGCACGCATGAACTGATGTTCCTCATCTTTGGCTTCAAAATCGGCAACTCCCTGAAGTACGGCGACACCACGCCCGCGGCTGGTAAGAAGCATTGGGCGGTGACTGTCAACAGTCTGCTTTACCAGCTTGCCGGGATTGATTTTTACGTCAGTTAATGGGATCACGTCTTCCGAGAATTTCACAGTCTGCATACTATCCTCCCGCGTCGTTTGTAGACCGGATAATAGCACCAGTTAAATGAGCTGTAAATGGCTTTTAAGGCGGTGCTATTATTACCTCATGCTCTTCTCCTCAATCAGGAGTTCCGGTGACACAATACATAATTCCGTTGTTTAATTGACTTAATTGTGTATAATTCAGTCAATTAAATGCCGGAGTTCATATTATGTACATTATCCAAAAGCACCTTGAAAATCTTAAGAGAGCACTGTTGCCGGGCAAAGCGGTCATAATTTATGGAGCGCGCCGTACCGGAAAAACAACACTGGTCAAGCGATTCCTTCAGGATATTGACGAACCATATCTACTTGTCAGCGGGGAAGACATAACCGTGCAGGGTTACCTGTCCAGCCAGTCGATTGAGAAACTTTCCGCCTTTGTAGGCGATAACCGTCTGCTGGTAGTGGACGAGGCCCAGAAGGTTCCGGGTATCGGCATCAATCTCAAGTTGATAATCGACCACATTCCTGACATAAGGATTATTGCCACAGGATCGTCATCTTTTGATCTGGCCAGGGCAGTGGGAGAACCGCTTACCGGACGCAAAACTACCTTGAGGCTCTATCCGCTGTCCCAGTTGGAACTCGGGCAGATCGAGCAGCGCCACCAGACCGACGCCAACCTGGAGAGCCGCCTGGTCTACGGCTCGTATCCCGAGGTGGTCTTGAGTAACGATAACCGGACTCGTGAGCAGTATCTGAAGGAGATCATCGCCTCATATCTCTATAAGGATGTCCTTGAGCTGGACGGTATCCGGCATTCGTCAAAAATAAGCAGACTGCTCCAGTTGATGGCGTTTCAGGTCGGCAAAGAGGTTTCATACACCGAGCTCGGCAGCAGCCTGGGAATGAGCAAGAATACTATCGAACGCTATCTCGACCTGCTGGAGAAGGCATTCGTTATCCTGAAGCTTTCCGGTTTCAGCCGCAACCTGCGCTCGGAAATAACCAAGAACAGCCGCTACTACTTTCTCGACAACGGGGTGCGTAACGCGCTTATCAACAACTTCAATGCTCTCGAACTCCGCAATGATTCAGGTGAACTCTGGGAAAACTATCTGGTGATTGAGCGGTTGAAACGTCAGGAGTATCTGCAGGAGCAAAGCAACAACTACTTTTGGCGTACCTATAGCCAAAAAGAGATCGATCTGGTTGAGGAGCGGGAAGGAAAGCTGTTCGGCTATGAGATGAAATGGGGGGCGGCCCAGACAAAGCCGCCCAAAGAGTGGTTGGCAGCATACCCCAATGCATCCTGGCAGCTCATAAACCGGCAAAACTATCTGGAACTGATTACCTGATCTGACCCCACAAAACCGCCCAAAAAAAATACCTTTGGGTGTCAAACCTGCCTTTTCACTTTGCAGATACCTTACACGAAGCTCTTTTCCTCAATGCCCCATCCCCCCGCCTTCGGCGTGCGAGGGGCGTTTCAACAACAGCAACAGAGGTATGATAACCAGAAAGGCGAGTCCTATGATGAAGAAGATTCGGTTGAAGGCGAGCGCACCGGCCTGTCTCCGGACCGCTCCGTACATCATGCCGAGAGCGGTCGTGTCGGCCTCGGTAATTCCGATCCCTTTCGAGATCAGGGCCTGTTTCAGCCCCTCGTAGCGCATCTGCCAGACCGGATTGTACGGATTGACATGTGCGGCAAGGGTGGTCTGGTAGAACTGTTCGTACCGTGCCAGCAGGGTGGCGGCCATCGCTATTCCTACGCTGCCGCCGATATTCCGGAGCAGGTTGAACATGCCGGTGGCGTTACCCATCTCTGTCCTGGTTATGCTGGCGAGGGTAACTGTTGTCAGCGGCACGAATATCATCGCCAATCCGAAACCGAGCACAATACGGGGCCAGGTGTAGTTCCAGAAAGAGCCCTGCAGGTTTAGTCCCTGCATGATGAACATCGATGAGGCTCCGATCAGAAGGCCGAAAAAAACGATCTTGCGCCCATCACGTTTGGCCAGTGCCGCACCGATAAACGGCATCGTGATAAGGGTCGCGACTCCGCCCGGGGCCATAACCATCCCGGCGTCGGTAGCCGAATACCCCATCAGGGTCTGCAAGAAAAGCGGGATCAGCATGATGGAACTGTAGAGGGCAAAACCGACTACGAACATAATCAGGTTACCGGCCGAGAACGAAACATTTTTGAACAGGCGGAGGTTGATGATCGGGTTTTGGTGGGTTAGTTCGACCCAGATCAGCGCGGCCATCGAGACTATGAAAATGATGCTGAAAGTGATGATAAAGGATGAGCTGAACCAGTCTTCCTGCTGCCCCTTGTCCAGCACCACCTGCAGAGACCCCATGCTGGCGGTCAGGAGGAAAAGACCCCAATAATCGATCTTAAGCGTTTTTGCCTTTTCTCGCAGGTAGGCAGGGTCGAATATGAAGAAGGCGCACATTGTCATCGCGATGATGCCGATCGGCAGGTTGATATAGAATATCCAGCGCCAGTTCATATTGTCCGTGATCCAGCCGCCGAGTGCGGGTCCGACGATCGGACCGAACATGGCGCCGATACCGAAAATGGCCATGGCCATACCCCGCTGGTTGGGCGGGAATGTTTCCATCAGAATTGCCTGGCTGATCGGAATCAGCGCACCGCCTGCGGCCCCCTGCAGCACCCGGAAGAAGATCAGCGAGGCCAGATTGGGAGCGGCTCCGCACATTAGCGACGCCAGTGTAAAGAGCACGATACAGGACATCAGGAATCGTTTGCGCCCGAAGACGCGGGACAACCATCCGGTCATCGGAAGCACCACCGCGTTTGCAACCAGATAGGAGGTCAAGACCCAGGTAACCTCGTCTACGCCGGCGTTGAGGCTCCCCTGCATATGCGGGAGGGCGACGTTGGCCACCGAGGTGTCAATGATCTCCATGATTGCGGGGAGCATGACGGTTATCGTGATGAGCCATTTGTTTATATTTCTGTCTTCGGATGAGGTCATTTAAACGGATTCAATTCCTTCAACACATCCTTACCGGTCCGGCCGGTCAGCACCGTCGGAATTACGCTCATCCCGACCCTGAGCAGATGATCCGGGTCCGATGCGTTGTTGATCGTTATCTTTACCGGAACCCGCTGGACCACCTTGACGTAGTTGCCGGAGGCGTTTTCAGGCGGCAACAGGGAGAAAGCGGCGCCGGTGCCGGCCATGATGCTGTCGACTTTACCGCTGAATGTGAGGCCTGGAAAGGTGTCCACGGTGAAGTCGACTTTTTGGCCAGGTTTGATGTACGTGATCTGGCGTTCCTTGTAGTTGGCCGTAATCCAGGCGTCCTGCAACGGCACCAGCGCCATCAGCGGTTGCCCCGCCTGAATGTTGGAACCGGGCTCGACCGATTTCCGGGTGATGTAGCCGTCTTTGACAGCAAAAATTTTCGTGTACGATAGTTGAAGTTCTGCCTCCTCAAGTTGGGCCTTGCGCTGCAGCACTCTGGCCCTGTTCCCCCCCTTGTTTGCCAGTCCGGCCTCAGTCCGGGCCCGCTTCAAACTCTCTTCGGCTTCTTTAAGCTGTGATACCGCTACACGTTTGCTCGTTGTCAGACGGTCAAGCTGCTCTTTCGAGATCACTTCACGCTCAAAGAGCTTTTCGCCGCGGGCATGATCGAGAAGAGCCTGATCATAGCGGGCCCTTGCCGACTGTAATGCCGCTCCGGCGCCTTCGGCTTTCAGCAGTTCGCCGCCGCTTTCATTCTCGGCCACTCCGACACCTGCAGCTGCCTTTGCTATCTGTACCTTATAGTCGCGTTGATCTATCTCCAGCAGCAGATCCCCCTGTTTGACGAACTGGTTGTCATTCACCAACACGCGCGCCACCGTGCCGGATACCCTGGAGGAAACCGGCACGATGCGGGCCTCGATAAAGGCGTTGTCGGTCTCTATATGGGTCTTGCTTTTTATGAACATTGTAAGAGCTCCCCAGGAGACGCCAATGATTATGACAAGCAGAATGGCCGCTCCCTTGTACTTTTTGCCGTTGCCCGGTTTTCCGGCTAAGGACTTTTCCACAGCTTCTTCAACCATATACTCCTCCGATATACTTTACAGTTGGCCGAGTGCCCTTTTTAATCGGGCGTTTGCGGTCTGGTGGTCATAGAACGCCCGGTGATAATCGGTTTTGGTCTGGGTTACCAATGTCTGGGCGTCCAATACTTCAGTTGCTGTGCCGACCCGCTCCTTATAGCGCTCATTGTTGATGCGGAGGTTTTCCTCACTCTGGCGGATGGCGGCTTCCGTCACGGCGATACGCTCTCTGGATACAGCGACATCGTTTTTAGCGGTGTTGATTTCAAGTCTGGCCTGTTCCTCCGCCACTCTGAGGGCATCCTGGCTTTTGGATCTGTTTTGAACAGCTTTTTCCCGGACCGAAGTGGAAGCGAAGCCGTCAAACAGATTAATCTTGATTCCGAGGGTGGCGGACATTATTGCCTGTTCACGCACCTTGTCGTTCTGCACGTAATCCAGCGCAAGACGTGTGTAAAGCTCGGGGAAAAAATTCCCCATACTCTCCTTGACCTCAAACTCACGAGCCTCAACTCTATGACGGAGAGCCAGGATGTCATTTCGACCTGATAAATTGAAGGAGCCGTCTGGCGTCTTCTCTACGCTGCCGGCGATGTCGGAGTTTTCTTCCAGTTCGGCACGGAATTGGGCCTTGCCGCCGGTCAGGAAATTGAGCAGCAGCCATAAGTTCTCGCGGCGATTCTGGATGGCCAACAGTTTTTGGCGAGACGCCGCCAGCCGTACTTCGGCCTGAAGGAGGTCGTTGCGGGTTACGACCCCCTCTTCAAACATAACCCGTGCCACGCGGCGGTGCTCCTCAACCTGTGCGACCTCTTCGGTTGCCGCAATGATCAGCTTTTCTGACTCAAGGATGCTGAAATAGGACTCGATCACCTGCAGTGCGACATCGCTCTGTTTAGCCTCCAGCGACCTCTCTGAGCCTTTGGCAATGGCTTTGGCCTGCTGTTTCCTGGAACCACGGCGGCCGAAGTCGTAGATGGTATAGTTGGCCGAGATGCCTGCAAAGGCGAAATCGGGCTCCTGAGTCTCGGCTGTCATACCATTTATAATAACAGCCTGCGGTTCATGTTGCATGGTGTAGCCGGCCTGGGCGTCGACTCGCGGAAAATATGCCGCAGAGGCCTGCCTGACGTTTTCCTGCGCGATTTTTGTCTCCCAGGCGGCGCTTTTCAGGGTTGGGTTGTACTCCCTGGCTTTTTGCAGGCATTCCTGCAGAGTGAGCGGCGCGCCCCATGCCTGGATAGCTGATAGAAATATGACGACGGCAGCAACAAGGCCAGTTTCCATCCGGAAACTCCGGATGAGAAACTGC
>JAQTRC010000143.1 GCA_028712665.1 Desulfuromonadaceae bacterium
AAAGAGCAGATAGTTTACATTCGGCGCTTCACAAAGGTAACACCTCACCTCTCGGGGCAACAATCTGCAACGGTGGCGTAAACTTCAGCGTGTTCGCGCGCGATTGCACCGGCATGGAACTCCTCCTTTTCGACCATGCCGATGACACGGCCGCTTCCCGGATCATCACTCTCAATCCGCGGCATAACCGCACCTACCACTATTGGCATACCTTTGTTCCGGACATCGGAGCGGGCCAGCTGTACGGATTTCGGGTGGCAGGCCCCTTTGACCCGCAGCGGGGACTACGCTTCGATCCTGACAAGATCCTGATCGATCCCTATGGCCGTGCGGTGGCGGTACCTGCCGGATATGACCGCCGGGCCGCATGTATGCCGGGCGACAACACAGGCAAGTCCATGAAGAGCGTGGTGGCCGACCCCCGCGGTTACGATTGGGAAGGAGATATGCCCTTAAAGCGCCCGTACTCGCAGACCGTCATCTATGAGATGCACGTAGCGGGATTCACCAAACACCATTCTTCCGGGGTTCCGGCGGCAAAGCGCGGCACATACGCCGGCCTGATCGAAAAGATCCCCTATCTTCAGGATCTGGGAATCACTGCCGTCGAGCTGTTGCCGGTTTTCCAGTTCGACCCGCATGACGCACCTTCCGGCCTCTGCAACTATTGGGGCTACAGCCCGGTCTCGTTTTTTGCTCCCCATGCGGCGTACAGTTCGCACAAGGACCCGCTCGGCCCGCTGAACGAATTCCGCGACATGGTCAAAGCTCTTCACCGTGCAGGCATCGAGGTGATCCTCGATGTGGTCTACAATCACACCTCCGAAGGTGACCATAAGGGGCCGACGTTCTGCTTCCGCGGCTTTGCCAACGACGTGTACTACAGCATGGATTCGCTCGGAACCCATATCGATCACTCCGGCTGCGGCAACACGTTCAACGCCAATCATCACGTGGTCCGCAGACTCATCATCGACAGTCTCAACTACTGGGTCAAGGAGATGCATGTCGATGGCTTCCGCTTCGATCTCGCATCCATACTGTCACGGGACGGCCAGGGATTGCCGCTCAAAAACCCGCCAATCATCTGGGACATAGAATCTGATCCGGCGCTTGCGGGAATAAAGCTCATCGCCGAAGCATGGGACGTAGGAGGACTCTACCAGGTCGGCAGCTTCATAGGTGACAGCTGGAAGGAATGGAATGGTGAGTTCCGCGACGACGTACGCAGTTTTTTGAAGGGTGACAATGGCGTTATCTACCATTTTGCCGCGCGTCTCTTGGCCAGTCCGGACATCTATGGCCATCAGGAGCGCGAGCCGGAGCAGAGCATAAACTTTATCACCTGCCATGACGGTTTCACACTGAACGATCTGGTCTCGTACAGCACGAAACACAACGCGGCAAACGGCGAGAAAAACCGGGATGGGACCGACTCCAACGTAAGCTGGAACTGCGGCGTCGAAGGCCCCACCGAAGACCCTGCTATCGAGCAGTTGCGCAACCGTCAGGTAAAAAACTTCCTGGCAGCGACACTTTTCGCCCTCGGCACGCCTATGATCCTGATGGGGGACGAGGCCAGACGGACGCAGCGGGGGAACAACAACGCCTACTGTCAGGATAATGAGATCAGTTGGTTTGACTGGTCGTTGCTCGCGCGTCACGAAGAGATCCATCGTTTCACCAAGCTTTTGATTGCCGCACGAATCGTGCACGGCGACACCGCCGTCGAAGAACTGACCCTGAATCAACTTCTCGATCAGGCGCGGCTGGAGTGGCATGGTGTGCGGCTGCATAAGCCGGATTTGAGCTATGTATCGCACAGCATCGCACTGACGGCCAGGAGTGTGGCCAGGCGGGTCGTCTTCCACTACATGATCAATGCCTACTGGAAACCGCTCACCTTCCGCCTCCCGTCCCCGAAAAAACTGCCGGGGGGCGCCTGGCATCGCTGGATTGACACATCACTAGCCTCACCCGAAGACATTCTGCCCTGGGATCTGATGCCATCGGTAAGCTCTCGCAACTACCAGCTGCCCGCACGCTCGATTGCGGTCCTTATTGCCCGGAGCAACTCTGATTAGAGCATGGAACACTTAAATCAACACATACTAACAAGTCCCCGCCCCCCTTGCGGGAGAGGGTTAGGGTGGGGGGGAGGTTGCCACGAAATCAGCATGTTGCAGCTTCACCCACCCCCTAACCCCCTCCTTTAGGCCCTTTGGGTCCGTCAAGGGTGGGGGAACTTACCGAAACTACAACCGTACGTCTGACAAAATATTTGCGCGTTTCGTCAATGACAAGCAGCAGGATCGCAAACGGAATCAGCAGAAGCCATACATCCGCACCGATGGGGGCAGAGGCGAACAGGGAATTTCCGATTGGCGTGTAGATGATGAAAACCGCCAGCAGCACATCCGCGGCGATCCCTGCCAACAGAAGCCGGTTTGAAAAGATCCCCAATGTAAGGATGGAAACGTTCGATGAACGGCAGGCAAGGGCGTTGGCGATCTGTGTAGCGATGACACCGGCGAGACATGCCGTGGTCGCCTGCAGGTAAAGCATTGTCGTGGACGCCAGCGGTTGAGCCCAGCTCCACCCCCCCTGGTACATGACGTAGAAATACGCGGACATTCCTGCAAGAGCCTCCAGCATTCCGAGGCAGAGATATCCCCTTATAAGCACTCCCCTGGTGAGCAGATGCTCGTTTTTTGGCCGTGGAGGGCGTTGCATTATGTCCGGTGAGGGCTTCTCCGCCCCAAGAGCAAGCGCTGGGAACATATCTGTTCCCAGATCTATCGCCAGGATCTGCATGACGGCAAGAGGCAACGGAATATCGAACAGGATATAGCCGATATAGGGGATCAATTCCGCTATGTTGGAGGCGAAGATGTAGGTGATGAAGCTCCGGATATTTTCGAAGACGGCTCGCCCTTCCTCTATGGCATGTACGATAGAAGCAAAGTTGTCATCCAGAAGCACGATATCCGCCGCCTCGCGGGCAACGCTTGTTCCGGTCAGCCCCATGGCGATGCCGACATGAGCTTTTTTAAGGGCCGGAGCATCATTGACGCCATCTCCGGTAACCGCTACCCGGTGTCCTTCCTCGATCAGCAGAGTTACGACATGCATCTTGTTCTGCGGCGACATCCGGGCGAAGATCAGGTTCTCCTTTTTCAGCTCTTCACGCAACTGATCGTCCGGCATGCTTGTGCAATCCTTCCCCTCGATGATGACCGGATCTCCGGTTATCATCCCTATCTCCCTGGCGATGGCTGCTGCCGTGGGTCCGGCATCGCCGGTAATCATGATTACCTTGATGCCTGCGCTGTGACAGTTTTTCAGAGCCTCCGGCACTTCAGGGCGTGGCGGGTCCAGGAGCCCCATGAATCCGGCAAAGGTCAACCCATCTTCCGGGATATCTCCCGTAGGAGCTTCATTCAGTTCCTTAAATGCCAGGGCGATCACACGTAGCCCCTCGGAGGCCATTGTCTGCTGCCGATCCAGAAGTTCTGCCCTGCTGCTGCCGTCGAGCGGGACAGCGGGCGAGCCGGCCTTGCAGAGCGAACTGCAGAGCGGCAGAACGCTTTCTCCCGCCCCTTTGACCAACGCGAACAGCTTCCCATCGATCCTGTGGAGGGTGGCCATCCGCTTTCTGTCGGTATCGAACGGGGTTTCCCCCAGCCGCTCACCGGTCACGGCGCCCTGCAGGGCCGCAAAGTTATAGAGCGCCGTCTCGGTCGGGTCTCCCTTGACTCCCCCTTCCGGAGTCAAGGTTACATTGTTGCAGAGCTGGGCAACAGTGCGGGCCATGGCACATTCATCAGGAGCCCAGTTTTTTGTAACAGTCATCAGGTTCTGCGTAAGTGTGCCGGTCTTGTCGGTGCAGATCAGGTCAATCGAGCCGAGCGCCTCCACGGCGTTAAGGTTTTTCACCAGTGCGTTCCGGCGGGCCATTCGCTTGCTCCCCATAGCCAGTGAGAGGGTCACGGTCGGCAGCAGCCCTTCAGGAACGGTGGCGATAATGATGCCGATGGCGAACAGAAAGTTGCTCCAGAATCCCCGCCCCACCAAACCGCCGATCAGGAAAAAGCAGGCGCCGCAGCTCACCGCAATAATGGCAACGATGCGGCTGACCCTGGTGATCTCGATATGAAGCGGGCTTACCTCTTCCACGACCTTGCCGGTTATCTGTGCGATCTTGCCAAACTCTGTCGCCATGCCGGTCGCATATACAACTACCTTCCCGCTTCCGCTCACCACGGGAGTACCGGCAAACACCAGGTTCCCGCTGTCAAGCAGTTCCGTATCGCATGGAGCATCGGTGAGCAGACGGGAATCGGATTCTCCGGTCAAGAGAGAATTGTTGACAGTCAATCGGCTTGTTTCCACGACCCGCGCGTCAGCGGGCACCTTATCCCCTTCCTTGAGCAGCACCAGATCTCCCGGCACAATCTCCACGGCATCGACTTCAAGCTCGGTTCCGTTCCTGATTACGGCAACCCGGAACGGGAGCATCTTGCGGAGTTCCTCGATCGCCTTTTCGGTGCGATACTCCTGAATGAAGGTAAAGATGGCGTTGATGAAAATGACTGCCAGAATCGCAATGCCGAGACGGAGAAGTCCTTCACCGGGGTGCAGGTATTCGGACAGGAAGCAGAGGGCGGCTGCAAACCAGAGCAGTAGAGCCAGGAAGTGGGTGAATTGAGCCGCAAGGCGCAAAATCATTGGGCGGCCATGCACCTCATGGATCTCGTTCGGCCCATACTCGGCGCGCCGGCGCGTTGCCTCGTCAGCTGTGATCCCCTTAAGGGTGCTCAACAGGGTTGAGAATACTTCGTCATGAGAAAGGGCCTGAATTTTCATGGCACGGGCCGGAACAGGATTGTGTTGCAGGGTGGCTGATGCATGATATCACCGGCAGGGTTGCCGATGAACAGTCTCTGCAACGCCCCGCGCCCACTCGCGCCCAGCACGATCAGATCATTGTGGCGGGTAATCGCCTCAACGATGATGAATTTGACTATATCTCCCCGGCCACGACGTTCAATCACCGCAACCTGTTGCTGCTTTAACTGTATTCCAAACTCTATGATATCGTCGGGCATCCCCTTTGCGTTACTCTCTCCGGAGAGATGAAACAGCGTGACCTCCGAATGGAAGCTCCTTGCCAGCTCGGAGATAAACATCAGGCGACGTCCTTTGTCGCCGGCAACCCACCCGAGCGGGACCAGAATATGTCTTGGGTGCGGCTTGGCCATGGTGATGACCCGCATGATTGCCAGGTCCGACTTTATTGTACGGAGGAGGCGATGAACCGTCTGCTGCTGCAAGGCGGCTCCGTACCGTTCATCCGGCGCCAGAGGATACAGTACGAGATCGGCTTTTTCGGCCTGCACCCGTTTGGGGAGCAGGTTATCGATATTCCCGATCTCGGTTATCCTGCTGACGGAAATACCCAGATCAGAGGCGGCAGTGAAAAGATGATCCAGATGGCGATCGGTATGGAGGAGTGTGCTCTCCTTACTCCCTCCTTCATGGGCGGCATACAACAGAAGTTCCGCCTTGCATGATGCCGCCATCGAGATGGCATAGCGGGCTGTGACCGTGGATGCGGTATGCTCGTTTACGACTGATATTATTTTTAGATAGCTCATGGTAGTCGGGTGGCGCAATCTGAACTGGATCAGTACGGACCGCGT
>JAQTRC010000144.1 GCA_028712665.1 Desulfuromonadaceae bacterium
CTCTGACAAACTTCGGGCATTTCCGTGATCTATTAAGTAAACTGGCAAAGCAGATCAGCGCAGAAGCATACCGGCTGGATAAATTCGGCGGGACACCTCAAAATCCGAGATATTTTGAGATAATAATCGTCATTAACAGTGGGGCAGACTTACTTTACAACCTGATCGTTCGGGAGAATCGTAACCACATGGCCATTACCGAAAAGGTAATCGGCATTAAAGGGTTGGTAGTTGATCTGGTGACTTGAGAATCATGGCATACTCCTCATCCCCGCCCCTACTGCACCATACGTTTCAACACCTGCTCCAGCTTGCGCAACTCCTCGCCATAACCGGCCCAATTACCCTGACGTTGCAGGTTGGTCGCCTTTTCATATAAACCCATCGCTTCCTTGGCCAGAGCTGCCGGTGATGCTTTAGAATCTGCCGTTACCGCACTCGCGACGGCGGCGACAGCTTTTTTGCCACCGAAAAGTCGTTGAAGCGCCAGTTCCAGGTTTTCCTCCATGACGACCTGATCGCCGAAGGCGACAATCACCCGCTTCAGCTCCGGCAGACCGGCCTTGTCGGCCGCAAGAAAGAGCGGCTGGACATAGAGCAACGACTTTTCAATCGGTATCACCAGCAGGCTCCCACGGATGACCTCCGAGCCGCGTTGGTTCCAGAGCGTTAACTGCTGGGATATGAAGGAGTCTTGGTTGATGCGGGCGTCGATCTGTTTCGGACCGTAGATCAGTCTGTCCCGCGGGAAGGTATAGGCCCGGATCTTTCCGTAATTCGGCTCATCACAACGGGCCGTCAGCCATGCAGCCAAGTTATCCCGTTTGGAGGGGGTAAACGGCAGGAGCAGTATGTACTCCTCAATCTTTTCGCCCGGCAGCTTCATGATCGTGTAGTAGGGTTCCATCGGTTTCTCGCCAAGAGCCGGAACCTGCCAGAGGTTCTCCTTGTTATAGAATACCTTCGGGTCGGTCATATGGTAGGCGGCAAACATGGCAGCCTGTATTTGGAGAAACTGATGCGGGTAGCGAACATGTTTGCGCAGATCATTCGGCATGGCGTTAAGTGGTTTGAAGAGACCCGGAAACATCCTGGCGTAGACCTTTAGTAGCACGTCTTGCGGGTCGCTGATGTAGAAGCTGAGAGAACCGTCATATGCATCGACAACCGCCTTGACAGAATTCCTCATGTAGTTGATGCCTCCCTGGAGCGGCTTTGAATAGGGGAGACGGTCCGAATAGCTGTAGGCATCTATGATCCATTTAAGTTTTCCATTTTCGTCCACCACCATGTAGGGATCGACATCGAAACGGAGGAATGGGGCAACAGCTCTGACCCGCTGATTAATGTTGCGGTTGTAGAGGATGCGGCTCTCCGCCGTGATGTCGGATGAGAGCAGAATCTTCTCTGTTTTGAATTTGGCTGCAAAAAGGGCTTTTTTGAGGAGCGAATCGATCGGCACCCCCCCTTTACCGGCGTAAGTCGTGTTGATATTGCCGGTAGCGGTCGGATAGCTGAATTCCGGCACCCTGGTCTTGACGACCACATAGTCATTGGAGAGCTCACCGAAATAGATTTCCGGCCTTGTGACCTTGATGTCGGCCAGACTTACAGGGGGGATATCCTTGACGAAAAACTCCGGCAGACCCTCCTTGCTGATCCGGCTGACAGGGCCGAAAGTAATGCCGTTGCCATGGGTGAAGATCAATCGCTCGTTGATCCAGTTTTTGCTTGGGAGATCGGCATAGGAAAGTTCACGCGGCGAAAGCATGACCTGGGTGTATTGACCGTTTACCTTGTAACGGTCATTATCCACATCGAAAAATTTGTAATAGGTTCTGATCTGCTGCAACTGGCTGTAGGTTTTGAGCAGCGGTGCGTGATCCCAGAGACGGATATTCTTGATAGTTGCATCATTATTGGCTATATCGGCTGCGGAAAGCTTTGTATCGACATCAAAAGGTATTGTTTCAATCTTTTCCAGATCGTATCCGAAACGGGTAAATTTTATGTTATTCTCTATATAGGGTGTCTCGAGAGCCAACTCGTTGGGGGCAACCTTGAATTTCTGCAGTACACCCGGATACACACGGATACCTATTACGTACAGTGCAATCACTACCACCGGCGCCAGCAACGCCAAACGCAAGGCCCCTTTCCAAATTCCGACGGCGAGCAGAATCCCAGCCACTGGTGTAAGGAAAGTCAGAATTCTGTAGGTTAACAGGCGGGAGTTGACATCCACATATCCTGCACCATAAAAGACCCCGTTATTTGAAAGCAGCAGCCTGAAGCTATCCAGATAAAAGCCGGCTGCGATCACACACGCGAAGATCCCCGTCAGAACAGCCAGATGACGGCGGACCTTCTCATCAATTGTAACCCCTCGCTCACTCAGCACGATGCCGCCTCGCACAAAGTACACAATCCCAGCCATGACGGCGGTTGCCATCAGTACAAAACCGGCAAACTCTTTGAACATCTCCCAGAACGGCAGGCAGAAAAGGTAGAAACCAATATCCTTGCCGATGACCGGATCAACTGTTCCAACGTCCACCTTGTTCGTGAAGAGCAGCACCTCTTCCCATTGCATCGCACCCCATTTACCTGCAAAGAAGGCCAGGAGTAAACCGATGAGGATGGCCAAAGGTTTTACAAAACGAATCGCCTCATCTCTCTGCAGGCGGAAGTTTTCACTTCCCAATATATATATTCCGGTGTAGGGGAAGTGCACTCTGTTCGCATATAATGAATTGCTCATGATAAAGAGAAAAAGAAGCGTACCGAAGAATAGCCCAACCCCTGTTTTGGCATAAAATGTCGTCATAAAGACCGAGGAGAAGCCTGTCTCAACGAAAAAGAGCCAATCCGTATAGAAATTGAGCAGAGATCCAACAAATGGCAGAATTACGGCAACGAAAATCAGAACCGGAATCAACTTGTTTTTTAACATGATACTATCCTCCAATAATCCATTTCAATAAAGCCTCTGCAAAACTCCAAAAAACTCCAAAAAACTTCCAGAAAGTCCCCTCCCCCCTGGCGGACCCTCTGGGGCCTAAAGGGGAGGGGGAGTATGTTTATAAAGACTTTTGCAAGAGGCTCGTTTATATGCTGCCATTCCTCATGCTCTGAATGCGCTCTTTTACAGTTTCAAGGAGCTTTCTGGCCCAGATGAATTCGGTGGCCAGTATCGCCAGGCCAATAGGAATAACCACCACAGCCGGCCCCGGCAGCACTATCATGGCTATCCCAGCTGCCAGAACCGTAAAACCAAATACAACCACTATCAGACGTCTGGCTTGCGACACTGTTTTTAAAACAAGGTGCCTCATCTCTAAATCCTGATTTTCGGCGCAGCTTGAATCATTGCGTCACTCCGGAAAAAAGATGCCGAGCAGGCTGCCTTCACGGCTTTCATTCAAGCGCCCTGGCATCAACGGCAAAATATTCCGATTCGCCAAAGCAGTTAGTAGGAACACCTTTGTGCTGTTCGTAATAAAGGGAGACCTTTTTACCCATGGACGAATTGATCTTGCTGATAATCGCCTTGTCACGTACCGAAAAAAGGAATTTTTCCGGCAGCGCACCAGGTACCGGCAGCATCTGCAACTCCCCTTCCCAGGTTTTGCAGAGCCACCCTTTCTCTGAAAACTTCTGGACGTAACCGATTCTTTCGCCCTTGGAATAGCTCCAGTTAAGCACAATCTTGAGATAACCGGCAGACAGAACAACTATGGTTACAATCAGCAATAAAGTTATTCTGACCACCTTTTTCAATATTTCATCGCCCGTCATTCGCCCCCCAATACAATAGTTTGAAACCGGTCTGACAGAGGGTTTTGCATACCCAGTGATTCGTGCCGTCACATTTTGTCCGCCGGCATTCCGCCGGGTCCGGTTTTTGAATTGCGCCCCGCCGTCCTACCAGATGATACTCCTCTTTGTTTCTTTTGTTTATTATTTCGTCCCATAACATGAGCTTTACCCCTGTCATGTATCCACCCCAATTTCCTCACTATCTCTGTCGCCGCAAGCTCCACCTCCGGAGAAAGCCCCTCCCCCAACGACATGGATGCCGGCTGTATGCCGATACAACGGCATTCGGCGCCGGTTTCGCTAGTGATCCATCCCGCGATCAGAGGCAGAGGTATCCGGTGTGTACTGAAGGTGGTATCGGAAATGCTTTCCAGGGGAAGTTCGCGGATTTCTCCCGCTAACCCTCCGAAATCCGATGCATCGATGAATACAACCAGAGAAGGTCGTATTTCCAGAACCCAGTTCATTGACCGCTCCGGCCTGTCTCCGGCATCCTTTATCCGGATGTCGGGTATCTCCGAAAGACGTGAAGCGATGAAAGGGCCTGCCCCGTCATCGCCTCTGAGTCTGTTGCCGATAGTTATATAGAGGGTATCACTCCCCTGAAAGGTGGAGAAAAGGCTATCTGTTGACAAACTTCACCTCAAGAAAGTGGGTTGAGCAGGAAATACAGGGGTCATAGGCCCTCACCAGCATTTCAAGGGCCATGATGATCTCTTCGTCGCTTCTGTCAAGGATTTCCGGTACAAGTTTCGCCATGTCGTCCTCTATGTTCTGCAGGTTCTGCCCTGTCGGTATTATGCAGTTGGCAGAGGAGATGATCCCTCTATCGTCTACCTCGTAGTTATGAAAAAGTATCCCCCTCGGCACCTCAACGCACCCTACCCCGTTTCCGGCGCTAACGGGAATCGTCCCCTTTTCGTTGAGGCCGCCGAGAACACTCTCCCCCTGATCGACTCCTTTCGACATCAGATCCTCCAAGATTCCGATCGCCTCCTCCGTGCTGTGAACACATTCAACCAATTGGGCGGCACTGTTCAGGTAGGGATTGGCACAGAGCGGTTTCAGACCGAGGGATGCCGAGAGCTCTTTTGCCTTTGGATGGAGCCAACCCGAGTTAAGATTGAACCTGGCCAGAGCCCCGACCGCATAGGAAGTGCGACTCAGGCGGGTATGCTTCGCCGAGGAGTGCGGAACAACAAACTCATTGGTAATGGAGCGATACTCCCACTTGGGCTTCCGTACACCGTCGCTGGAACCGATATCCCCCATCAGCATCGGGTACTCCCCTGAATCGTTTACCAGCGCCACATACTCGGTTTCGCGTTCGAACTCCGGGAACCGGAGTGAAGAGACCAACTCCACCGTGGGGGTCAGATCCTCTCTGATAGAGGCCAGCAGGGTATTCATCTCCTTCAGATCCTTCTGTTTCGGCAGTTTGGTAAATCCCCCAACTACACATGAGATCGGATGGACGTGGCGTCCGACCAGGATATCGCAGGCGTCGTTGCAGCTCTTTTTCATTCTGAGGGCACGCCGTACGACGCCGGAGTGATCCTTCATCAGCCCCACGAAGCTCTTCACCCCCACCAGATCAGGCGCAGCAAGCATGTAGATATGAAGGATATGGCTGTCCAGATATTCCAGGTGGAGGAGGAGTTTTCTGAGCCGTATCGTCTGTTCGCTCGGAGTAAAACCGATGGCGTCCTCGGCAGCCTGGATTGAAGCAAGGGAGTGCCCGCAGGCGCAGATACCACAGATGCGGGAGGTGATATGCTGCGCCTCGA
>JAQTRC010000046.1 GCA_028712665.1 Desulfuromonadaceae bacterium
TTATACGAAGCCTTACATTCCTATCCATCTTCGCAATTTGCTTCTCAGCCTGTGCAGTAAAGAGAACCTGAATCATGTGCCAAGCGATCGTTTTATTTCATCAAAACTGACGACCTTATTTTCTCTGATTTCGTTTTGAGCCAGCTTTATCTGGTTGGCTTCCTCTGTGCTAATTGCTTCATCTTCACTGGAGCATTCGGCAAGATAGCTTCGGAACTCATCGTCGCTCATCTGCACAGGAAACGGGATGCCCTTGGAAAGGCGAACTCGATTCAAAAACATGTTAATTGCTTCGGTCGTGGAGATACCAAGCACATGAAGAATACGCTCGACGTCAGTTTTTAGGGATGCATCGACCCGCATGTTTATAGTTGCATTCTTTGCCATAACAACCACCTCCTATCATGCTTCAAACTGTAAAGCAATTGCGTTACAATTGCAACTTTATTGTTTGGACGGAAGGCTTCTGACCAAAGGGAGATATTGACGTGAGAACAGAGAGTACAACCATCAGTACTACCGCCCCAAGAAACAGGGCGGCCAGCCTCATCCCCGTTGAAACAAATTGATAAGGAAAGGAGCAGACAAATGCCAGTTATAACGATAGATATTGGAATGTTGAACAAGGAAAATAAAGCGGAGCTCGTGAGGGAACTGACGGCAAAGGCGAGCGAGGTCACGAAGATTCCTGCGGATAAATTCATCGTGCTCATTAACGAGATGGAGCGGGACAACATCGGTGTCGGCGGGAAGTTACTTTCGGAGATATTGAAGTGAATCGCCGGTCCTGCAAACGGAAAAATAAGTAATGAAGATTACTATAACTGACATCATGAAGAATGGTATTTGGCTGACGTTTCCGCCTCTGCTCTTTAGTCTGATCCTTATGAACCGCCTGCCGGCTGCATTGACTCCAGCCCTATTCAACAAAGGTATTCCGGATGTGTTGGCGAATGGCGAGAACATTGGGCGGATATTGGTCTTTGCGTTGCCGTCGTTTTTCACCATTGGGATATCTACCAAAATTCAAAAACAAGGGTTCACTTTGTATCTGGCTGGAGTAGCACTTTACTACCTCTCCTACCTGGCGCTGATTTTTTTCCCTGACAGTACCTGGAGTACCAGTATGGTCGGTTTCGTGGCTACAGCTTATACCAATTTGTTTTGGATCATCGGGCTTGGCCTGTTAGGTGAAAAATTTTATTTCCCGGCGCACATCCGTTATCGTCCAGTTTTTTATATTGCTCCGGCGTTTATTTTTCTCATCTTTCATATTACGCACGCGGTTATTGTATATCGGCGGAACCTCTGAAAGTGCCCCGAATGCTCAGCCCTCGATACGAGACAAAAGGACAAAGATAATCGAAAAACCGAATTTCAAACCAGAAAGTTAGAGCCGACAAAAATAGAAGGCGGCGGGTCAACTTCATGCCCGTTATTCGCTGAAAGGAAATTGAAATGCAGGGACTTCGGGAAAACCTAATCATCGTGGCACTGGAGTGACAGCGGCGATATGGAGTCGCTCCGTAAGCTATCTTGAAAGAACTGTAAAAAAAGTGCCCAAAAATCGCTAAAAACAAACCACCCCAACACCTCCTCATCCCGTTTAAGGGATAAGAGAGGCGAAGGGTGATCATATAATGTTCAGCCTGCAGCTATTTAGTTTCCATCTGGAAACTCCGGATGAGAAACTGATGGTTTCCGATTCGGAAAGGAGTAATTTTTCGTACTGGCAAGCAAATCTGAAGATTGACACAACCAGGGCGGAAAAGAACGCTTTCCGGATGGAAACTATTTGAATTCGGCGTGATCTTCAAGCTTCCATTTGCCGTTTTCAACTTTCATAAGAGACATTCCAAGCTGATTTACACCGGAATGATCGGTGGCGGACATCGAAAAGACGGAGCCGGCCCCCTTAAGCCCCTTGGTCCCCTCAATTGCATCACGCAAAGCTACCCGGAACTTCTCACTGCCCGGCTTCCCTTTCTTCAGAGCCTTGGGCACCGCCGCCTCAACGATCTTCAGCGCGTCCCACGCCAGGGAAGCAAACATCGAACGCGGCCCGAATTTGGCTTCATACGCCTTTATGAATTTGAGCGCCTCCGCTTTTGTCGGATAACCATCCGGCAACTGCTCTCCCACAACTACCGGCGGTGCGAGCATGAACGAACCTTCCAGCGCCTTTCCTCCTACACGCAGAAATTCAGCGTTGGCTGCTCCGCCCGACTGATATATCTTACCTTTATAACCGCGCTCGATCAGTGCAACATGCGGAAGGGCCGCCGGAGTACCGGATGATGCAATGAATATTGCATCCGGATTTCCCTGCATTGCGTGCAGTACCTGCGCAGTAGCACTGGTATCGGTCCGCTTGTATTTTTCGATCGTCAAAGTTTTGATCCCTTTAGGTTCGGAGAGGGTTTTGTACGCCGCAGTACTGACTTCTCCATAGGCGTCATCCACCGCTATTACCGAAACCGTTTTTACCCCCTTCTTGACCATATGGTTGATCATGGCGGTTCCATAAATTGTGGTATTGGCAGGGGCGCTGAATATCCACTTCCGCTTCTCATCAGTGGCTGAAATTGTAGCAGGGCCGGGTGAAAGCTGGATCATGGGGGTTTTGGATGCCGCCACCGCCTCGATTACCGCCGCTGAAGTAGGTGATGTTGTAGGCCCGATCAGCACGTCTACCTTGTTCTCCGAAACCAGCCTCTTTACGTTCTGGACGGCGGTCGTAGTATCGGTGGCGTCATCATAAATGACATAATGGACTTTTTGCCCGGCGATTACAGAGGGGCCGAACGATATGGCATTTTTTTCTGCAATGCCGAGTGAAGCCGCAGGCCCGGTCGAAGAGAGGTTTACACCAATCGTTATATCCGCCTGAGCTGCTGTCCCTGCCGCCAATACCGCCAGCATACTGATACTTGCCAAAAATTGTTTCATCTCATACCTCCCTGATTTATTGGGTGTCTCAATAGAGCACACCGGTTTGTAAACTTCACTATTACATACAGGTTGTTAGGCTGAAGGTTGAAGGCTGTTAGGAAAAACCGAATTCGTATTCACTACCTTCAACCTTCAACCTTCAACCTTTCTCCTCCCCTCCTCCGATCCCGAGATAACTTTCAATAACCCGCGGGTTGTCGGCCAGTTCACTGCTCGGCCCCTCCAGAGCGATTTCCCCATTTTCAAGCACATAGCCGTAATCGGAAATCTGCAAGGCCGCTCGCGCATTCTGCTCGATCAGCAAAATGCTGACGCCGGTGGAACGGAGATCGCTGATTGTGTGCAATATCTCCTTTACAATCAACGGAGCCAACCCCAGACTCGGTTCATCAAGCATCAACAGGGTCGGCTGGCTCATGAGGGCACGCCCAAGGGCGAGCATCTGCCGTTCGCCACCGGAAAGGCTGCCGGCAAACTGGCTACGCCGCTGCTCAAGTCGAGGGAACAGTGTGAACACGGTATCCAGGCTTTTCCGAATCCCCTTGTCGCCGCGCCTGTAGCGCGTAAAGGCGCCAAGCTCCAGGTTATCTTCTACCGACATCTGTGAAAAAAGTTCACGAGTTTCCGGAACCAGACAGAGCCCTTGCGCTACCCTGCTTTCAATACTGACGTTCCCCATATCATTCCCGCAAAATTCAACGCTGCCTCGTGACGGGAGCACCCCCATCAGAGCGTTCAACAATGTAGACTTTCCGGCGCCGTTAGGGCCGATGACACTGACGATGGTGCCGCGATCGACTGTCAGCGAAGCACCGTAAAGCGCTTCGACCTTTCCGTAGCAGACATTCAGTTCGCGCACAGTGAGCAGACGTTCGGCCATCAGATCCCTCCAAGGTACGCTTCAAGAACGGCAGGATTAGAACGTATTTCGTGCGGCATCCCTTCTGCCAGCTTCTCACCGAATTCCATGACTACAAACCGGTCGACAAGGTTCATCAAAAACTCCATATCATGTTCAACTATAAGGACACTCAACCCTTCGCTTCTCAAGTCCGACAGCAGTGCCGCCAATTCTTTCTTTTCTAGATAACGCAGACCGGCGGCAGGTTCATCAAGAAGCAGCAAAAGAGGGTCCGCACATAGAGCCCGAGCAATTTCAACGACACGCTGCTTGCCGAGCGAAAGAGTCCCCGCAGGAACAAACATACTCTCTTCGAGCCCCACCCGCCGAAGCTGCTTCGCCGCCTCCGCCCGAACCCGCTCATCCGATCCGCGGTTGAGACGCAAACATGCGCTGAAAATTCCGTCATGCGTTCTCAAATAGGCTCCGATCATGACATTTTCAAGCGTAGTCATTCCAGGTATCAGCCTGACATGCTGAAAGGTACGGCTCAAGCCCAGCCGGGCAATATGGGAAGGATGAAGCCCGCTGATAGCGTGAGCGCCAAAATGAATATTTCCCTGCGTGCGGGGCAGTTCACCGCTGATCAGGTTAAACATGGTTGATTTACCGGCCCCGTTTGGTCCGATCAGACCTACAATTTCACCGGTTGAAACCTCGAAACTCATATTTTTGACCGCCATCAGGCCACCGTAGGCTTTTGTCACATCATCCACCCTGAGCAGTTTAGAACCACGCTCCGGCTGGATTCGCAT
The DNA here is from genome assembly GCA_028712665.1 of Desulfuromonadaceae bacterium. Taxonomy (GTDB): domain Bacteria; phylum Desulfobacterota; class Desulfuromonadia; order Geobacterales; family Pseudopelobacteraceae; genus JACRCG01. The sequence continues at coordinate 4,609 of JAQTRC010000046.1, forward strand.
CGCCAACTCCGGAGAATTCCCGATTGGTCTATCCGGCTTGGACGGGAGGAGTTTTTCGACAAAAGCCCAGATCCCCCCCCGCATCCATTGAAGTACCACGACGATCATAATGCCGAAAACTATTATCTCGAAATTTCCCGACTGGCTGATCAGTTTCGGCAAAATTCCCTGCAGGACTGTTTTTAGAAGCGTTATGACGGCAGCGCCGGTTATGGCCCCCCAGAGGCTGAAGGCTCCTCCTATGGTAATCATGAACAGGAACTCGATCCCCTGATTGAGGCCAAACGGAGACGGGTTCACAAAACGTTGCATATGGGCATAGAGCCAGCCAGCCAGACAGGCAAGAACCGCTGAATAGATAAATATGATGTTTTTGAGTCGAAGTCCGCTGGCTCCGAATGCTTCAACCATCGAAACCCCGCCTTTAAGCGCCCGGACCGCACGACCCTCGCGGGAGTCAAGCAGGTTATTTGAGATCCATAAGGCAACGAGGCAGACACCCCATATCAGGTAATAATAGATATGTTCATCACGCAGTTCGATGCCGAAAAGCTGCAACGCATTAATATCGACTATCCCGTTGGAACCTCCAAGAATCGGAATGGTTCCAAAAAGAAAATAGAGACTGATCCCCCAGGCGATGGTTGCCAGCGGAAGATAATGCCCCCCCATCCGAAGGGTTATAGCTCCAAGAATAAACGCAATTATGATGGTCAGCGCCAGAGCGATGAGAAGAGTCAGCCAGGGAGACCAGGAGAACTGTGTGGTAAGCACCGCCGACGTATAGGCGCCCAACCCCATGAAGGCTGCCTGACCGAAAGAGGTCAGTCCGGTCACCCCGGTAAGCAGGACCAGACCTATTGCAACTATACTGTAGAGGCCTATGTAACTCCCCATGGTGAGATAGAATGAAGGGAATAGCGGCACAGCCAGGAGCAGCATCACGAACGATATTAATCCGGCCCGGCGTATCATTCTTCTTCCTCGTAATGCGCGGTGGTAAGTGACCGCCACAACAGGACCGGGATGATCATGGTGAATACTACAACATCTTTATAGCCGCTCAGCCAGAACGATGAGAATGATTCTGAAAAGCCTACCATCAGCGCGCCGGCTGCAGCTATCGGGTAACTGGCCATGCCACCCACGATCGCGCCAACAAAGCCCTTTAGCCCAATCAGAAAACCCGAATCGTAATACAGTGTCGTAATAGGGCCGATAAGCAGACCGGACAAACAGCCGATTGCCGATGCCAATGCGAACGAAAATGTACCGGCCAGATGAGGAGTTATGCCGACCAGACGTGCGCCGTTCCGGTTGAATGCAACAGCCCGCAAGGCCTTTCCATAGAGGGTCTTGTTAAAAAACCAGGCCATAATTGCAACAAAAACGATAGTGGTTGCATACACGCAGAGACTCTGACCCGATACGTTGAGATTTGCAAACGTGAACTGCGCATCGGAAAACGGGGGGGTACGTACCCCTTCGGCTCCGAAAAAAAGCAACCCCAATCCGACCAGCACAAAGTGAACCGCGACTGCAGCGATAAGAAGAACCAGAACGGTCGCATCGGCAAGCGGTCGAAATGCCACCCGGTAGATAAGAGGCCCCAGAGGTATCACTATCAGCATCGTAAGAATAAGTTGCCAGCCGAGATGGAGGTGCAGCGGTGTGCAAATTTTTACCAGGGCGGCAATCGCGAGAGGAGGCGCAAGTATCGTAGCGAGAGCACCCGGCAATTTATGCCTGGCCCCGGAAACCAGCAGTCTGGCCGTTTCCATGCACGCCGCAATGAACGCCAGGATGAGCAGCAACCAGACCGTGCCGGGCATGACGCCGGTCTGGAGGCTCGCAAGAGTCAAGGCTCCGTAAGATACGAACTCGCCCTGAGCAACAAAGATAACCCGCGTTACCCCAAAGACCAGAATCAGCGCCAATGCAAGGAGGGCATAAATTGCACTGTTGGTAATAGCATCCTGTGCAAGAATCAGGATAGTCTGGAAATCCATGGGAACCTTTCTTTTTTGGTAACTACTCAGGTATTTAGGCTGAAGGCTGAAGGTTGCCAGAAAATAGAGCATTACAAAGAAACTTGCTGAACACAAAGGTTTTCACCTTCAGCCTTCAGTCTATCAACCTGAGTAGTTACCTTGTTTGTTACTATACAACTATAACTTCCGGACCAGGTTTTGTTTCGTACAGCTGTTCGACAAGGTTTTCCCGCCGCTCAAGAGCAGCACGCTGGTTGATATACCCTTTATCGGTAATTTCGTTGGCATCAATCGAAGGGGGTTCGGTCATCAACATGATCCGCCTGATCCTGGTTGCCGAACCCATGTGAGTCCCGTTGTATTTAGTAATCGCCAGGCGCAGATGTTCAACCACCTCTTTACTCCTCACAAGCTCTCCGGTCGTCATTACAGCTTCGGTATCACGGCAGATTTCCCTGCATCCGGCTATATTCGGCCATGCGAGGATTCCGATATATTCCCGATCATGACCTGCCACAATCGCATCTTGCACGGCAGGAGCTGCAGATGTCAAGACTTCAAGCCTGGTCTTGCCGACATGAACCCAGGTTCCCGTGGTCAGCTTGAAATCCTCAGCGATCCGACCTGCGAAGGTAATACCTCTGCTCGGACACGCCGGGTCGGCAAAGATGCCGGCATCACCGATCTTGTAGAAACCATCGGCATCAAATGCATCTCTGGTCAAATCGGGACGGTTCAGATAACCGGGGGTAACATTTGGCCCCTTGACTCTCAACTCGTACTTTTCACCGATGGGGACCATTTTTATGCAGACGCCGGGACATGGAAGACCAATTACCCCCGCCCTGTCAATGGGAAAGTGTGCTGATGTTGCAAGTGGCGAGGTTTCTGTCGAGCCCCATGAAGAGGTCATTTGAACCTTGTGGCCGGTTGCGAGAATGGAAACCGCTTCCAATCTCTGCCACATATCCTGTGGCAAGGCGGCGCCGGCATAAAAAATGAGCTGGAGTTTTTTGAAAAAACTGCTCCGAAGCGCCTCATCCCGCTCAAGGTGAGGGAGCAACATGGCAAAACCGGCCGGGACATTGAAGTATATTGTCGGTGAAATCTCCGCCAGATTGTTCACACTCTTCAATACCAATCCGGGAACAGGTTTACCCTCATCAATGTAAAGGGTTCCTCCGCTTTTCAGGACCAGATTGAAATTGTGATTTCCTCCAAAGGTGTGGTTCCAGGGGAGCCAATCAACAAGAATCGGAGGCGTCTCTTTTGTAAACGGCCATAACTGCGCCAGCATCTGTTGATTTGCACAGAGCATTCCATGAGTATTTAGAATTCCTTTCGGCTGACCGGTAGAACCGGAGGAAAATAGAAGCTTGGCAATAGTCCCGGAATCAACTTTCGCGAAGGCATCTTCCACCTCATTCGTAGCAGGAGTTTCAAGCAAACTCGCAAACGGAGTAGTTGAAACTCCATCGACCTCTCCATCCTTTATAACCACTTCCACCCCTGAAAGATCCAGGGCATTCAAGGCACGCGAAAACATCATGCCGCTTTCAGTGTAGACCAGGGCAGGCTTTACTTCCGAGAAAATTGCCTTCAACTTCCGGAAGTCGTCACTAAGAAGCGAGTAGGCCACAGAAACCGGAGCCATCGGAACACCCGCAATGAAAGATCCCAACATCAGCAGTGCGTGGTTTATTGAATTTCCGGAGAGAATCATGACCGGACGTTCCGGGCCAAGTTTCCGGTCGATTAGACCCTGGGCTATCGAATCGGCAAGACCGGCGGTCTCACTATAAGTCAAAAGCCTCCATTGACCGGAAAGTTCCCGTTCTCCCAGGAACGTTCTTTCCGGAGCCTCTTTGGCCCATCGGCGCAGCAGCATCCCAAGACTGCTCTCATATTCTTCAAGCGGCATGGGAGAGGTGAGAAGAAAACCTCCATCGGAAGTCTCTTCTACGTTGACTGATGCAGGAGCAAAATCAATAGGTGCAAATTCGGCATGTTGCATGTTTTTCTCCTTCCGGTACTTATTACAAAAACTTTTAAGCTAAACCCAACCCCCTTAACCCCTCCTTTGTAAGGAGGGGAGTTTGATGTTCCCCTCCTATTTTAGGAGGGGCTAGGGGTGGTAAGGTTTGGAGTCATCTTTATTTAAAAAACAGCTACAAAAAATATTTTCCCGAATCCTTTGCCGCGTCAGCCAGCTGCTGCTTGGCTTCGAGCAGACCTTCAACCGGATAGGCTGTCAGTCTGGCAGCAAGCATATGCTGTTCAATAATTGATTCGCCTTTCAGGAGGTAGGCGGAACAGCGGCCGGCAGAGAGGTAAAACCGACCAGCCTGTTCAAACGAAACTATCTTGAGTACCCCCTCAAGAAGCTCCTTCCTGCTGTCGCTGGCTGCGGAGAAAACTTTATTGACTCTCAAGATTACGCTTTCCAGGGTAAAGATGCTGATAATCATGTCAGCAACGGCCAGCATGACCTCTTGGGTATCCCTAGCCTGATCTGCGGAACCGAGCAACGTCAGGAAATAATTCTTCAGATTGGCCAGCAACCTGAATTCCAGCCTGAACAACCCTTCGCTGCTATTGGTGACTTCCCCATATTTGACTTCAGTCCTGGCCCCTTCAATTTTTGCCGGAAGATCAAAAACAGCGCTCTCAGACCTGCGGAACAATAAAGTGGGGATAAGTATTCTGTTTATCTCATTGGTCCCCTCGAAAATCCGCTGGATTCGTTCGTCACGGTAATAGCGCTCTGCAGCGTAATCGCTGACATATCCATAGCCACCATGAACCTGCACCACCTCGTCAACCACTTCAGCCAGCATGTCGGTACAAAAGACCTTTGCAACGGCACATTCAATGGCATATTCCTCGATTGCCTTCTGGTAGCGCTCGTAATAATCCGCTCCGCCCCGATCCAGTGTAGCTATCCGGGCATCGAGCATTCCGGCCACACGGTAAACGACCGAATCCGAGGCAAAGATAGCTGCCGTCATATCCGCCAGTTTTTCCTTTATAGCTCCGAAGTCACCAATAATGCGGCCGAATTGTTTCCGCTCGGTGACATAACCAGCTGCCTCGGCAAAAGCTCCCTTGGCCATACCGCCTGCCGTGGCCGCCAACTTCAGGCGTCCGATATTGAGAGCATTGAAGGCTATTTTATGGCCTTTGCCAGGCTCACCAAGCAAATTCTCGACCGGAACCATAACATTATCGAAAAAAATCTGGGCGGTTGACGAACCTTTAAGCCCCATCTTTTTTTCCTCATCACCAATTGACAACCCGGCATACCCCTTCTCTACCAGAAAGGCCGAGAACTGCTTGCCGTCAATCTTGGCGAATACCGTAAAAAGATCGGCAAAGCTGGCATTTGTTATGAACTGCTTGACACCGTTCAATATGTAGTGCCGACCGTCCGGGGTCAGTGTGGCGGTCGTCCGTGCGCTCAGGGCATCACTTCCGCTGTTCGGTTCGGTCAATGCGTACGCCGCGACCCATGCGCCGGACGTAAGCTTTTCGAGATAGCGATGTTTCTGATCGTCAGTACCGTAATAGACAAGAGGGAGAAGCCCTATTCCGGTCTGCCCTCCATAGGTTATGGAGAAGGAACCGGCAGGAGCAATTTTTTCTGCAAGCAGCATGCTGGTAACCTTATCAAGTTCCATACCGCCGAAATCCTCCGGCACATCGACCAGGAAAAGCCCCAGATCGGCACAGCGGCGCAACTTGGCGACCACCAGATCGAAATCCTGCTGCTCCATTCTGTCAAGATCGGGAAGAACCTCTTTTTTTATAAACTCTTCGGTTGTCTCGGCAAACTGGCGCTGTTCATCGGAAAAATCTTCCGGTGAAAATATACTTTTTCCTGCCGCGCCGGTCAGCAGGAAATCACCGCCCCGTGCCAGATTATCTTCCATGATACCGCCCCCGAATTATTGACTCAAAAATTACACGTATCAAACAATTTTTGAATGAACCTGCATTAGTAACATGCTGAAAATTCGATACTGATTTATTCATACGAACAGATGTGACTGTAATACCGTTATTCTATAGCAAATTGTTTTGCACTTATCATGCCACCAACAGACCGCACGAAAATTATCACATAACTATTTATTTTGATAGTGATTTATTTTTATAACATCTTTTGTATTATTCCAAGAAACAGTACAAACTACGGTATTTCGGAGGCAAATAATTTTGATGGCAATTGACATTGTCGCAAGATCGAGCTAACAGGGCGTAAAATGGATGGTAATCAGAGGGTGACTTAGGTAACTGGGACGGATCGCTGTGGGTACTACATTTCGGAGGCACTACTATATTTCGGAGGCGGAGTCATTTCTCTTGATGGAAAGTTTCTTCATTTTTGAATCAAGTGTAGTCGGCTTCAGTCCAAGAATATCTGCAGCCCCATTTTTGCCCCTCACGCGCCAGCGGGTTCGATCCAAAACAGAGATGATATGTCTTCGTTCCATCTCTGCGATGGTTAGCGACGGAGCGGAAATGGCGGCGGAGATATCAGGCACGTCAACGATCAGGCTGGGACCGTTGCTAAGAATCATTGCCCTCTCGACTACGTTGCGCAGTTCTCTGATATTGCCTGGCCACTGATAGAGTTCCATGGCTTCCATGCTCTTTTTCGAGATCCTCTCTATTTTCTTGTCGAAGTTCCTGCTGAACTCCTCGACCATGGCCCAGACAAGAAGCGGTATATCTTCACGCCGTTCACGGAGCGGAGGAACAGAAATGGGGAAAACATTCAGGCGATAATAAAGATCTTCCCTGAATCTCCCCTCTTTGACCGCCAGCGCAAGATTTCTATTGGTTGCCGCAATCACACGGACGTCAACATCGATCGGATGTGGGTTGCCGAGCCGCTCAAACTGCCCTTCCTGAATTACGCGCAACAACTTGGCCTGGAGTTCAAGTGGCAGGTCGCCAATCTCGTCCAGAAAAATTGTCGATCCGTCGGCCGCCTCAAAACGGCCGATCTGTTTTGTTACTGCGCCGGTGTAGGCGCCCTTTTCGCGGCCGAAAAGTTCGGCCTCGATAAGAGCGGACGGTAACGCGGCACAATTCACTTTTATCATTGCACGGTTTCTGCGTGAACCGGAGTTGTGAATCGCCCTGGCGATCAATTCCTTGCCGGTACCGGTCTCGCCCAGAATAAGCACGGTGGAGTCGGTTACAGCAACCTGCTCAAGGCGCAACAGGACTCTCCGGATCACATCGCTCCTTCCGATTATCTCCTCGTGCTTGTACTCGATTTCGATCTGATCCCGCAGATAGAGATTTTCGACCTCCAAGCGATCCTTAAGTATTTTAATCTCCTCGAGAGCTTTCTGAATTTTCTGATCGGCCAGTTTGCGCTCAAGTGCATTCGTAAACACATCCCACAACAGGCGGAGGCGGTTGATGAGATCTTCGGGCCATGCTCTTTTTGCAGCGTAGGAAACAAATGTTATGAATCCGACGACGATCCCCCCAACGCTTGCGGGTAAAAACATGATCGACTTGATTCCACCCTGCTCTCTACAGTACTCCTTTTCTCTCCATTGGCTCTCTGGGAGTTCGTCGACGTCCGCTATCTCAAATATTTCACCATGGTGAACCATCGTCTCCCATACCGGCACCATATTTGAAATAACGTCCGGAGGCGGTTTGATTCCAGCTCTGGCAAACGAATGCGTGCAGAGCATCTTCCCTTCCGGACTGACTTTCCAGACGGTGCTCCTGTCAATTCCAAGGAATTCAACAATTCGTCTAAGACCCTGTTCGATCTTTCCGTCCACCTCGCTGACATGCACATTTATGAAGGTGGCTGACAAATCGGAGAGAAGGGCTTCAAACTTCAGACGATCAATTTGGGCGCCCTCTATGATCTTCTGATTCCGATCGGAGTCCATTCGTTCGTATTCCTTCTTGCTGTTCACTCAGGCTGGTTTATCATCAACCAGATAGTTTTTCATTCCGGCCCGGATATCAGGAGGAATTTCACGCGAGGAAACTCCGTCGGCGACAAGATCGACAGAGACCAAAACCGTTTCAATTGCGATACGTTCCTCTCCCATGCAGCTGACGCCGACCCCCAGAGTGAGCGATCTGGTTCCAAGCTTGCGGAGTTCCAGCGACCACTCAAGCACTTCATCAAGCCGGCTGGCTTTTTTAAACTCAACCTGCATGTTTACAGTCGGAACACCCAGTTTGCGCTCATGGTGCATGATACCCCACGGCACGCCAAGAGCATCGGCAAACCAATCCTCGATCAAGCGATTTAGCATAAGGAAATAGTTAGGGTAAAATACTATGCCTGCCGAATCGCAATCTTCGAAACGGATTTTATAGGAGCGGGTAAATCGGGTCATACCGGATGCCTCAATAATCCTGCTGCGTCAATGGGACAGGAGGACCGGAACGGTCAGGTGGCTGAGAATGTGCTGGGCAATCGGATTCAATTCGAGAGTTCTCCGGCGGGTCGGGGCATATGCACCCATAACCAGCAAGTCAGCCGAATGCTCACAGGCAAGGTTAAGAATCGTGTCTCCAATCGACAGATCTCCGGTACAGATACAATCAGTCCGAACAGTCACCGCGTGACGGGCGAGATAATTGCCGACACCAATGATTTGGCTTTCGTTGTCGGAAGGGATCTGTTCCGAAGCAACGCAGACAACAGAGACATTGAGGGCTTTTTCAACAAGCGGCATTGCGTCGTTCAGGCTCCTTACCGATTCCCGCCCTGTCTTCCAGGCAACCATGATCCGTTCTCCTGCGGTTTCAAATGATCCGGCATAGGGCACAACTAGCACCGGCCGTCCACAAACCTTCACCAGATGCTCCGGGAAGTCCGTTGGAATATTCAGACTCGGCGTGCGATAATTGGTCTGCCCTACGATAACCAGATCCGAATAGTAAGCCTGCATGGTGACGATATCGGAAATTGTGACCCCGGAAACCGATGAATCAAGTAAGATCCATTCAGCAGTAATCCCGGCCGCCGCCGTCTTCTCATTGAACATCGTCCTGATCCGCTCCAGACTGGACTGCTCACCAATTTCTCGAGATTCATAATATGCGTGGATAATCGGATACAGCCCTCTGAGAACGGCCCCATGTTTCCGGGCGTAGAGAATTGCCAGATCCACTCTTCTCTCTGCAGCGGATGAATCGTCAAGATGTACCAATATGTCTTTGATTCCCATAATAATCTCCTCCCTTTTTTATGATTCAACCACCCCCAAGAAGCGGGAAAATTGCGATATTGTCTCCGCTTCTTATCGTAACATCCTTTTCATTCGACAGGATCATTTCACCATTAACCGAGACAACCAGAGAGCTGTCCTGAAGCTGATGAGCAGCATGTGGGAGATGCCTGTTCAATGCATCCCGGAGTTCAGTTACGCTGGACACCTGTTCATCGATAATTATAACACCTTCCGGAGCCCCGGCAAATCCTTGAGGCAAGATAACTTCGACAGCAAAACCGGTAATTACTTCCGCCAGTTTCTTGTGCCAGGCAAATGCTGGAAGCCCGGCGGAGTTAAGACCGGAGATGTCGTAAAAACGGGCTTTTAGCGCTTCGAATTTTCCCCTGTCGATTTTCTCACCCTTGAAAGGACCAACCGTAATCTCCTCTTCAAACCAACGCTCCGGGAGGGTGTCATCCTGAGATGTCAAACCGAGCCGCGCATTAATGAGTCGCTCTATCCCATTAATATTGCCGCCGATCTGATCCATCTGTTCATGTGTAAATTCTTCACCGGTCAATTCGACGAGTTGGTTTGCGAAATCTTCGTAGCCGGCGGTAGAGGCTGAGTTGAACAGCTTTGTCGAAAAACGGCACATGCCGACGGCATCACCAACGGCGTAGATATTTTCACAGGCCCGGACAGCGTACTCCTTGCCGTCGTAGCTGTTCGGCTCCGGTGCGACACGGCCTCCATAAAGTTCCGCCTTGAATTGTGGATTGTCATTGATCCTGGCGTTGATTTCGAGTGTCGGCCTGTTCCGGAGATGGTCCATACCGCGGGTCGCGACTGCCAGCCCCAGGGCAAAACCTTTGAGGATTCTCGAATCATGGGGATCGGACTGAAACAGACCCTTGACCGCCATCCGGTATTTCAGCGCCTCCTGGGGGTACTTTCCCAGCTCCACGGCTCGGCCGGAGGAGGCGATTACTTCACCGAAACCCTCTCTGCAGGCGGTCATAAAGAGCAATTTTTCGATAGCCTGATAATTTCCCCATGATAAATCGAGCCCCCCGGTCTCCTCCAGGGTAATAATTCCGCGCTGATAGAGTTCCATGGCCCAGGCTATGGCGCTTCCCGCGCTGGCAGAATCCAGTCCGAGATCGTTAAGGATGTTATTCAGCCTCAAAACCTGCTCCGGTTCGCTGATGCCGACCAGTGGACCCATTTTTTGAAGGGTGACGTACTCGGGGCCGTCACCCTTGTCAAATCTGTCGTACAGACCGTCGCCACGGATACCTCTGTAGGTTTTCACCTTCAGATGCCGTAATTCGGCCTCCCCTCGATCATAGCCGGCATTTCCGGTCAACCCTTTCAGAGCATCGGCGCCCCAGCCCCCCTTCCCTTCCGGGGTCAGATCGTTGAGAGGACGGCAACGGACCGGGCATTTCAGGCAGCCGTCCATACCCGGACGATAGGCATCGAAGTTGTCGGCATCGAGAGAATCGCTCCAGCTTGTCTCCTGATTGTTTTTCGTCCCCATCGCTCCGAGAACGCGACTTGGTTTATATAGAAACGGAGTACCCACCGTTTTCAGAGCATTTTTTATTACGCTGGTCGAAAGAATCTTTTGCGCGATGACTCTGTTGTTCTCCTTGAACTTCGGCGAAAGAGCAAGAGTGTCAGGCGTACCAAGAATCATGATCCCCTTAAGTTTCAAAGAACCCATCTTTGCACCGGCGCCCCCCCTTGCATAGATCGCCTTGGCGCCCCCCATGATTCCTGAGCAGAGTACCAGATTTTCTCCGGCTCTGGTGATCCGGGCCATGGCCATATTCTTGCGTTCAATGCACGAAAAATCCTTCTCCACCGCATGAGTAAGGTCGCCATTATCCATCCCGAGATAAGGGGTTGCATCATGAAAAACAACCTTCTCTTTCGATATCTGGAGCAGGGTCCACTCCGGAGATTGGCCGTAGAGTACGAGATGATCGTAACCGTGGAGTTTTAAAAAGGTTGGAAAGGCGTCCCCGCAGTTGCAGTCGAGAATGGCATCGCTTTCAGGAGAGATGCTGCTGACGTTGCCGCGGGCAGCGGTAGGTACGCTTCCGGTAAGCGCTCCGCTGCCGAAGATCAAGGGGATCCGGGGATCAAGCGGCCTGATTCCATCAATCAGGAGGTTGTACAGCATGTACATGTTGGCGCCGCGACCGGTCAAAAAGGTGCGAAAGACGTTGAGAGGAAGATAGCGGGAAAAAGAGTCGCGCCGTTCCAGATCTACAAACAGAACCGACCCCTGAGTAGGATAGCGTGGAGTACCGTGCATACGCAGCGAAAGCTGCTCAACCTTTTTCCTGATCCCCATTGGCAGCCTTTCCGGACACAAACTATCTTGGTTCCAGAGATTTGACCAAACCCCGTATCATGCTGTTGTAGGGAGTGGGGACGCCGGCCTGCAGACCGTATTCGACTACTTTGCCGTTTATATAATCGATTTCGGTTCTCCGGCCGGCCTCAATATCCTGAAGCATTGATGGCTTGTGGTTGCCGGCGCCCTTTATATAGTTTATGCAATAGGGATAGAAATCGTAGCCAAGAGCAACTTCATTGGCCCTTGCCACTGCAACCCCCTCTTTGATGAGGGCATCGACCAGATTGAAGAGGATCGGGTCCAGTATGAGTTCAACCATCGTTCGCCCGGTTACGGCGCAGAGCGGGTTCATACTGGCATTCATAAGGGTCTTGCGCCAGACCATGTTGGTGATCTGATCGGTATGAGAGGTATCCAGCCCGCATTCTGTGAATACGTTGCAGATGCCGATTGCGGCGTCTCTGGACTCCGGATCAAGCTCCTGGAGGTAATGGGGACGATGGTGGAATGCGATCCGGATATGGGCCGGACCTAAGGGGACACAGCCGAAATTGACAACGGCCCGCATGACCGATCTCTTTCCAAGATGCTCGGCAAGGACAAGCTCTGTGTCTATACCGTTCTGCCAACTGACAACATAGCGTCCCGCGCCGACAAAACCTTCAAGCGTCGAAGCTATCAGAGGGAGCGCGGTGGCCTTTACCGTAAGTATGATTACATCGGGAGGATCAGCCAGCAGTTCATCGACATGAGATGTTATCCTGGCCACTCTGGCTTGCAGGGTATCGGTCCCCTCGATTATTATGCCGGGATCGAGGGCCGGTTCAAGGAGCGCTGGGATAACATCGCAGAGGGTAACGTCATAACCCCCTCTGGAGAGAAATGCGGCGACTATCCCCCCTACCGGTCCGGCTCCGATCACCGCAAATTTTTTGGGTTTGTAGCTGCTTTCTTCCTTCATTGCAGGCTCCTTCATCAGATCTTAAGGGGGGTCAGTTTTCAGGATGAAGGCTACCTGACATTATCAACAATCCCAAAATCCTTGGCATCAAGAATTTTGATGTTGTTTGCAAGCAGGATCTCGATGGCCCGGTCGTTGTCATTGAAGCGAAAAACCATCACCGCCTTGTCGGACGAGCCGCCGGTTCCGGCCAGGGCATACATATACTCGATGTTAACCTGTGATTCCTTGAAAAAGTAAAGTACCCCGGCCAGACTGCCGGGGACATCGTCAATTTCGACGGCAACGACATCGTCTACGCGGGCCGGAAGCTGTTTTTCCATAATGACCCGCCGGGCGAGGGGTACGTCCGATACAAGGATTCTCAATACCCCGAATTCAAAGGTGTCGCAGATGGAGAGAGATCTCAAGTTGATTCCGGCTGCGCCGAGAGCTTGAGTGGCCTCATACAGGCGTCCCGGAGAGTTTTCAAGAAAAACTGATAGCTGCTTTAGTTTCTTCATGGCGTTCCCCCTTGCGATGAACAACTCTTACGTTTCGATTGCTTTCACCAGGCTGCGCAGTGTCGTGTTGAACGGTGTCGCCATACCGGCGCGGACACCATATTCAATAATTTTGCCGTTGATAAAGTCGATCTCGGTCCGGCGGCCGGCTTCGATATCCTGGAGCATGGATGGCTTGTGATGACCTGCGTTTCGAATATAGCTGATGGTGTCGGGGTAAAAGTCGGGACCGAGAATGAATTCATTGGCGCGCGCTACGGCAACCCCCTCTTTTAGAAGTGAATCAACCAGGTTAAAGAGAATCGGATCGTTGATCACGTCAAACATGGTCTTGCCGGTTACTGCGCAGATAGGATTCATACTGGAGTTATTGACGGCCTTGCTCCAGACCATGTTGCGAATATGCTCGGTGTGATGGGTATCGAGGCCACATTCTGTCAGCACGTTGCAGATTCCTATGGCGGCGTCTCTTGAGCCGGGATCGAGTTCCTGAAGATAGTGCGGACGCTGGTGAAATGCCATATGTATGTGGCCCGGTTTCAGCAGGGTGCAACCGAAGTTGACAACCGCGCGCATTACCGATCCAGCGCCGAGGGTATTTGAAAGAACACGTTCGGTATCTATGCCGTTCTGCCAGCTGACTACGTAGCGCCCTTCACCAACAAAACCTTCAAGCGCGGAAGCAATCAAAGGCAACGCGGTGGCCTTGACGGTGACAATAACGACATCGGGGGGATCCTTGGCAAGATCATCTACCCGGGTTGTTATGCTGGATACCCTGGCCTGAAAGTTGTCGCTCCCCTCGATTGTAATGCCAGGATCCAGAGCCGGTTCAAGAAGGGAAGTAACGACATCGCAGAGAGTAACCTCATAACCGCCTTTAGAAAGGAAGGCCGCAACTATTCCGCCGACCGGACCGGCGCCGATGACCGCAAACTTCTTCGGTTTATAGATCTCTTTTTTCTTCATTGGGGACCCTTTCAGAGCGAACTTCAGTCGCGGCGTACAGGGAGTGCTCCGGCAAGCTACGGCTGTGTTTCCAGGATTCCAAAAGCGGCGGCATCCAGCAGCTGAACTCCGTTTTTCAGCATGATCTCAATCGCCAGATCATTTTCGTTGAACCTAAATACCATCACCGCTCTCCCCTGGGTTGCACCAGCCACGGCGTACATATATTCAACGTTAACCTTGGTTCCCAAAAACAGCTTGAGTATCCGGGAGAGGCTGCCGGGGCTGTCTTCGATCTCGGCAGCAATGACATCGTCAACCCGGGCCGGGAAAAATTTGTCCATTATGACACCACGGGCTTTAGCCAGATCCGAGACAAGAATCCGGAGCACTCCGAAATCGTGGGAAGTGTCCGAAATGCAGTGCGCCCTCAGATTTATACCGGCATCTCCAAGCGCCTGCGTGACTTCATAGAGGCGACCGGGGGCATTTTCAAGAAAAATGGACAACTGTTTAAGTTTCATGGAAACCTCCGTGATTGCTTCAGCATCAGTGCAAATAGGTACCACAATACCAATTTATCTGTCAAGGCGAAAAGGGGGGGATTCGAATCTCATGGATTTCAATTACGCTCTGTTCCGGGTGCAATTTTTTGTGGTGGGTAAGAATTATAAACTTCGGAATGCTGATGCCAGAATTCCAAGTTTGATGGCCCGACACTATTTTTTTTCTCGAAGAAGTTGCTCTCTGATGTAAAATCCGCTATTAATGAAGAAAATATTCACAGATACATGGGGGTAAAATGAACTCTATATTAGAACTCTACCGCAGCATATCCATCAGGTCCCGAATCATTCTGCTCTGTATCTGCTACAGTTTTTGCATTATTGCTGCCGTTGTTGCGGAGTATTCACTACAGCCATATTATGCAATTGCGGCAACTGCCTTTTTTGTCCTGATGGGTGTCATATTCTGCGCACTTCTATTCTGGTCGATAAATGAACCCCTCAATCGCATTCTGGCTTATCTTTCGAAAATGACCGATGGAGACCTTACTCAGCAAATCGGCGCCAAACGCAACAATGAAATAAGCGCAATCGTCCGCTCTATTGGAAGTCTACAGAAGACCATGCGGGATATTATATCTCATATTTCAGAGTCATCCGAA
Organism: Desulfuromonadaceae bacterium; assembly: GCA_028712665.1. Taxonomy (GTDB): domain Bacteria; phylum Desulfobacterota; class Desulfuromonadia; order Geobacterales; family Pseudopelobacteraceae; genus JACRCG01. Next base: position 19,756 of record JAQTRC010000046.1, read on the forward strand.
AAAGTTGCCACTGAGTCCAGTCTACTCCAAAAAACAGCTGAACAAATAGCCACCGGCGCGGAACAGGTAGCGGCTCAAACTACAACTGTTGCGACTGCGGGTGAAGAGATGTCTGCTACCTCCGGAGACATTGCGCAGAACTGCCAAATGGCGGCTGAAGGGGCGCAACGTGCTTCTCAGTCCGCACAAAACGGGGCTAAAGTAGTAGAAAATACTGTGACAGTTATGAGCCAGATCGCCGATAGAGTTCAAAATACAGCCAAGACTGTTGCAAGTCTTGGTGAACGCTCTGACCAGATAGGGGCGATCATAGGTACAATTGAAGATATTGCAGACCAGACGAATCTTCTCGCTTTGAATGCGGCTATTGAAGCGGCAAGAGCCGGCGAACAGGGCAGAGGGTTTGCCGTAGTTGCAGATGAGGTTCGAGCATTGGCAGAAAGAACCACAAGAGCTACGAGAGAAATTGGCGAGATGATCAAGGCTATCCAGCATGAAACCAAAGGTGCCGTTGCCGCAATGGAGCAAGGTGTCCAGCAGGTTGAAGCGGGAACAATTGAGGCTGAAAAATCGGGTCGCGCCTTGGAAGATATACTCCAGCAGATTAATGATGTTGCAATGCAGGTTAACCATATAGCAACAGCGGCTGAGGAGCAGACTGCTACCACCAGTGAAATTTCAAATAACATGCATCAAATTACCGAAGTCGTACACCGTACATCTCAAGGCGCACATGAATCTGCTACTGCGGCAACAGCACTGCATGGTAATGCTGAAGAGCTTCAAATGCTTGTTCGCAAATTCAAACTGTAGCAGAGACCTCGCGTTCGCAGTTTGAACCAATCTTTCGTCAGTTTACCACTGATACAGCCCTTTCACGCGTGCATTTAGCCGTGCCAGACCGAGCAGCGCATCGATGTTCGGAGTGGATTCAGCTGTCATCTGACCGATCTCGCGCACGACAGTTACGAGGGCATCGAGTTCCACCCCCCTCCCCGCTTCAACGTCCTGCAGCATTGAGGTCTTGAATGCCCCGAGTTGCCGGGTCAAAGCACTTCTTTCCTCACCGCTCTGGCTGATCGGGCAGCCGATCCTGGCGCCGATCCTGGCAGCCTCCGCCATGATATCGAGACAGAATCGATATACCAGCGGATCGTCAAGCATCTGGTCGCAGGTGGCGCCGGTAATCGCGGAAACAGGGTTCATGGTCATGTTCCCCCAGAGCTTGAACCAGATGTCGGCCTGGATGTTACGGGAAACCTCAATTACAAGACCAGCATTTACCAACAGCTCCGCCAACCTATGCACCCGCCCGGAATCGCTGCCATCCGGCTCTCCAATAATAAGACGTTTGCCGAAGCCGTGCCGCACAAAACCGGGCTCGTTCAACGAGAAGCTGCCGTGCACGACGCAACCCACCACATTCCGGGTTGGAATCGTAGCGGCGATAGAGCCGTCCGGATCGACGGAAGCGAGCCGAGTTCCGGCATATTCTCCGCCGAAGCCGTCGAAAAACCACCAGCAGATTCCGTTCATTGCCGTCAAAACGATCGTGTCGACCCCGATCAGCGGCGCGATCTTCTGCGCGACACTCGCAAGCGCGGTCGCTTTTACCGCCACTATAACCAGATCCTGTACGCCAAGTTCAGCCGGGTTGTCAGTCGCCCGCACCTTTTCCTTTAAGTTGACACCTTCACTCTGCAGCCGGAAACCATGCTCCTTTAGCGCTTTCAAAGTGGCGCCACGGGCCACTACATTCACATCATACCCTGCGTGGCCGAGCTTTGTTCCGATGAATCCGCCGACCGCCCCGGCGCCGTAAATGCAAATTTTCATGATCTGTTTCCTTTTTCATGGCGGCCTTGAGCACACGTACCAGCATGTACTGAGTCCGTAATTCACTGTTGTTGTTTTACCATCACATATTCACTTTGGCTATTGATTATATCCTTCAAGCAGACCCTGTTCAGTCATTATCGTCCCGTGCTCATTCACTCAGAGCTCGCCGTAGCGAAGTACGGTCGACTTCTTTAACGAAGTTGGTTTCCCGTGGATTATGCCTTTTTATTCTGGTATTAATACACGCTGAAATCTTCACCAAACGAAAGTACTACAACAATTCGTTATAACCACAATCAAAGAATAGAAGATAGGAACTCCATGTTTGAACAAGCCTTCAAGAATATAGATGACGTTCTCTGGAAAGAGGCAGGTTGTGGCAGTGAATTGGATTATGCAGAGCAGACTTCATGGTTGCTATTCCTGAAATACCTTGACGGGTTGGAGCAGGATAAATCAATGGAGGCACAGCTTGACGGTAAGGCGTACACCTTCATTCTCGATGAACCGTACCGCTGGGAGAACTGGGCAGCACCCAAGACCGCAGACGGTAAGTTAGACCACAACAAGGCACTGACCGGCGATGATCTGCGGGACTTTGTAGACCGCAAGCTGTTCCCCTACCTGCACAGCTTCAAGCAGAAAGCCAGTGGCCCCAACACCATTGAATACAAGATCGGTGAGATATTCGGGGAGATCAAGAACAAGATTCACAGCGGCTACAACCTGCGGGAGATCATCGACCACATAGATGAGCTACGCTTCCGCTCCCAGACCGAGAAACACGAACTCTCCCACCTCTACGAAGCGAAGATCAAGAACATGGGTAACGCTGGCAGGAATGGTGGAGAGTATTACACCCCCCGTCCTTTGATCCGTGCCATCGTGCAGGTGGTAAAACCGGAGATCGGTAAACGTATCTATGACGGTGCGGTTGGTTCGGCAGGTTTCTTGTGCGAGGCGTTCGACTACCTCAAGGCACAGCCCAACCTGACTACTGACGACATGAAGATTCTGATGGAGCGTACCTTCTACGGCAAGGAGAAGAAGTCACTGGCGTATGTTATCGCCATTATGAACATGATCCTGCACGGCATAGAGGCACCCAACATCGTCCACACCAACACCCTCGCAGAGAACCTTGCAGACGTTCAGGAGAAAGACCGCTTCGACATCATACTGGCTAATCCCCCGTTTGGTGGTAAGGAGCGTAAGGAGGTACAGCAGAACTTCCCCATCCGTACCGGCGAGACTGCTTTTCTCTTCCTTCAGCACTTCATCAAGATGCTCCGTGCCGGTGGCAGGGCTGGAGTGGTTATCAAGAACACCTTTCTCTCCAACACTGACAACGCCTCTGTGAGTCTGCGGAAACTGCTACTTGAAAGCTGTAACCTGCATACCGTCCTTGATTGTCCTGGAGGTACGTTCCAAGGTGCGGGAGTCAAGACGGTGGTTCTGTTCTTCGATAAGGGAGCACCCACCCGCAAGGTGTGGTACTACTCGCTTGATCCTGGCCGTAACATGGGTAAAACCAACCCGCTGAACGATACTGACATGGCGGAGTTCATCGATCTGCAAAAGACCTTTACCGATTCCCCCAAAAGCTGGAGCGTTGATGTTACTAGCATTGACACCACGAACTATGACTTGTCAGTAAAGAACCCTGACGGAGGAGAGGTTATCACCCACCGCACCCCGCAGGAGATCATGGATGAAATAGCAGCTCTGGACGCTGAGAGTGCGGAAGTGCTGGCGAAAATAAGAGGCTTGTTATAAGTCTTATAGGACTCATACGACCTATGAATAACCACCAAGCAGACAACCCCATAATATTACCCCACGGCAACTATCAGGAGTTGCTTTCCTACCAGAAATCAGAGGTGATTTATGACCTCACATTCCGGTTCTGCGAAAAACATTTCAAGAAAGGCGACCGCACCATTGATCAAATGGTGCAGGCTGCCCGCTCCGGCAAGCAGAATATTGTCGAGGGGAGCAAGGCATCCGGCACCTCCAAGGAGATGGAGATCAAGCTGACCAATGTGGCGCGGGCCAGCCTGGAAGAGCTGCTGGAAGATTACCGCGATTTTCTGCGGGTTCGTGATTTTGCAATTTGGGATAAAGACTCCAAAGAAGCTCAGTACGTCAGAAAACTGGGAAATAAGTCCCATACGACCTATGAGACCTATCGCGAATTTGTTGATACCCGCCCTGCCGAGGTGATTGCCAATATCTCGATTTGTCTGATTCACCAGGCCAACTATCTGCTGGATCAGCAACTGAAGCGGTTGGAGAAGGATTTTCTGAAAGATGGCGGTTTGCGGGAGCGGATGACGAAGGCGCGATTGCAGGCGCGGGATCAGCAGCGGTTGGATGAGCGGAGGAAGGGATGAAGGCGGGGTGGGAAACAAAGCCATTAGTAGAGGTATGCCAAATCAAGCCACCTAAGTTGGAAGCTCGTCGCCTTCTTGCTGGAACAGATTCAGTGTCCTTCGTCCCAATGGAATACTTGGGAATTGACGAAAAAATCCTAATTCCGAAGCAAGAGAAATCACTCGCAGAGGTTGCTGGTAGTTACACGTACTTTGCCGACGGCGACGTACTGCTCGCTAAAATCACACCCTGCTTTGAGAATGGTAAGTTGGGAATTGCTGCTAACCTTACAAACGGCATCGGGTTTGGGTCGAGCGAATACATTGTCTTCCGACCAGGGCAATCAGTGGACAAAGAGTGGCTCTATTACTTCCT
>JAQTRC010000003.1 GCA_028712665.1 Desulfuromonadaceae bacterium
ATTTGTCATTAACACCATGCAGAGATTCTGACTGACCAACAAAGAAATAACCGTACGGTTGCAAGTTGTTGTAAAAATGTTGGACAACCTTTGATTTAGATGCGGTATCAAAATATATCAACACGTTGGCGCAGAAGATGAAATCAAAGCTCTTCATGAATATCATTTTGGAGTCTTCATACAGGTTGAGCTTGTTGAAGGATACAAACTTCTTGACATCGGGGGAGAGAATAAACTTGCCATTATCCTCCCTTATATATTTGCGTTTGTAGACATCCGGAATATTACGGACTGAGTAGGCGTTATATATTCCCTCCTTGGCTTGGGCGATAACGGTCTCGTTGATGTCGGTACCGACAATCTCTATGATCCAGTCCTTGAGCAACGTCGCCCGTTTTTCCAGAAGGATCATCGCCATGGTATAGGCCTCTTCGCCGGAGGAGGAAGCTGCGCTCCATATCCGGAGTTTCCGGAAGCCCATCTTGTTCTTGGTCTCGACTATTTCGGGAAGCAGCTTGGTTTCCAGGGCAGCCAACTGCGGCACATTCCTGAAAAAATAGGTCTCGTTGGTGGTTATCTCATCCATCAGGTATTTCAGCTCTTCTGAGCCTCTAGGCGACTTGAGCAGAAGATAATAATCCTGGTAACTCTTTGTTGCAGTAGCTTCCATCCGGCGGGTAAGCCTGCTTTCCAAAAAATACTTTTTGGTAGTATGGAAATACATCCCGCAAAGGTTGTAGATAAAATCGCGGAGCTGTTCAAAATCCTTATCACTTATTGCCACGTTTTACTCCTTCGGCGTGTCGAACATTTTATTTGTTTGTATAGACACCTTACCACCGCTAATTCTTTAGGCCCGATTTTGAATCCTACTGTCAGAAGTAGTCGCTTTCAAGCGAAACAGGAACGAATTTTTAAGCTCCCCAATCACAAAAGAAGGAATCGGGGGTTGTTTGAATTGGAGGGACGAGCCGCTAACTAGCGGCTAATCGCGCCTTCACATCCCTCGGTCATTCCAACCGGATCTATTATCAGAGCTACCCGTCCATCGCCAAGAATGGTCGAGCCCGCAATTCCTGGTATATTAGCCAGATAGTTGCCGAGAGACTTGATGGCAACTTCCTGCTGGCCGACCAGGCGCGTAACAACGAGACCCATTCTCTTCTCTGCCGCTCCGACCACTACCACGTAACAAAAATCACTCGGCTCATTGCGCTGCTGTACATTAAAAACTCTCTGCAGGCGAATGAGCGGCAACACTATGTCGCGCAACTTCAGTACTTCCTGGCCGCCGATCAGATGGAACTGCCTCTGGTCAACCCGGATGGTTTCGAGTACCGAAGAGAGTGGAATGGAGTATATTTCACCTTCGACCTCCACTAGTAGCGACTGAATGATTGCCAGCGTCAGAGGCAGTCTCAGAATAAACTCGGATCCCAGTCCCTTTGTGCTCTTGATCTCGATTATACCGTTCAGCTTTTTAATATTGGTTTTGACCACATCCATGCCGACACCCCGGCCTGAAAGATCGGTGGCCTTATCCTTGGTGGAAAAACCGGGCAGGAAAATGAGATCAAATATCTCCCTCTGGCTCATTGCCGCAAATTGCTCCTCGGTAATCAATCCCTTCTCGATTGCCTTTTGACCCACCCTGTCCGGATCTATTCCATTACCATCGTCCTTTATGCTGATGATGATCTGATTGCCTTCATGCACAGCGGCCAGGACAAGTGTTCCACACCTTGGCTTTCCGGCGGCCAGGCGCACATCCGGAGTTTCCAGCCCATGATCCATGGCATTACGGATCAGGTGGATCAAAGGATCTCCAATCTCATCAACAACGGATCGATCCAGCTCGGTCTCTTCGCCAACGATCTGCAGATCCACCTCTTTGCCAAGATCACGGGACATGCTGCGTACGATGCGGGGGAATTTCTTAAAGACCTTCTCCACCGGAATCATACGCATCTTGAGTACCTGCATCTGCAGTTCGGATGTCACAAAGCTCATTCGCTTGGTGAGCTTGCCGAACTCCTCTTGAAAATCTGCCCGATTATTCTCACCCTGATGCAGATCCTGGTTGATCTGGATCATTCTGTTTCGCTCAAGCACCAGCTCTCCGACCTGATTCATCAAATCATCCAGGCGCTTTACATCAACCCGGACGGTTGTATTGTCGGAAAGATCATCCCCACCTTTGCCTTCAGCCGGTTTTGGAGGCGTGGGACTCTTTTTGGCTGCAACATTCGAAGCGGGCTTGGCAACTGCTACGGCTCCGGAGACGGGGGGCTGGGGAGTCGGTTTGTCCGGAGCTGCGACCGGCTCCTCAGGCAAGTCCGAAGCCGGCGACTCTTCGGAAGGAGCTTCGATTGGCGTCTCATTTTCTGTCGCCTCGGGTTGGACGACTATGGAGGGTTCTTCCGGCGCCTGCTGCGGAATTTTGGCGCTCTCAAGGAGAAGCGGAAGAAGTTTCGCAATAGTGCTTTCTGTCTCACGTTCCTGAATATCTCCAGCCTTAATATCGCTCACCAGAAGTTTGACAAGATCGGTAGCCTCCAGAATAACATCCATGATTCCGGGGTTCACGACCAACTCACCCTTGCGGAGACGATTCAAAACGTCTTCAGTCTTATGAGCAACCTTTACAAGCAGGTCAAAACCGAGAAAACTCGAAGCCCCCTTGATGGTGTGGATAGACCGGAAGATCCGGTTCATCAGATCCATATCCTCGGAAGCCTTCTCAAGTGCTATCAGATCATCGTCGAGTTTTTCAAGCAGTTCGGTCGTCTCGGCAAGAAAACCTTCCAACAGTTCCTGGTCTTCACAATCAATTGGTGGCATAGCTTGATACTCCTGGATAGTTTATCTTGGCAGACTCGATCACACTACATCCCGTTGAAAAAATTCTTTTCGTCACGGGAGAACATCCTCTCAAGGTTCAGCAATACCAGCAAACGATCGGCCTGGTTGATAACCCCGGAAATGCACTCCTGATCTATCCCGCCGGCAACCATAGCCGGCGAGGGCTGGATCTCGCTGCCCGATATACGGATGACCTCCGAGACAGCATCGACTATAAAACCCATCAGCTCGCCATCCATGTCCATTACCATTATTCTGGTCTGTTTGTCGTTTTCAGACTCAGTCAGGCCAAACTTTTTTCTCACGCAGATGATCGGCACAACCTTGCCGCGGAGATTTATGACCCCTTCCACATAAAACGGGGTATTAGGAACACGCGTCACCATCGGCATACGTATGATCTCACGGACTTTGAGGACATCAACGCCATACTCCTCCTGGTCGAGTCTGAAACTGACCAGTTGAATGAGTTCGCCTAGAGCATCATCAACTTTTACCGGCACTAATGCATTGTTCATCATTTTCTCCTCACTACCTGAGCGTAATGGATGTATTACGGTTATCATTTTGAGAGATTATCGGATCAATCTACCATGCATATCACCCTATATCAAGAGACTTAAACAAATATTGACATTAAAAACAACCGAATGTCTCCATTCTTAAATCAGTATTTAAACTGTCAATCATAAATCGATTTTTATCTGGAATCTCTCTGCTAAGCAACTGATATTATGCGTTTCCGATAAAAAAAGGAATTGCCAAAGTCATTTTATTGACTTTTGTGTAAAGTAGAGTATCATCGACCAAAGTCAAACCATATATTTCAGGGATACCCCGGTATGCACGCAAACGGCACAATATTCATCGCTGACAACGACCTTAAGACCCGTGACCTGGTGTCGGCATTTTTGACATATCAGGGTTACAACATCACCCACACTGAAATAAGCGCTTCTTTTTTTGACACTCTTCCGAAAAACTCCGCCGACATTATCATTGCTGACTTAGCCTATCTCCATTCAATTTTGCCGGACTTCAGCGAGCGTGCCGCCTCAACAAATCCGCTGCTGGTTTTGATCGGGTATGGAAGCCGCAACTCCAAGCAGGCTGCCAACGAGACAAGCGAGAACGTATTTACCCTTCCGAAGCCTCTGAACCTGGACGAACTGGAGAGCCTTGTAATGAGGGCCCGCGAGTACCAGTCGATGAAGATGCTTGATAACACGGCTGACGACGGTGGACAATACCAAATACTTACGGCTTCGATGATCGGCAAAAGCAGGCCTATGAAAGAGTTGTTCGAGATGATCACCAAGGTGGCCGAGTCAACTGCGACCGTTTTGGTGCAGGGAGAATCGGGTACGGGCAAGGAACTTGCAGCAAGGGCAATACACCAGTTGAGCGGCAGAAACAGTCGAAATTTTGTTCCGGTCAACTGTGCCGCGATACCTGACGACCTTCTGGAAAGCGAGCTGTTCGGTCATGTAAAGGGCTCATTTACAGGTGCCTACGCCAATCGGGCCGGTCGGTTCGAGATGGCCGACAAAGGCACCCTCTTCCTTGACGAGATCGGCGATATGAAGGCCAATCTGCAGGTCAAACTGCTGCGGGTGCTGCAGAACAGGGAGTTTGAGCCGGTCGGCGCCTCAAAATCGCAAAAAGTGGATGTGCGTATAATAGCGGCAACCAACAAAAATCTCGAAGAGCTTGTGATCAGCAAGGATTTCCGCGAAGATCTGTATTATCGGCTGTCGGTCATCCCTATCACGATACCTCCACTGAGGGATCGTGGCGAGGACATTCCGCTGCTAATAAATGCGTTTCTGACTCGGTTCAATAGTGACAAGCGCCACGCGGTCAAAGGTTTTTCCAGGGAAACACTGGAGGTCCTCTGCAACTATGAATGGCCGGGTAATGTCCGGGAACTTGAAAATCTGGTTGAGCGACTGGTCATTCTTAAAGACAGTGGCTTTATCACACCGGATGACCTGCCGGAAAAATATCTCTCCGGCAGACAATCCGTACTGATACCGGCAGCTGGAACTCTGCTTGAAAATCAACTTCCGGAAGTCGGCATCTGTCTGAACTCTGCCGTTGAAGAGTTTGAAAACCGCCTGATCCTCCAGGCGCTGGCCCGTACGGGGGGAAACAAAAAAGAGGCCGCCCTGCTTCTGAATTTGAAACGAACAACTCTTATAGAGAAACTTAAGAAGAAGAACCTGGCTTTTGGCGAGGAATAATCAGCATGTCGATAAACATAAAGGACAATCTTTCACTGCTGACTTCCCTGGCCCCACAGAGTCAGAAACCTGACAGCAACTCCGTCCGGCAGGAACGTGGATTCGCCGACCGGCTTGATCGCGCCCTGTCGGGAGGCTCATCGGTGGCCACTTCCAGCGACAAGGCCAGGGCTTTGGCAGAATCTTTGAGTCTGCAGATGCTTCAAACCTCCCTCTCTCTGGCAAGCGATCTGCCTGCGGAAACTTCAGCGGCACGCCCGCTGTCTTCGGTAAATTCACTTCTGCAGGCCTACAGCGCCAACCTGGCGGAAACCGGAGAAAACCCTGTATCTGCGTCTGTCTCAGCTCCTTCACAGTCACCGTCACAACTTCAGGAACTATCCGCCGCAGGAGAAAAGATACAACCCAGAGCCGGAATCCGGTCCAAAAGCAGCGACCCATCATGGCTTGATCCAATCATAGCCAAGGCATCCAGGCGCTATGGCGTCGATGTAGGCCTGATAAAAGCGGTTATCAAGGCCGAGAGCAACTTCAACCCTCAGGCTGTTTCCCATGCCGGAGCCCGTGGCCTGATGCAACTCATGCCGGCTACGGCCCGTTCACTAGGGGTCAGCGATTCATTTGATCCTGAACAGAACGTGATGGCGGGCACACGGTTCTTAAGCGAACTGCTCCAGCGCTACAATGGAAACGTCGATTCAGCCCTGGCAGCCTATAACTGGGGGCCGGGCAATGTGGACAGACGCCCCGACAGGCTCCCCGGCGAAACACGCGATTACCTGGTACGGGTCAAGCAGCTTTACTCCTCCTATATCGCTTGAATAATATCGTTCTCCCCCCCGAGCCTTCTATTCCCTGCTTGCATCTTATCATGATTGAAGTGTAGAATCCGGTACCGTTGCCCCCCCAAACTCCAGCGAGGAACTTCATGGCTTTACTCTACATCGTCGGCACCGGACCAGGCGCCGTCGAGCATCTGACCGATGCGGCCAGACAGGCCATCGCAGCATCCGAAACAATCATCGGCTATGACAACTACATTGAACTTGTGCGTCCCCTGCTGGATGGCAAACAGATCATAGCCAGCGGCATGATGCAGGAGATTCAGCGTTGCCAGGAAGCGATCCGTCGTTCCCGTGCAGGTGAATCGGTTGCCCTGGTTTCAGGTGGCGACTCCGGAATTTACGGCATGGCCGGACTGGTTCTGGAACTGATCGAGATCGATGCCAAAAAGGAACCGGAAACTGAGCAACCCGGCGTACGGGTGATTCCCGGCATATCGGCCGTGCAGGCGGCCGCGGCGCTGCTGGGCGCTCCGCTCATGCATGACTTTGCCGTGATCTCGCTATCGGACCTTCTCACCCCCTGGAATCTGATCAAAACAAGAGTAGAAGCTGCCGCACGGGCTGACTTCGTAATCGCCATCTTTAATCCTCGCAGCAAAAATCGCAGAACACAGATAGAGGAAGCTCAGGGCATCATCCTCGCTCACCGTCCGGGTGAGACTCCAGCCGGCATCGTTAAAAACGCCTGCAGAACAGGTGAATCCGTCACTGTAACGACCCTCGGCCAATTACTCGACCATGAGATTGACATGACCAGCATCCTGTTCATCGGCAACGCCAGCAGTTTTGTAGACAGCCATGGACGAATGGTTACGCCGCGCGGTTACGCCGGAAAATACGGGGGCGATTCAACCAATGCCCTGGAACACTTAAGTCAACAGACACAAACAACTCCCCTCCCGTCAAGGGGGGTGGGAGATAAGCAAGAACAGATGTTACCAAGTAATAATACCGGGATCATCATCGAGCAGGAACCGATGCCGCAACCGGGGGCGGTCATGTTCTGCGGAACAGCTTCCGATGTAGGAAAATCTGTCATTACTGCCGGTTTCTGCCGGTTTCTCGTTAATCGCGGCATGGCAGTCGCACCATTTAAGTCACAGAACATGTCACTTAACTCATCAGTCACGCCTCAAGGGGGTGAAATAGGCCGCGCCCAGGCGGTACAAGCTCAGGCATGCAAAATAAATCCCCATACCGACATGAATCCGGTATTGCTGAAACCCAACTCCGATACCGGCAGCCAGATTATTGTCCAGGGGCGACCGATCGGAAACATGACTATCGCAGAATACGATGCCTACAAGCCGGCAGCCTTTGCTAAAGTCTGCGAAAGCTTTGACCGTCTGCATCAGGCATACGGGTTTATTGTCATGGAAGGAGCCGGCAGCATCGCCGAGATCAACCTGAAAAAGAGTGATATCGCCAATCTCAAGGTTGCAATGATGGCGCGTTGTCCGGTAATTCTGATAGCTGACATAGACAGGGGTGGGGTCTTCGCCCAGATCGTCGGCACTATTGATCTGCTGGAGCCACAAGAGCGGGCCTGTATCCGGGGTATAATCATCAACAAGTTTCGCGGAGATCCGCAAATTCTGGCGCCCGGAATAGTTTTCATACAGGAGAGGACCGGGGTACCGGTGATCGGCGTGCTCCCCTGGTTCCCGGATCTGACTCTACCTGCCGAGGACAGCATGGCTCTCGGCCAGCATTCCAAGTTCGTCAATACAACGACCGGGCACAAAAAGATCCATATCGGAGTTCTCAAACTGCCGCGAATTTCAAATTTTACCGACTTCGATCCTCTGCAGAGCGAGCCGGATGTAAACTTAAGTTATGTCGAAACAGCCAATCACCTGCAGAACCTTGACATCCTTATCATACCCGGCAGTAAATCCACCATTGCCGATCTGTACTTCATGATGGAGCGCGGCATATATAATGAAATCAGGAAGTTCAATGGACACATTGTCGGCATCTGCGGCGGTTTCCAAATGCTCGGCACGCATGTCCTGGATCCTGACGGCATCGAGTCCTCAATCAGGGAAATCCAGGGTCTTGACCTGCTCTCCGCCGAAACCGAAATCTTGCCGGAGAAAGAGACTCACCTATCGCTCTGCTACCTGGAAGAGGCCGGCCTGATTGTGGCGCCTGAATGCAACGGAGTCATCACGGGCTATGAGATTCATATGGGCAAGACGACGCTCGGAACCTCCGCAAGACCATTTGCCAGAATCTTCCGGCGTGGCGAAGAATCGGTAACCGTCGAGGATGGAGCCGTTTCTCCGGATGGCCGGACATTCGGCACCTACATGCACGGCATCTTCGAAAATGAACGTTTTCGCGAGATCTACTTAAATCGTATACGCATCGAAAAAGGAATGCCGCTACGACGAGGCGTCCATAAACAATTTGAACACGATCCTTTCGACCAACTGGCCGGAAATCTTGAAAAACATCTGGATATGCCTCTCCTACTGAACATTTGCGGATTGGGCAGTGATACCCCCTGACCCGCTGATAATAACAGTGGCGCTCTTGCTCGATCTTATAATGGGTGATCCGCGTTGGCTGCCACATCCGGTCATTTTAATGGGGCGCCTGGTCAATGTTCTGGAACATGGAATGCGCCAGCCCTGGCTTGACCTGCAACTGGCAGGCCTGCTGCTGTTGCTGATAACCGTCGGGAGTGCAGCGGGAGCAACATGGCTTTTATTAAAAACGCTAACTCTTTTATCGCCGCTGGCCGGCTATGCAGGTGCAATCTTCCTCTCTTACACCTGCCTTGCGACCCGTTCCCTGCATATCGAATCTGCCCGTGTCGCAGCTGCACTCTCCTCTGGTGACCTCCCTGCCGCTCGGCACTATCTATCGTGGATTGTGGGACGCGACACCGCTCGGCTCGATGAATCCGAGATTTGGAGAGCTCTTGTGGAAACTGTCGCCGAGAATACTTCCGACGGCATTATCTCACCGCTCTTCTGGCTGACACTGGGCGGACCGGTCGCCGCAATGGCTTACAAGGCTGTCAGCACACTGGACTCGATGGTCGGTTACAGGAATGAACGCTATCTGCATCTTGGCCGGGCTTCGGCCCGGATGGATGATCTGCTCAATTTTATCCCAGCCCGCCTGACGGCCATGTTTATAATAACTGCGGCGGCGCTGACCGGACATTCGACATCCGGTGCCATGCTGATCACCCTGCGTGACCGCCTCAAAAGCCCCTCACCAAACAGCGGACATCCGGAAGCCGCGGCGGCAGGGGCTTTGGGTATTCGCCTGGGAGGGGAGGCTTGCTACAGCGGCATCAGTTCTATGAAAGAATATATTGGCGATGCAAAATTGCCGCTTGACGAACAGGCGTATCGCGGGATGATCAAACTGATGTACGTCTCGACCATCCTGATGGCGGCGGCCTGCATTTCGATCGCTTATCTAGCCCGGATAAACGGGATAGCGCGTTAACGAATTTGTTTTCCTGCGGAAATCCAGAAACAACCTCTAACTTACTAATACGCAGAATATTTTCTAACTAACTAATGAGGGGAATCCGTGTCCCATTCTTATCAACATGGCGGGAACATCTTCACTGTCGCGCGCTCACTGGGTGTCCCTCCCGATGTGATATCAGATTTTTCTGCCAGTATAAATCCGTTCGGTTTGTCGCCACTTGTTAGAAAGTCTCTCATCAATGCTCTCGACAGCCTGGTCCATTACCCGGACAGCTGTCACAGTGAGCTGAAACAGGCACTGGCCGGATACCACAACCTGTCATCTGCCAATTTCGCCATAGCCAACGGTTCCACCGAGTTGATCTACAATCTGCCGGCCATACTGCCGGGCAAAAAAGCCTTGATCATATCTCCCTCTTTCAGCGAATACGTCCGTGCGCTTAACCAGCATAGCTGGGATGCAGAACATTTCATCCTCTCACCCGCAAACAATTTTTCCATCGACATCGCTGCATTGGAGCACTCCCTGAGCAGCGGCGTAGATGTACTCTATTTCTGCAACCCCGGCAACCCAAACGGCACTCTCTACCCTCAACGGGTGATCGAAAAGATCTATCGGCTTTGCATCGACTCAGGCGCCTTTATGGTGCTGGATGAAGCCTTTATGGATTTCTGCGAGGAGTCCTCGGCCAAACGTTTCGTCGTAAATTACGACAACGCAGTACTGCTCCGCTCCATGACCAAATTTTTCGGCATCCCAGGCTTACGCCTCGGTTACTCCATCAGCAATGCCACCCTGGCCGAACGTCTTGCTTCCCTTGGAGGGCCCTGGAACGTTAACACTCTTGCTCTGGTCGCCGGAGTTGCCGCCCTGCATGACAGTGAACATAACCGGAGGACAATCGAGTTCATTCGCCAGGAACGGCGTAAACTTTTTGAAAGTCTGGGACAGTTCCCACAGTTCAGAGTGTACCCTTCCGGCGCCAATTTTCTGCTGGTAGAAATCAAAGACGGTACGAGAAACAAAAAACTGAAGGATCAACTGCTGGCGCACCACCGCATACTGATACGCGACTGTTCGAACTTTGCAGGTTTGTCAGATAGTTTTTTCCGAATTGCGGTGAGAAGCGGCGGGGAGAACCAGCTACTGCTGGAGTCTCTCCGGAAGATAATGAAGTTATGAATCAGAGATCAAAAAAAGGATGGCCGAAAACCGGCCATCCTTTTTTACTCATTCTCTCCACCCTGCCGTCGGAATAAAGGGCCTCCGGCGAGTTCCTTAACGACGGAAGTCAGTATGCTGTTTCAGGCAATTCCCGCGTATTGAGGGCAGCACACCACAGCAGGGAGCGACTTCCTGATTGTATAGCATTCCGCCCGGGCACTGCAACCGGCGAACAGGGTAGAGAGAACAGTGTGCTGATTGATTATTACACCCCTGAACCGGAGAATTCAAGTGTTTTGTATACAGTATTCAGCTATGCCCCATAAACAACATCAACCGGTTTATATCATTCATCAATTGCCCAAAACCCTGGAACGTCAGTGACTGAGGACCGTCGGAAAGCGCCTTCTCCGGCTCGGGATGCACCTCGACCAAAACTCCGTCCGCACCGGCAACCAAGGCGGCTTTGGCCATTGGGGCGACAAGCGACCTCTTGCCGGTGGCATGAGAAGGGTCAACCATAATAGGCAGGTGCGACATTTCCTTAATCAGCGGTACGATCGAGAGATCCAGTGTGTTGCGCGTGGCGGGCTCAAACGTACGAATCCCGCGTTCACACAATATAACCTGATCGTTCCCTTCGGCCAGAATGTACTCGGCCGCCGCGAGAAACTCTTCAACTGTGGCGCTCATGCCGCGCTTCAGCAGCACCGGTTTACGAATCCTGCCCAACTCGCGGAGCAGGTCAAAATTCTGCATATTGCGGGCGCCAACTTGTAACAGATCGGCATATTCCGACACCAGCCCGACATTATCCGGGCTCATCACTTCAGTAACGATCGGCAGACCGCTCTCTTTCCCGGCTATTGCCAAGAGCCGCAGCCCCTCCTCACGCAAACCCTGAAAAGTGTGCGGTCCGGTGCGCGGCTTAAAAGCGCCGCCTCGAAGCATATCGGCACCCGCCTTTTTGACGAACATCGCGGTCTTGACGATCTGTTCCTCGTTCTCCACGGCGCATGGCCCACCCACGACAACCGGACGGCATCCCTGACCGACGTTAACGCCGGCCACATTTACTATTGTGTCTTCAGGATGGAAATCGCGCGATACCAGTTTGTAGGGTTTGGATACATGGATAACCCTCAGCACTCCCGGCAGCTCCAAAATCTTGCTGTCATCGACATAGCCGTGATTACCAAGCACACCAATGGCGGTCCTTTCACTTCCCGGAATCGGTTCGGCCCTGAAACCCATCTCCTGCACGATTCCGGTAATGGCATCGACATCTGCCTGGGTGGCGTTGTGGTTCATTACGATCAGCATTTCAATGTCCCCTCTTTATTCATGCCTCTCCGACATCTTCTGCAGCTTTTCCATCTGATGCACCACTACCCGATTCCCCTGAACCTCGATAATCCCCTCATCCTTCAGCTTGCGCAAGGTTCGGGAGATCGTCTCGCTGGCCGTACCAAGCCGTGAAGCCAGTTCGCCCTTTCTGATCCCCAGATCAATGTAGGTTATACCGCCATAACTCGTCGAGCTTTCTGCGGCAAGCCGCACCAGAAAAGACGCAAGTCGTGAAGTAACGTCTGCAAAGGAGAGCTCTTCAATCTGGCGGGCAAACTGGCGCAACATGAGCGAGAGAGAAACCACCAGATTGAGGGCGAAATTCGGATTTCTGCTCATCAGATCCATAAAGCCCTGCCGGGGCAGATAGAGCGCTTCCCCCGCTTCAATGGCCCTGGCCTCGGCCGGGTATTTGCCGTCTCCGAAAAATGCTGCCTCGGCAAACGTCTCGCGGGGTTTGACAAAGTGCAGCACCTTCTCGCGGCCATCCGGCGACATCCGGCAGAGCTTTATACCGCCGGACAGCAGCAGATAGAAACCGGTAGCCTCTTCCCCTTCACTGAACAGGGTTTCTCCCTTCCTGAACTTGCGGCGCACGGTAATTGCAACGAGCTCGGAAAGATCCGCGTCATTCAGACCGGAGAAGAGGAGCGGTTTTTTGAGTTGTTCAATCAGTTCCATTAATAAGTATTACCTCTCACAAAGGCACTAAGGTCACAAAGAACTGCAAATCTTCGAAGCATTTATCAAAAATCATCCAATTTAATTATTCTGTGAACTTTGTGCGAACCCGA
Organism: Desulfuromonadaceae bacterium; assembly: GCA_028712665.1. Lineage (GTDB taxonomy): Bacteria > Desulfobacterota > Desulfuromonadia > Geobacterales > Pseudopelobacteraceae > JACRCG01. The sequence goes on from JAQTRC010000003.1 coordinate 12,712, forward strand.
TATTGACTTATTTTTTCAAAAATGCCGCGATCCGCTCCGCCACCTGCGGCGCGGTGAAACCGAACTTTTCGGCCAGCACCTTGTCCGGCGCCGACGCGCCAAAATGTTCGATGCCAATGAAAAGTCCATCGCAACCGATCAAGCGTCCCCATGACTCCCCCCGTCCGGCCTCAATTGCCACACGCGGAACAGCGGTCGGGAGTACTTCCCGGAGATAATCTGCCGGCTGGGACAGGAAGGTCTCAAGGCATGGTATCGATACAATGCGGGACTTTATACCGCTTGCCGACATAATTTCGGCGGCTTCAACCGCCATGTGCAGTTCTGAACCGCTGGCCATTACGACAACGTCAGGCGCTCCGTCCGGGGAAACGGCGATATAACCCCCTTTGAGCGCATCTGCCGGGGTAAACGATTCGACCCTGGCTATCATAGGCAATTTTTGACGGGTCAGTATCAGGGCGGTCGGACCGCTGTACTGCAGGGCTGCCTGCCAGGCCAGAGCGGTTTCTATCCCGTCGGCAGGTCGGATCACCTGCAGCCCCGGAATCAAACGGAGAGAGGCAACATGCTCTACCGGTTGATGCGTAGGTCCATCTTCACCGACAAAAAATGAGTCATGAGTGAAGATGAAGATAGATTGAAGTTTCATCAGGGCCGAGAGCCGAAGTGACGGACGGCAATAATCGGAGAACACCAGGAAGGTTGCGCCGTAGGGTATGAAACAACCATAAAGCGCCATGCCGTTGACGGCAGCAGCCATGGCATGTTCACGAATCCCGAAGTGCAGATTGCGGCCGCCGAAAGCTCCGGCCTGAATTGAAGCAGACCCTTTGATATCGCTGTTGTTGGAGGGGGAAAGATCGGCCGAACCACCTGCAAGAGACGGAATCAGGGCTGCCGCCTTTTGCAGGACAGCACCCGACAGGGCGCGCGTTGCGCCATCTTTACCGGCCACCGCCGCCAACAGTTCTTCGGAGAGGTTCAGAGGGAGGTGTTTGTGCCACATTTCATCCCACAACTTGGACTTTTCCGGGTTGGCGGCATGCCAGACCGCAAAACCACGCTGCCAGGAAGAATAGTTCTGTTTCAATTCATCAATCCGCAACTGGCAGGCATCACGCACATCGTTCGGAATTTCAAAGAGGCCGTGCTGCCACCCAAGATTGGCCCTGGTAGCCGCGATTTCGTCCTTTCCGAGCGGCGAGCCGTGTGCACCGGAAGAATCCTGACATTTGGGACTGCCGAAGGCTATATGGGTTGTGGCTATGATTATCGAAGGGCGCCCCTTATCCGCTTTGGCGGCGGCAATGGCGGCTATGATCTGCTCGTAATTGTGGCCATCGATCTCCTGAACCTGCCAGCCGCAAGCTCCAAATCGCCCGGCAATATTCTCCGACCAGGCCAGATCGGTCTTACCCTCAATCGTAATTCTGTTGCTGTCGTATATATACACCAGATTTCCCAGTTTCAAATGCCCGGCCAGCGCAGCCGCCTCGTAGCTGATACCCTCCTGCAGATCGCCATCACCCACCAGGGCATAGACCATGTGGTTGATCGGACTGAAATCGGCGGTGTTGAAGCGTTCTCCAGCCATTTTTGAGGCAATAGCCATCCCTACGCCATTGGCAAAACCTTGCCCCAGCGGCCCGGTCGTCACCTCAACGCCAACGGTGTGACCAAACTCCGGATGTCCCGGCGTTTTACTGCCCCACTGCCGAAAATTTTTCAGTTCGTCGAGCGTGAGATCATAGCCGAACAGGTGTAGCAGCGAATAGAGCAGCATCGAGCCATGGCCGGCCGAAAGTATGAAACGGTCGCGATTGGGCCACTCCGGATCTTCCGGATTAAAGGAAAGAAAATTGCCCCAGAGAGCAAAGGCGCAATCTGCCGCACCCATCGGGAGGCCCGGATGGCCGGAATTGGCCTTTTCAACGCCGTCGACAGATAGGAAACGGATGGCATCGGCACATTGCCGGGCCTTGTCGGATGAAATCATGATGTGGTGCATTTAATTCTTCCTTTCAGATAAGCTAAGATTTTATATAAAGTGATTAAAACCCTGAATTTGTACATCGCATGGGCTACCATCCCCATTGACACCCTTCACTCCCGGCAAGTTTGTTACTATACCAACAGAGGCCGCCTCAATGCCACATTTTTTCATGAAGGCGACAATTATTTCATGGTTCGCTTTCGGGGCTGTATAACAGAGTTCGTAATCTTCACCTCCGGAAAGCGCCAGAATGCTGGAATCGATGCTGAGGCTTGGAGCAAGTGAACGGAATTGGCTGGAAAGCGGAAGATCGGCGAGACGTATGACCCCTCCGACGCCCGATTGTTCGGCGATATGGCCAAAATCGGCCAGAAGCCCGTCACTGATGTCGATCATGGCTGTCACAAGGCCGGACTCGGCAAGGGCCAGACCGGCGGAGCGGCGAGGTGTCGGGTCGAGCAGGCGGGATACGAGATACTCTCTCCCTTCGATTTTGGTCAGGGAACTTTCCGGTGGCTGAGTCGAGTCGAAACCATTCTCCATCAACTTCAATCCAAGCGCCGCATCACCCAAAGTGCCGGTAACCCATATTTCATCATCTGGAAACGCGCCGGAGCGGCGCAGGATAAGGTCAGGAAACTGTTCCCCGATGATCGTAACCGAGACGGCAAGGCCGTTCCGCGACGCGCAGGTGTCTCCACCGATCAGGCTGACCCCATGTTCGGCAGCCATGGAGAGGAAACCGCGGGTAAAGTTATCCAGGAAATCGAGAGAAAGGTCGGCTGGAATTGCCAGAGAGAGTGTCGCCCAGCGGGGGATGCCGCCCATGGCGGCAATGTCCGAAATATTGACCGCCAGTGATTTGCGCCCCAGACGATACGGATCATGCCAGGCATGGCGGAAATGCACGTCCTCCAGAAGCATGTCGGTGGAGGTTAAAAGCTGCATGCCGGGTGAAGGAACCGTTACCGCGGCATCGTCGCCTATGCCGGTGATGACGCCTGCACCCTGTCTAGATGCGGATGCAATTCGGGATATAAAACCGAATTCACCGATGGCGGAGAGTTTTTTAAATGGCTGTTCTTCAAGTGATATTGGCATGTTATTTTGGAAAATCCATTTTAATCATGATACCGTAACATTGTCCCTTTATCACTTATGTTTTCCCGACCGCTACCCTCGCACCCCTGCCGGGATCCCCTTGCCGGGACGCTGTTGTATTTTAGGGTTGGAGAGAGTGGTGCGAGACTTTTTCGGCTGTTCCCTGGGAACCTTCGGAGCTGGTGGCGGGAACTTTTCCAGGGCCAGCCTGAGAGCCTCTCCAACCTCGGAAACCGGCACTATTTTAACCTTCTTCAGAATTTCCGGCGGAATATCCTCCAGGTCCTTCCTGTTCTGTTCGGGAATAATTACCAGCCGCATCCGGGAACGGACGGCAGCCAGTATCTTTTCCTTTAACCCCCCTATCGGGAGTACCTTGCCGCGCAGCGTCACTTCTCCGGTCATTGCGACATCTTTTCTTACCGGGATACGGCAGAGGATCGAAACCAGAGCCGTCGTCATGGCAACGCCTGCAGAGGGTCCATCCTTTGGTATTGCACCGGCCGGAACATGAACATGAATCTCATTATCCTTGAAGATGTCCGGTTTCAGATTCATGGTATCGGCATGGGCCCTGATAAACGATAGAGCCGCCTGTACCGATTCCTTCATTACATCGCCCAGTTGACCGGTCAGAGTCAGCCCGGCCTTGCCGCTCATCAGAGTGGCCTCGATATGCAGAATTTCGCCTCCAACCGGGGTCCAGGCCAGGCCGTTTACGACTCCGATCTCGTTCTTGTCCAGATCTTCCTCGCGCACGAACTTGGGGGCGCCCAGGTAGTTATGCAAGGTTTTGGCGGTTACCTTTACGAGACGCTGGTTACCCTCTGCCACCTTGCGTGCTACCTTGCGGCATACTTTGCCTATCTCCCGTTCCAGGTTACGCAACCCGGCCTCGCGGGTGTACTTGCCGATTATATCGCTGATAGATTCATCGTCAAAGCAGATATGTTTGGGTTTGAGACCGTTTTCTTTCGTCTGGCGCGGCACCAGATAACGCTTGGCGATCTCAAGTTTCTCCTCCTCGGTGTAGCCGGCCAGATTTATGACCTCCATACGGTCGCGCAGGGCGGACGGGATCGGGTCAATCTGATTGGCGGTAGCAACGAACATTACATTTGCAAGGCTGAAGGGCTGGTTGATGTAATGGTCGGAGAAAGAGTGATTCTGCTCCGGGTCGAGTACCTCCAGAAGCGCCGAAGAGGGATCCCCCTTGTAGTCGTAGCCTAGTTTGTCCAGCTCATCCAGCATGAAAACGGGGTTGTTTGCTCCGGCCTGCTTCATCCCCTGCAGTATGCGCCCCGGCAGGGCGCCGATGTAGGTGCGGCGATGGCCGCGAATCTCCGCCTCGTCACGGACACCCCCAAGAGAAATACGCACAAACTTGCGATTCATGGCGCGAGCGATAGATTTGCCCAAGGATGTTTTACCAACACCCGGCGGCCCGACAAAGCAGAGAATCGGACCTTTCATCTTCTTTTTAAGCTTTCGCACCGCCAGAAATTCCAGGATGCGTTCCTTTATTTTGTCCAGATAGAAGTGGTCATCGTCCAGAATTTGTTTGGCGCGGACAATGTCTAGACTGTCACGGGTCGACTTGCTCCAGGGAAGCTCCACCATCCAGTCCAGATAGGTGCGTATGATCCCCGCTTCACCGGCATCCGGATGCATGTTTTCGAGGCGGCCCAGCTGTTTAAGCGCCTCTTTCTGTACCGTTTCCGGCATCTTGGCCGCTTCGATGGCCTTCCTTATTTCGGCCATTTCCTCTTTGCCTTCATTATCTCCCAGTTCACTCTGAATGGCCTTCATCTGCTCGCGAAGGTAGTATTCCTTATGGTTTTTACCCATCTCCTCGCGGGCCGCGTTCTGAATTTTTACCTGTACGCTTAAAAGTTCCACTTCGCGGTTCAAAAACTCATTGACCTTGGTCAGACGCACGATCGGATCGTTGATTTCAAGCAGCAGTTGGGCGTCGGCAACTTTAAGACCCAGATTGCTGGAGATCAGATCGGCCATGCTGCCAGGGTCCTGGATATTCTCAAGAATAACCATGACTTCGGGAGAAACCTGCTTTCCAAGTTCCACCACCTTGGCCAGCTGCTCGCGCACGGTGCGAACCAGCGCCTCGATTTCCAGGGAAATATCCCCCATAGGGGTATCATACTGCCGCTCGGAACGAACCAGATAAAACGGACTGTCGGAGACATACTCCGTGATACGGGCTTTGGCCAATCCCTGTACAAGTATCTTTACCCGCCCATCCGGCAATTTGAGCATCCGCATGATCATCGCAACCGTGCCAAATTCATATATCTTTTCTGGAGGCGGATCCTCATCGCCGATATCGTGCTGGGTTGCGAGCAGTATCATCCGGTCGCCGGCCAGGGCGCTGTCAACCGCCTTGACCGACATCTCGCGCCCGACGAATAGAGGAATGATCATGAAAGGGTAGACAACCACATCCCTGATCGGTAAAAGTGGCAGCAGCTCTGGAATTTTCAGTTCTTCCGTACTCTGTTCGGTATCGTTCTCAATCTCGCTCAATCTGCAATCTCCTTTATAGACACCAGTCTTTCACCGCACTTGGGACATACCACCCGCAACACCCCCAGGCGGTATTCCGCCGTGATAGCAGCCGGTTCAACATTTACAGGGATAAGTACCGCATGGTGAAAACTGCCGTAGCTTCGTTCTACACAGATAAACTTGCCGTTGTTCTGCTCTCTCGGCCTATGAGCTTCCAGCACCAAAGTCAGTCCGCACATTTTGAGTGAAATGCTCTCCAAGACAAACCCGGGGAGGTCGAACTCGATGATGATCTCACTGCAGGTTTCATACATGTCCATCTTCGGACGGTTTTCATCCTCTTCAAAGATGTCCCGCAGCTCAAGTGCTTGTAGCAGGTTTCGCATTTCGCCAATATGACGGCTGAAAATTTCCTGTTGAAACGGCTTTCTGCCACTGAATCTGGGCATGGGGGCACCTGTAATGTAAAGGTAGTGAAGCCTTTAGTGTAAAACCAATTTAGTCTCCATACATAAAACCAATAAGAAAGTAAACATTCCATCCGGCAAAGTCAAGGGAGGCAATTTGCTTAATTTCGACATCAATGCGAATCAATTTAAAATTGACATTGACCATCCTATGCAATAGATAGGATGATTCAGATTCATGCAATTTGGGTTTACCAACCGGGAAACGGGGTACCAGCCATGGAAAAATGGACCATCAGCGAATCCGCAAAGATATACAACATAGACAACTGGGGCTCGGATCTCTTCTCTATCAATAAAAAAGGGAATATCTGCGTCCACCCCTCGTCCAACTCCAAGCAATCCATCGACCTGCGCGATCTGGTGAACGACCTTATCAAGCGCAAGATTAAACCTCCAATTCTGCTCCGATTCATGGACATACTTCAGGGGCGTATCGCCTCCATAAACCGCGTCTTTAAAAACGCCATCCAGGATAACGACTACCCGGCCAAATATCAGACCTTCTATCCGATCAAGGTAAATCAGCAGCGGCAGGTGGTCGAAGCCATCGCGGGTTACGGCAAACGTTACAATATCGGGCTTGAAGTCGGATCTAAACCGGAGCTGGTGGCCGCCATCTCTATCTCCACCGGCAATGGCCTCCCGATCATATGCAACGGCTACAAGGACGCCGAGTACATCGAGACCGTGCTCTTCGCCACCAAAATCGGCTATGACATAACCCTTGTGGTGGAGAAGCTCTTCGAGCTTGAAAAGATCGTGGAACTCTCCAAAAAAACCGGTATCCAGCCCAAGCTGGGCATCCGGGTCAAGCTCTCCTCCAAGGGTACAGGTAAATGGGCCACCTCCGGCGGAGAAGACGCCAAGTTCGGACTCCGCATGTCGGAGATCATCGCCGCCATCCGCATACTGGACGAGCAGGGAATGCTCGGATGCGTCAAGCTGCTGCACTCCCACATCGGCAGCCAGATAACCAAGATAGACAAGATCAAGACCGCCCTGATAGAGGTCACCCGTATCTACACCGAGATGAAGAAGCTGGGGGTCGGGATCGAATTTCTGGATATCGGAGGGGGACTGGGGGTCGATTACGACGGTTCCAAATCGAGCTATTTTTCCAGCGTCAACTACACTATAGAAGAATACGCCAATGACGTTATCTACCAGATCAAGAACATCTGTGATGAGGCCGGCGTGGAATGTCCCAACATAATTTCCGAGTCGGGACGGGCAACCGTCGCGCACTACTCGGTTCTGGTAACCAATGTCCTGAACACAAACACCCAGAATCTGATGCCGGACTTCGAGGCGATGCTGGCCCAATCGGAGAAGGTGGCCCCAACCGTCAAGAAGCTGATGGACATCTACAAGAGCATCGACCGCTACTCGCTGCGCGAGGACTATCACGACACTCTGCAGCTGATCAACGAGGCGGTCAGCCTGTTCAACCTGGGATATCTGACCTTGAACGACCGTGCTATCGCCGAATGGCTCTACGCCAAGATCATCAAGAAGATCAACAGCATTGTGGAGAAAATCAAACCGATCCCCGAGGAGTTGCAGAACTTTCAGCTGCACCTGCGCCAGACCTATTTCGCCAATTTTTCACTCTTCCAGTCCATACCCGACTCCTGGGCAATAGATCAACTCTTCCCGATCATGCCACTTCAGCGGCTTAACCAGAAACCGGAAGTGATGGCCTCGATCGCAGATATCACCTGCGATTCGGACGGCGAGATCACCAGCTTCGTGGGGGAGCACGGACGCACCAAATCCCTGCCGCTGCACAAGATCAGGAAAGACGAGGATTACTACATAGGCTTCTTCCTGATCGGCGCCTACCAGGAGATCCTGGGCGACCTGCACAACCTGTTCGGCGACACCAATGCCGTCCATATCACCTTTAACAAAAAAACAGGTTATATGATCGACACTGTGATAAACGGCGACGCCACCTGGGAGACCCTGAAATACGTCCAGTACAAAGGGCCGGAAATTCTGAAGCATGTCCGCGACAACCTGGAAAAGAGCGTGGCTTCGCGGAAGATCTCCATTGAGGAGAGCAGCCACTTCATCGAGCTGCTGGATAAGACACTGCTTGGCTATACCTATCTGGGGGAGTAAAACTCCGGTCGTCGCAATCCTTCCGGCAGGTTTTGCACCAAGCGCAAAGCACAGCTCAGCACCAGGCATTCAAACTCTGTCTGTTCAATACCCCTGTCTTGCCCGTTTTTTTTCGGCATCAGCACCTGATTTTGCAGGAACCTAACGCAGGAATCGTACCACCCCCACCAAATAGGCGAAACGCTGGTCGGGACTGCTCCAGATGGAAAGCGCCGTATTGCCGTACTTTGAATTCAAGGCCTTTTGGGGATACCAGGGGTCCTGCTGTACGGTGACCGGAAATACCGGTGAATGCTTGGCAACTTCGGGCATGAACCAGTTAAGATTCTCTCCTGGATCATAGACTTTCCATGCCATCTGGTCAGACTTGAAAACCACCTGCCCGTTGATATCAACCGCAATCAGCATAAACCCGAAACTCCCTCCGCGACGACCGCCGACGGTGAAAACATCCCCCTGCCGCAAGACCGCAGAAGCAGAAAACGCGGGGAGTGGCGCCTCATCGCCACGGCTTTTGAAGGATGGTTCGTAGCGGCGTAAAGGGCGTCCGTTCAAATACAGATCGGCATCGTCCGCCATATGCCAGTAAATGGTGACCGGCATGCCGGGACCGGAGAGGGTGGCCGGCATGGCGCCGTCGCTACCGCCGATCTCGATATTTTTAATGTAACCAGGATCTTGCTGCAACTGCATGGACTGGGTCACTCCATTCCGGTACGTCACCGTGATATCCCCCCCGTAGACGAGCGCGCTTGAAGCGGCACTGCAGATTGCAAGGCAAAATAGTGACAGATACATCTTCAGACGGCTGAAAAATAGCATGATGACCTCCCTGTAACAGGATTAACTCCAGTAGCAATGATAGCAGGTTAACATAATTTTGCAACGTACCCGACCCGGACTGCATCTCCCCCGGAGTATCGCGGTACATTCTCAAATCAATGTCAGCGGCGCCCCAATTCTTGCGCTGCCGGCATGACTGTGCTATATGAAAGCCACACCAAACGGAAAGGTTGAGACATGAGTAAAGTTCTTATCATCGGCGCCGGCGGCGTCGGCCAGGTTGTGACTCACAAATGCGCACAGGCCAAGGCTGTAATATCTGAAATCACGCTGGCATCCCGCACAAAATCCAAGTGTGACACGATCGCCGCCCAGATCGCTTCCCCGATCAAAACCGCGCAGGTTGACGCCGACAACGTGCCGGAACTGGCGGCTCTGATCAGACGGGAACAGCCGAAACTGGTCATCAACGTGGCGCTCCCCTACCAGGATCTGCACATCATGGACGCCTGCCTGGAAACAGGCGTGGACTACCTCGACACCGCCAACTACGAACCGCTCGATACGGCAAAATTCGAGTACAGCTGGCAGTGGGCCTATCAGGAGCGCTTCAGGGAAAAAGGGCTTATGGCGCTCCTGGGTTCCGGTTTCGATCCGGGTGTAACCAACGTCTACACCGCCCTGTCCGCCAAGAAGTACCTGGACGTGGTCGAAGAAATCGACATCATCGACGCCAATGCAGGTAGCCACGGCCAGCCCTTTGCCACCAACTTCAACCCGGAAATCAACATCCGGGAGGTGACCGCCACCTGCCGCCACTGGGAGAGAGGCCGGTGGGTCGAGAGTCCGCCCCTGACGACCAAGCACTCATTCGATTTCCCGGAGGGGATCGGGCCGATGAACATCTACCGCCTCTACCACGAGGAGATGGAGTCGCTGGTCAGACATATCCCGACAATCAAAAAGGCACAGTTCTGGATGACCTTCTCCGACAACTACCTGAAACACCTGGAAGTATTACAGAACGTCGGCATGACCCGCATCGACGAGGTGGAATTTGGCGGCCAGAAGATCGTGCCGATCCAGTTCCTCAAAAGCCTGCTTCCCGACCCAGGCTCCCTGGGCCCGCTGACCAAAGGGAAGACCTGCATCGGCGTCATTGCCAGAGGTATGAAAGATGGAAAGCGGAAACAGGTCTACATCTACAACATATGCGATCACGAATCCTGCTACCAAGAGGTCAAATCCCAGGCGATCAGCTATACAACAGGCGTCCCGGCCGTGGTAGGCGCGATCATGATGCTGACCGGCAAGTGGCACGCGCCTGGCGTCTGGAACATGGAGCAGTTCGATCCGGAACCGTTCCTGGATCTGTTGGGACCGATGGGACTGCCGACGGTTGTCGTAGATGGCGGGGAGTGGCCGCTGTTGTAGCAGCTCGCTATGCGAGCAGATAGAGGTTTTCGTCCGTTGCGCTCACAGGTTGAGTTTGAGGGTTTTTGAATCTTCTCAACCTCAACCTCAACCTTAAACTGAGTTAGTTATGACCGGTATCGACATCCCAAAAATCCTCGAACTTGCCCCCTCCCCCGCTTACGTGGTGGATCTGGGGAGGTTGCGCCATAACCTCGCCATCCTTGACGAGGTTCAGCAGCGGAGCGGAGCAAAGATCCTGATGGCGCTGAAAGCCTTCGCCATGTGGAGCGTCTTCCCGATCATCCGGGAAACACTGCATGGCGTCTGTGCCAGTTCCCCCTGGGAGGCGCGTCTGGGGCGGGAAGAGTTCGGGCGCGAGGTGCACAGTTTTGCCGCCGCCTTCAAGGAGAGCGACGTTGTCGAACTGCTGGGCATCTCCAATCATCTGGTATTCAACTCCTTTGGCCAGCTGGAGCGTTTCCGGCCACGATGGGAGAGGGAACGGGGACGAGTCTCCATCGGTCTGCGGGTCAACCCGGAACACTCCGAGGGAGAGACCGAGATCTACGATCCCTGCGCCGCGAATTCGCGCCTTGGAATTCCCCGGAAAGAGTTCGAGGGACGTTCCCTGAGCGGAGTCGAGGGGCTGCACTTCCACACTCTCTGCGAGCAGCTCTTCGAGCCGCTGGAGCGGACTGCACAGGTTTTTGAAGAGAAGTTCGGGGAATTCCTGCCGCAGATGAAATGGCTGAACCTCGGGGGTGGACACCACATAACCCGCGAAGGGTACGACATCGATGGCCTGGTGGAACTGGTAAAGCACTTCAAGGGTAAATACGGTCTGGAACTCTATCTGGAACCGGGAGAGGCGATAGCCATAGGCACCGGCATCCTGGTCGGAGAGGTCCTGGACATAGTCAACAACAAAATGGAGATTGCCATTCTGGACGTCTCAGCCACCTGTCACATGCCGGATATTCTGGAGATGCCCTATCGGCCCGCTCTTCTGGGCGGATTCGACGCAGGCGATAAAGCTCACACCTACCGGCTGGGGGGTCCTTCCTGCCTGGCAGGGGACATCATCGGCGACTGGTCGTTTGAACAGCCGCTCCGGACCGGCGACCGCCTGGTCTTTCTAGACATGTCTCACTACACAATGGTCAAGACCACCACTTTTAACGGCATCCAGCTTCCGGCCATATGCACCTTCGAACCGGAAACCGGAGAGCTGAAGGTGATTCGCAGCTTCGGGTATGAGGACTTTAAACAACGATTATCGTAGGGGACATGATTATGGCGCTGAACACGAAAATATGGATGACGGGTGCCTTGGAGTGGGTTGCCATCATTGACGATGAAGAGGTTTATCTGGGGAAACGTGAGGTGCCGTCGCCGCTCGATGACGGGGATTCCTGGACCAACGAGCTCGGCGATATGTTCAAGGTAATTGACGGCGAAATCAAACTGGTCGGCAAGACCGAGCCCCCCCGGAAGTTCTGGTGACATCAGCCGATGCATCCCTGCAGACAACAGTTGTTCTCCGCATGACAGAACCGCCCCGCATCATCGAAGTCGCCATTCCACTTTATCTGGACAGGACTTTTCACTATCTGGTGCCTGAGAGACTCCTGGCAGAGGCCCTGCCCGGCCGGCGCGCCCTGGTTCCGTTCGGGCGGCGAAAGCTGACCGGCTACATCCTGGGGAGTCCGGCAGAGTCACAGGTCGAGAAGCCGAAAGAAATTCTGGAAGTGTTGGACAGTGAGCCTCTCTGGACCGGGAATGAGTACGAGTTTTTCCGCTGGGTGGCGTCTTATTATATGCATCCTCTCGGAGAAGTTCTGAAGACGGCGCTGCCGGCAGGCATAAATGTGCAGAGCCGCAAAGGGAGCTCCGGAGAAAATGCTGCGCTGACCGTCGGAAAATCTGCACGCCGCGAAAAATTCTATCTCCCTGGGCACGGCTTGGAGCCTGCCAGATCGCCCGGTTCGAAGGCGCTGGAAATACTGATGGTCATCCGCGAATCCGGCGACCTGCCGGCGGAGATACTGAGAAAGAGGTTCGGCAACCCTGCTCCACAGCTGAAGAGACTCTGCGAACTCGGATTGGTTTCGGTTGAAGAGCGGGAAGTATACCGCGATCCTTTCAAAAACCATACAGTGACTCGTGATGAACCTCGAATTCTGCATACACATCAAAAAAGAGCCCTTGAGGCCATTTCCTCCTCTCTTGACCTGAATAAGTTTATGCCATTTCTACTGTATGGAGTTACCGGCAGCGGCAAGACTGAAGTATATCTGCAAGCCATCTCTAACGCCCTTAACCATGGGAAAAGCGCCCTGGTGCTTGTGCCGGAGATTGCGTTGACACCGCAGCTGACCGGGCGTTTCCAGGCCCGCTTTGGAGGGGGTATCGCAATTTTGCACAGCGGTCTCTCCGATGGCGAGCGTTATGATGAATGGCGGCGCATCAGGCGCGGTCTGGCTCGGATTGTCATCGGCGCCCGTTCGGCCGTTTTCGCCCCCTTGGAAAAGATCGGCATCATCATTGTAGATGAAGAGCATGAAGCCTCCTTCAAACAATCGGACGGCTTACGCTACAATGCCCGGGATCTCGCACTGCTGCGCGGCAGAATGGAGCGGGCTGCCGTAGTGCTCGGTTCGGCTACACCACTGGTCACCAGCATCCATGCTGCCGCCGAAGGGAGGCTGACGCTGCTGGAACTGCCGGAGCGGGTCGAGAAACGCCCGATGCCTTCGGTTGATCTGATTGATATGAAGGGGAGCAAGGAGACCATCTCGGCGCCGCTCGGATTATTACTGGCTCAAACGGTCGAAAGCGGCCAGCAGGCCATTGTATTTCTGAACCGGCGGGGATTCGCCACATTTCTGCTCTGTAACGACTGCGGGAAGCTGCTGGCCTGTCCCAACTGCTCGGTCACACTCACCTATCATCGCCAGCGAGGCCAGAGCGTCTGTCATTACTGCGATTATTCCGTTCCTGCGCCAGGCACCTGTCCATCCTGTGCTGCTGCCGAACTCAAAGAGCTGGGCGCAGGTACTGAAAAACTGGAACAGAATCTGAGAGAACAGCTCCCCAATGCGCGGATACTCCGGATGGATAGCGACACTACCTCCGGCAAGGGAAGCCACGAGCGCCTCCTTTCAAAGATGAACGACGGCACGGCCGATATTCTGGTCGGCACTCAGATGATCGCCAAAGGGCATGATTTTCCCGGTGTGACCCTTGTCGGGGTTATCAACGCAGAGACGAGCCTGGGGATGCCTGACTTCAGGGCGGCAGAACGGACCTATCAGCTTCTCTCGCAGGTCATCGGTCGGGCCGGGCGCGGCGAGAAACCGGGCCGGGTGCTTCTCCAGGCTTATGACACGGAACATTACGCTATCCGCTCGGCCGCCTCGCATGACGCAGCCCGGTTTTACACCCAGGAGCTGGAATTTCGCCGTGAGGCCGGCTACCCACCGTTCACGTTTCTTGCTCTCCTCGGCATTTCAGGCCTTTCCGAACAGACGGTTTCCGAGCATGCAGAAGAGACAGCCAGACTTCTGGCTCGTATCAAACTGGATCTAAAGGTTCGTATCGAACTGCTCGGTCCGGCGCCCTCTCCAATCTATCGCCTTCGGGGGCGATACCGCCGCCAGATTCTTCTAAAAGCGGCGACACGCGCCGACCTGCATCGCCTGATTCTGACCTGGCGACAAAAATCATGCGCCGTTTCGACGATCCGGGTGACAGTTGATATCGATCCGGTTGATTTAATGTAATTGTATTTTTACTGCCTCGGAACAGTTGCGGAAATTAATTTGTCTGTTAGAGTTTACAGCGCGGAATAATTTCGTCCTATGCGAGGTCTGCGTGTCTGCTCAAAACTCCCCGATCCACACCGACATAACAATACTCTTCGTTGAGGACGAACCCGCGACACGGGAACAGGTTTCGCGGGTTCTCGCCACACTGGGTTATCATCTTGTTGTCGCTGAAAACGGCAAAGAAGGACTTGACTCCTATATCGAGAACCCCGCGGATATAATCCTGACCGACATCATGATGCCCAAGATGAACGGCCTCGAGATGGCACGCAGAATTCGCGCCATCTCTTCAGATGCCCAGATCGTATGCATGACCGCCTTTAGCGACACAAGCGATCTGATCGAAGCGATTGAAATCGGCGTGAACCAGTTCGTACTCAAACCGGTTGAATTCAGTCATCTGCTGACAGCTCTCGACCGCTGCCGGGAAGTGATCGAACTGAAAAAAAGACACCGCAATCTGGAAGCCGAAAAACTGCGTGCAAGAAAGATGGAAGCTATCGGCATTCTTGCCGGTGGCATGGCACATGATTTCAACAATCTGCTCCAGGTAATACTGGGATATGTATCACTGGCACGGATGAATGCCGAACCGGGCAGCAAGACTTTCGAATTGCTCGGAATCGCCGAGAATGCTTCCGAAACGGCCCGGGAGCTTGGCAAGCGTCTTCTGATTTTTGCCAAGGGGGGCGATGCCCACACGCAGACAACCGACATTAAACCTCTCATCAGAACCGCAATAGATGAAGAGCTTAGCGGATCTGGAGTTAATTACTCCATTGAGATGCAGGAGAACCTCCCTCCGCTCAGAGTCGACATAGAACAGATTAAGCAGGTTTTTGCGCAACTGGCAGCCAATGCCCGGGAAGCGATGCATCAAGGAGGTTTGCTCCGGATATCGGCTTCGACCATAAGCATCTCCAGAGAAGACAGCCTGCCAATTGAACCGGGAGAATATCTGCACATCGTTTTCGAAGATTCCGGAGTCGGGATCAAACCCGAAGACCTTCCAAATATTTTTGACCCCTACTTCACTACCAAGGAGATGGGATGCCAGAAAGGAATGGGGCTCGGACTGGCCCTCAGCCATTCAATAATCAGACACCATAAAGGCCAGATACTGGCGGAATCAACACCGGGAGAAGGAACCCTTATGCATATCTACCTGCCGGTTTCCGCTCCATAATATAAAACCCGCCGATTCATTTTCCGCCTTCAGACAACAAAGGCCGCTCTGTTCAAAGCGGCCTTTGTTGTGACATCAGACCATAATTCTGTTAAGGTGCTCAACATCATTTATTTGAATCGCACGGACATATTCTTATGAATCACAGCGGCATCTACGAAGAAGAAATAACCGGCAAAGCCTATGACGGCGCGCTGCTGAAGCGTTTCGCCGGATACGTAGCTCCATATCGGGCCTCTATCGCCCTTGTGGTCCTGATTCTGCCGCTGGTGGCGGCCTGCCGTCTTGCCCAGCCCTGGATTATCAAGCTGGCCATAGACGGCCACATCATGACAGGAAAACTGACCGGGTTGGAAACCATTGCGCTGGCCTTCCTCGGCATCCTGCTGATCGAATCTCTGCTCTCTTTTCTGGAGGTCTACCTGCTGCAGTCGGTCGGGCAGAGGGTTATGTCCGACATGCGCTCGGAACTCTACCGTCACGTAATGCACCTTCCTGTCACCTGGTTCGACAGGGTACCGGTCGGCAGCGCAGTCACACGCCTGACAAGTGATGTCGAGGTGCTCGGCGAGATGTTTGCCTCCGGCATCATCACCATCATCGGCGACATCCTGTTACTGATAGGTATTATCTCGGTCATGCTCTGGATGAATCTGAAACTCTCCCTGGTAACATTTTCCATTCTGCCGGTCCTCTTTTATGTGGCCTACGTTTTCAGGCGCCGGATGCGCCAATCTTTTCGGGAAGTGCGGGCCCGCCTCGGCTCTCTTAACGCCTTCCTCAACGAGTGCATCTCAGGCATAAGCGTTATACAGACATTTAACTGCGAGCGGGATGAGGAACGGCGTTTCAGCGAATTGAACGCATCATACCGCGATGCCAACATGCCGGTCATCTTCTGGGATGCCTCACTTTACGCAATGGTTGAGGCGCTCTCATCTATTGCCGTAGCCTTGATTATCTGGTACGGCGGCGGAGAGATCGTCCGGGGCGCCCTCACCTTCGGCGTTCTGGTTGCCTTTATCCAGTACATAGAAAAATTCTTTTCACCCATCCGCGACCTCTCCGCCAAATATTCGGTAATGCAGGGTGCAATGGCCGCTATGGAGAGGATATTTGCGCTCCTGGACACACCGGCTCTTAACCCACTCTCCCATTCCCCCCTTCAATCTTCCTCCCGCGAAGGGGGGAAGCAAGGCTTGCTCTCTCCATCCGGGAGAGAGTTGGAGAGAGGTGCGGAAAGGGTTGGGGTGAGGATGGAGCCCGGCGGCACTGATCCGCTCCAGATTCCTCCCCTGATAGAATTTCGCAATGTCTCCTTCTCCTACCAGGAGGGGAACGATATCCTGAAAGAGTTCAATCTTTCCGTTAATCGCGGTGAGCGCGTAGCACTTGTCGGAGAAAGCGGCGGCGGCAAAACCACCATCACCCGCCTTCTGGCCAGGCTTTATGAAATCGAACGGGGCAATATCCTTATAAACGGAAACAATATCCGCGACCTCTCGCTGGATGATGTCCGCAGACGCATAGGCGTAGTGCTCCAGGACCCCTGCCTCTTCGCAGGAACCATCGAATTCAATATCTGCCTTGGAGATGAACCGGCCCGCCGCAGGGTTCGTCAGGCAGCAACTGCGGTCGGTGCTGATCGCTTTATTGAGCTGTTACCGAATGGGTATGATGAAGAAGTGCGTGAACGGGGCAACAACTTCTCGGTCGGCGAAAAGCAATTGATCTCATTTGCCCGCGCGGTGGCATTCGATCCGGAGATACTTGTCCTGGATGAAGCCACCGCCAGTATCGATTCAGCCTCCGAGCAAATGATACAGGAGGGTATCAGGGGTATGATGCAGGGGCGTACATCGCTCATCATTGCACATCGACTCTCGACTATCCAGAACGCTGATCGTATCGTTACGATCCATCACGGAATCAAGGTTGAAGAAGGTACTCATGAAGAGCTTATCAACGCCCAGGGAGTATATTACAAACTTCACCAGCTGCAGTTCAATGGGATATAAACCAGGCCGTATGCAACTAAAGTTGCATACGGTTTACAAACCTGATATTTTTGCTCAATAAGTACCTTTAGTAATTATTTTTCGTACTTACCCATTTTATCTGAGCCAGGAGTTTCTCATGTGCACAACCTGCGGCTGCCCTGCCGGCGAAGATCACCACCACGAAGATCATCATCAGAGCCATAGTCATGACCATAATGACGAGCAGAGCCACGATCACGACCATGCCCACAATGGTGCGATTCACAGGCACCCCCATAAGCATGGGCATAGCCACGAACATCGTGAAAAGGGAGATCAAACGGCCCATCATCATGGACACGACCACCCCCATGACCATCATCACCATGAGAAAGAGAGCGTAGTACGCACGGTTATCTCGATAGAAGAAGATATCCTCTCCAAAAACAACCGTCTGGCATCCTTTAATCGCGCCCTCTTCAAAGAAAAGGGAATTTTTGTCCTCAACCTGGTAAGTTCCCCTGGATCCGGTAAAACAAGCATTCTGGAGCATACCTTGCGCGACCTGTCCGGAAAGCTTCGCTTTGCCGTCATAGAAGGAGATCAGCAGACCGATAACGACGCCAAGCGCATCGCCGCCACAGGTGTTCCGGTGCGCCAGATCAATACCGGCGCCGGATGCCATCTGGACGCCCACATGATCATGCACGGCACAGAGAATTTTGATCTCGACAACCTGGACGTCCTGCTGATCGAAAATGTCGGCAATTTGGTCTGCCCGGCCGCATTCGATCTGGGAGAACATCACAAGGTTGCCGTTCTTTCCGTCACGGAAGGTGAGGATAAACCTCTCAAATATCCGCATATGTTCCGTAATTCGACCGTCATGCTTTTGAATAAGATCGACCTGCTGCCACATCTCGATTTTGATCTGGAAAAGTGTACTGAATACGCGCGCCGCATCAATCCGGGTATTGTCATCTTTGAACTCTCGGCCCGGAGTGGCGAGGGGATGGAGGCCTGGTACCAGTGGCTGACAGCCGGGACACGACACTGACATATCGTCGGCTCGACACTATACAGGGCATCGTTCAGGGGGTCGGATTCCGTCCTTTTGTTTATCGCCTGGCGCATGAACTCGGCTTGACCGGCTGGGTACGCAACACTCCAGCCGGGGTACTGCTTGAGATACAAGGTCCCGAAAACCTGCTGACCGCATTTGATGATGCAGTGCAAAATTCTCTGCCACCCCTGGCGGTAATAACATCCCATACCAGCCGGGATATCCCAACTATTGAAGAGGACTCTTTCAGAATACTCCCAAGCGCCGAAGGTGAAGCCGACATACAGATCGCCCCGGACTCCGCAATTTGTTCCGACTGCCTGCGGGAACTTTTTGATCCGACCGACCGGCGCTTCCGTTACCCGTTCATAACCTGCACAAACTGCGGCCCACGTTACAGCATCATCACCGGGACACCCTACGACCGCCCCAAAACCACCATGGCGGATTTCCCGCTCTGCCCGGAATGTTTGCGTGAATACAATGATCCTCTGGATCGGCGCTTTCATGCCCAACCGATTGCGTGCCATAGCTGCGGGCCGCAGGTGCGACTGGTAAAATCCCCCTCCCCGACCCTCCCCCTCCTGGGGAGGGAGCATTGCTCCTCCACCCAGCGGGGGGAGGTCGGAAGGGGGGAAGACGCCATCAACCAGGCCATTTCCCTGCTTCAGCAAGGCTCTATCCTGGCTATCAAGGGGATCGGCGGCTACCATCTGGCCGTAGATGCCTGCAACCACGACGCAGTCCGGCAATTGCGGTTGCGCAAGAAGCGCGATGAAAAGCCGTTCGCCGTGATGGCGCAATCCCTTGAAGAAGCCAGAAAACTGGCTTTGATGAACGAGATGGAAGAGCGTCTGATCTGTTCTCCGGAAACCCCGATTGTCATTGTCAGAAAACGTTCCGGATCTCCCGTGTCGTCACTGGTGGCCCCCGATAACGGCTGGGTCGGAGTGATGCTGCCGTATGCGCCGCTGCACCATCTGCTTTTTATGGGTACAGAAAAGGTTTTGGATTTTCCCCTTCAACCTTCAACCTTGAACCTTCAACCTTCCTTCACCGCTCTCGTCATGACAAGCGGCAATATCTCCGACGAACCGGTTGCCTTCGAGGATCGTGATGCCCTGAATCGCTTGTCCGGAATCGCCGACTACTTCCTGATTCACGACCGGCCCATACATATTCGCAGCGATGATTCTGTTATGCGCGTTTTTCAGGGGAGGCCGCTTTTTTATCGCCGCGCCAGGGGGTATGCCCCGCGCGCAGTAAAGCTTCCATTTCAGGTCGAGCCATTACTGGCGGTCGGGGCAGAATTAAAGAACGCCGTCTGCATTGCCAAAGGTGACAGGGCGTTCCTCAGCCAGCACATCGGCGATCTTCAGAATATTTCATCATACGACTCATTCTGTCATACTATTGAACATTTGTCCTGCATTCTTGAGATCAGGCCGTCCATCATTGCGGCTGATCTCCATCCGGATTACCTCTCCTCTCGATTTGCCGAAGATAGCGGCCGGCCGTTCATCAAAGTGCAGCATCATCATGCCCATTTAGCTTCCTGCATGGCTGAGAACGGGCTGGATGGCGACGTGATCGGAGTCATATTCGACGGCACCGGTTACGGATCTGACGGCACAATATGGGGGGGAGAGTTTCTCGTGGGCGGTTATGATGGTTATTGCAGGGCTGCACATTTCCGGGAAACTCCACTACCTGGTGGAGATGCCGCTGTCCGGGAACCATGGCGCATGGCCATGTCATATCTTCACCAGGCGTACGGCGATGCCGCTTTCAGGCTGGATCATCCTGTAGCGCGTCAACTCCCCGCAGAGGAACAGGGGATTTTTACAACCATGCTCTGTCGCGGCCTCAATTCGCCGATGACCTCCAGTTGTGGCCGACTTTTTGATGCTGTTGCCGCACTGTTAAACTTACGACATAAAGTGTCGTATGATGGGCAGGCTGCAATTGAACTTGAGGCGCTGGCGGAAACAGTTGAGGATGTGGTTGCAGTGAGTTATCGATACACAATTTTATTCCATGATGAAGGCCCTGCAGAGCTGGACTTTTCCCCGATGTTTCGGGAAATTTTAGCCGATATGAATGCCGGCATACCGATCACCATAATCGCACTACGTTTTCATACCACAATTGCTTCCGCCACTACTGACATCTGTCTGAATATCTCCGGCTCTTCCGGCCTTGACCGGATTATTCTCTCCGGCGGTGTTTTTCAGAATCGTCTTTTGACTGAATTGGTGTATACTGCCTTGGTAAAAAGGGGTCTACAGGTATTCACCCACCGTCTGGTCCCGCCGAACGATGGCGGTATCGCGCTGGGTCAAACTGCTATCGCAGGAAGGAGAAAAATCTGACATGTGTCTTGGCGTTCCGATGAAAATTCTGAGTAAAGAAGGTGACAGCGTCATTGCCGAAGTTGATGGCGTGCAGAGAGCGGCGAGCGTCATGCTGCTGGGTGAAGATGTAACCGTTGGGGACTATGTTATCGTTCATGCCGGTTTTGCTATTTCGAGGCTTGATGAAGAATATGCCGTGGAGACACTGCGTCTGATGCGGGAAGTCTTTTTAAGCGAGGATATGGCATGAATTTTCAGGACGAATTCCGGGATCGCGGGCTGGTTCAAAACATGGCGGCCAATATCCGCCGGATGGCTGATCAGTTGAAATCTCCGGTCAACTTCATGGAGGTCTGCGGCACCCATACCATGTCGATCTATCAGTACGGCATCCGCTCACTGCTTCCGGATAATGTCCGACTAGTTTCCGGACCAGGCTGTCCGGTCTGCGTGACACCGATCGGATATGTAGACAAGGCGGTGGCCTGCGCTGCCGATCCCCACAACATTGTCGCCACCTTTGGAGACATGCTGAGGGTTCCGGGGAGTTACTCATCCTTGATGGAGCAAAGGGCGGAGGGCGCCGACATACGCATCGTCTACTCTCCGCTTGATGCTGTTTCGTTGGCGAAGAACAATCCTGAACGGAGGGTCGTTTTTCTGGGGGTTGGATTCGAGACTACCGCCCCGACGATTGCAGCCAGCATTCTGGAGGCTGCCCGTCAGAAACTGACCAACTACTGCGTGCTGGCCTCACACAAAACCATCCCGATACCGATGGAGATTCTGAGCGGCGATCCGGAACTAAATCTCAAGGGGTACCTCTGCCCGGCCCATGTCAGCACGGTTATCGGCGGGGTCGCATACAGGCCGCTGGCGGAGAATCACAATATCCCCTGCGTTGTCACCGGTTTTGAACCGGCCGATGTCATGCAGGGGATTGAGATGCTTCTAGCCCAGCTGCTGAGCGGTAAAAGCAAGGTTGAGATTCAATACAGCCGTGCGGTTTCATGGAATGGGAATTTGAAAGCACAATCAATCCTGAACAAGCTTTTTGAACCGTGCGACGCCGCCTGGCGAGGTCTGGGCGTTTTACCCGGCACAGGTTTGGGGATCAGGGCTGAATATGCGCAGTTCGATGCCGAGCGGATTCTGACGCTGGACGTGCCGGAACCGATTGAAAACCCGGCCTGCCTCTGCGGGGAAGTATTAAAGGGTAAACTCCCACCCTTCGATTGCCCGCTGTTTTCAACACTCTGCACGCCTGAATCGCCGGTCGGCGCCTGCATGGTTTCCAGCGAAGGGACCTGCGCTGCGGCATATAAATATGGGAGATAACGGCATGATTACCATGCAGGAACTTCGTGACCATTACCGTTTCACCGATCAGGACGCCGAACTGCTCCGGTCGCTCCAACCACTGGCGGAACTGAACCGGGAGCGCTTTTCGATTGAATTTTATGACTATCTCTACAGCCTCCCGGAAACGGCGGCCATCCTCAACAACAGCAATCGCCCGCGTCTGCGGGAAATGCATATCAATTGGTTCATGGCCCTCTTTACCGGTACCTATGACAATCACTACATGAATCATCTGACACGCATCGGCTATGCCCATGTCAAGGTCGGCCTCAGCGTCCACTTTGTTAATGCGGCCATGAACCAGATCCGGCACTTCCTGTTGGGGCTGATTGATGACCATTATTCTGATCGCGAGCAACGCCGCATGCTGCGTGAAGCGGTCGAAAAAATCCTCGATATGAATCTTGATGTGATGAGTACCTCCTATCGTGATGAAGAGATGAAAAAGGTTTTCTTATCGCGCAAGGTCGAATCTTTGCTGATAAAGGCAACGGAGCGCTTCACCTATGGCCTGAACCTGGCTTTGGTACTGGCGCTCGCCGGCGTTTCCATCTCGGTTGTCATCCTGTTTGTCTGGGATATTCTCCATATTTTCAAAGGGAATATGGAGAAAGGAATACTCTCGGCACTTGGATCACTGTTGATTCTCTGGATGATGATCGAGCTGATGTACAACGAGATAAAAAACCTCAAAGGGGGCAAATTCAATATTCTGGTTTTCATCGGGGTAATTATTGTTGCGATGATCCGCGAGATACTTATTTCGACCCTGCGCAAAGACGACCTCACCACTCAGGTCTTTCTGGCCGGCACCCTGCTGATCCTGGGAGTGGTATACTACCTGGTGTCACTGGCCCATAAAGATCATTCAAAGGTTTGACCGGTGGGATCCTTCTCCCACATCCTGGCCGGTTTTTCACTCGGATTTCGTCATCGCCGCGAACTGCGGCGGCTGTTAGACAACACCCCGCATAATTTCTGCATCCTGGATCTCGACCCCGAGGCTTTACGCTCTTCGGGGGTCGCAATACTTGCGCTCGATTTTGACGGCGTTCTCTCCCATCATGGCGCCCCTGCTCCACTTCCCGAGACTACCGCATGGTTGAAGCGCTGCGAAGCACTCTTCGGCGGCGGTCGGCTCTTCATTCTCTCCAATAAGCCGACCGACGGACGAAAACAGTGGTTTGCAAAACATTTTCCAAAAATCCGCTTCGTTTCCGATGTCCGGAAAAAACCGTATCCGGACGGCCTTAAAAAAGCGGCGGAACTCGCCGGAGTCCCACTCTCTTCAATCATGATGGTCGATGACCGCCTGCTGACCGGCTGCCTGGCCGCGCTGGTCGCAGGCGCTCTCCCCTGTTACATCAGGCGGCCATATGTATCGTTCCGTCATCGTACTTTTTCTGAACTCTTCTTTTCAACTCTTCGCATTCTTGAACGCTGCTTTGTAAAGACAATCACACCCTAATAATCTTCACTTCCCCAATGCCTTCTCGATCCGTTCGCAGAGAGTCTTCAGCACCTTGATGCGGGCATAATACTTGTCATTGGCCTCGACCAGCGTCCAGGGGGCTATATCGGTGCTGGTGCGGTCAATCATGTCACAGACCGCCCGCTCATACTCGTCCCACTTCTCCCGGTTGCGCCAGTCTTCGTCGGTGATTTTGTAGCGTTTGAATCCGATCTTCTCCCGCTCCTTGAAGCGCCTTAACTGCTCTTCCTTCGTGATGGAAAGCCAGAATTTTAGGACGACCGTTTTGTTACGGACCATCTGCTCTTCAAAATCGTTGATTTCACCGTAGGCCCTCATCCAGTCCTTGTGCTCGCAGTACCCCTCCACCCGCTCCACCAGAACGCGTCCGTACCAGGTGCGGTCAAAGATGGCAAAGCGGCTTCTACGTGGGATATTGCGCCAAAAACGCCACATATAGGGCTGGGCGCGCTCTTCCTCGGTCGGAGCCGCCACCGGTATGACCCGGTATTGGCGGGCATCCAGCGCCTGGATGATGCGACGTATACTGCCACCCTTTCCGGCCGCGTCGTTCCCTTCAAAAGCCACCACAACCGCCAGTTTTTTAAAGTCGGGATGTCTTGTCAGCAGATTCAGCTTCCCCTGATATTTTTCCAGTTCACTTTCGAAATCGGCTTTCTTCAGTTTTTTCGACATGTCCAACGTTTGCAGTATCAGCAGGTTGTCAATGGTAGGCATTATGGGGGGAATCGGCTCCTCGTGGCGTGGGGCTTCAGGTGCGTCCAGGCGCTGGCGCATGGCATTGACGATGGCTTTGCCGATGGTCAGATAGCGGTAACGCGGGTCGGTTCCTTCGACGATTGTCCATGGCGACTCAGCCGTACTGGTGGTACGCAGCATCCGTTCGGATACTTGCCGGAATTTGTCGTACTGTTTGTAATGATCCCAGTCCGTATCGGTAACTCTCCAACGGGTTTTGGGATCTTTTTCAAGAAGTTTCAGACGCTTTTTCTGCTCGCCTTGCGATAGGTGGAGCCAGAATTTCAGAACCAGCGCCCCTTCGTCGCAGAGCATCTTTTCGAAGCGGATGATCCGCTCCAACCGCTGATCCAGTTCTGCATTCTTGATCGTACCGTAGACATTTTCGACAAGCGGCGCGGAGTACCAGGTACCGATAAAGACGCCGACCTTGCCGCGCGGTGGAAGAACCCTCCAGTAACGCCACATCTGGGGCCGTTCCAGCTCCTCATCAGTCAGGTCGCGCAGGGCGTGAGTCTCGATGTGACGGGGGTCCATCCACTCGTTGAGAAGATTGACAGTTTCACCCTTCCCGGCGCAATCCACCCCGGCTACTAAAATGATGACCGGGAACTTTTTGGACTGGAACAGGTCCAGCTGGGCATCCAGCAATCCCTCCCGCAATTCGGGGATCTCTTTCTTCCAGAGTTCCTTGCTTATTTTGTGGCCCAGTTCTGCGGATTCAAACATGTTTCCCTCCCGGATGTACAGCCTGAACAACCTGGGAAGCATTATACCATCAAATTACTTTCCCGCCAGTTCCTTTGATTTACGGCAGGCCGCCTCGACTGCATCCATCAGCAAGCCTCGAAAACCGCCTTTCTCCAGGGCATGGAGACCGGCAATTGTAGTGCCCCCCGGCGAGGTTACTTTTTCCTTCAGTAAAGCAGGATGTTCGCCCGTCTCCACGACCATCCGCGCCGAACCGAGAACAGTCTGTGCCGCCAGCCGGGCTGCGACATCTCTGGGAAGACCGTTTTTTACCCCAGCATCGGACAGGGCTTCGATGAAGGTAAAGACATAGGCCGGGCCGCTGGCGGAAAGGGCGGTCACTGCGTCCATCTGTTTTTCTTCGACAGAGACGGCAGTACCTATCAGGGCAAAGATCTGCCTGACCAGATCAAGGTCATCCTCGGAGGAGTTTCGCCCGGCGCAGACTGCGGTCGCTCCGGCGCCTATCAGGGCCGGAGTATTGGGCATTGCCCTTACTACACGGCAACCGGGCGCCAGATTCCCCTCAATCTTTGAGCATTGTATGCCGGCCATGATCGATATGACCAGATTATCGATTGTGATACCCGGTTCAAGCTGGTCAAGGACGCCGTCCGCCTGTTGCGGCTTGACCGCCAGTACGATCACTTCTCCCCACCGTGCAGCTTCAAGAACCCCCTCAACGACATGGACATTTGGAAAGCGGGCCATGATCTCATCCCGGCGCTTCGGGTTGATTTCGGCCACACAGATGCCAACTCCCGCTTCTTCCCGCATCAGTCCCTGCATGATAGCTTCGGCCATGTTTCCACCGCCGATGAAGGCAATTTTAGCAACTTTCAACATTTAGTCCCCCTATACCGTTTCAGTTTACACTGCTTCTCGTGACCATAACCACACCAACACAGATCAAACAGATGCCTGCCCAGCGCATCGGGCTGACGTTCTCCCCCAGATACCACTGCGCCAAAAAGGCAACCACGATGTAACTGAGCGCCTGTAGCGGCAGGGCAACAGAGAGATCTTCCCACGACAGGACAGCCAACCAGAGGCCAAAGTAAACAGCCTGCATCGCTGTACCCAGTATCAGCCTCCAGTTGGTAAGCGCCTTTAAAGCCGTGTCGATGATTTGTCTGAGGCCCATCGTTGATATGTCACCGGAGCTTTTCATCCCCAGCGTCAGAAAAATATCGCCGACCGCTCCGGCAGTTATTGCTATAATCATGACGATCAACGTCTTCAGCATTTCACTTCTCCACGGTAATTTTGAACTGTTATCTGCAACTGTTTCAGTTTGCTTTTCACGGTTGAACTGGTGATGGCCGCCAGTTCCATTTCGTGCCTGTAATCCGGCATCCGGCGGGATATCTCCGCATCCGGCAGAACGCCCGGATGGAAATATATCTCAGTCAATCCGTCGGATAAGTTATCTATGATGTTCAGGATGTAAGCTTCCGTCATCCTTCCGGAGTTGAACAATCCCTTGACCTCTTCGGCATAACTTATTCCAAGATTGTCGAGCTCTGGACCGGTTCTGTCAGCCAGAGTTCCAAATATGATCCGCTCAACAGTTTTTCCAAGCCGCCGCTCCCGGTCAAATTTCAGATTCTGGGAGAGTCGCTCCTGAGAGAGCCGAAAACTCTTGATGCCGTACTGCGGCATCAATTCCGCCAGAATCCGGAAGATGGTGGGATGCAGATGTATGTTCAAGTGGCCGTCAATGTGACTGAGAGGAATACCGGCATCAACCACCTTTTCAATCTGTGCCTCAATCTCCCGTTTGAGTTGGCAGTAAAGCCCCCTGTCGAAAAAATAGCGCATACCGGAGGCCACCGGGTTGTCTCTGAAGTTGCCTGCAGCGTCCACCAGCCCCGGTATCTCTTTCCGGGTCAGTACCGACCTCCCCTGCAGAAGGGTCAGGTGGAGCCCGATCTGAAGCCCGGGGTTCCGTCTGGCGATAAGTAGTGCCTCATCAAAAGCTGCGGCGCCCGGCATGATCGAAGCACAGGTCAGAATGCCTTCCCGCCACCCCTTTTCAACTGCGAGATTGACCCCTGGTGACAAACCGAAATCGTCGGAGGTGATTATTATCCGCTTCATATGATTACTTGCAATCCGAGCAGGAATCCTTCCGTTTGCGCATATACGCGAGGTACTGCTTCCCTTCTTTGAGGAGCTTCCTCCGTTCCTCGCCATCAACTATCATCCGGCCGATGCTGCGCAGGATATATTTGGGGCGGAAATAGAATTTGTCGTAGAATTCCTCGACCGAGTTGAAAATTTCTGAGTTGGAGAGATTCGGATAGTTGATGACACATTTCTGGTGGCCGGTGTCGTCGATGAAGTTGTCCGATGAAATCCAGCCATTCTCCTTGCAGAGATCGTAGAACTCGGTCCCTGGATAGGGAGAGGCAAGCGAGGCCTGGATCGAGTTAAGATCCATATCTTTCGCAAACTGGATGGTCTCACGGATGGTTTCTTTGGTCTCACCCGGAAGTCCCATGATAAAGGCGCCATGGATTGAGAGTCCGAGCTTCTTGCAGTCCCTCGTGAACTGAACAGCCTGCTCTTTTGTTACACCCTTCTTGATATTCTTCAGTATCTGAGCATTACCGCTCTCATAGCCGACCACCAGGTGACGCAGTCCGGCCTCGCGCATGATCCTCAAGGTTTCGTAATCGGTATTGGCCCTGGCGTTGATTGCCCAGGAAATTCCGAGAGGCTTGATAAGACGGGCAATTTCCTGTGCGTGCTGCCTGTTGGCGGTGAAGGTGTCGTCGTCGAAGGAGAGTTCCCGCATCTCGGGTATATTTTGAGTGATCCATTTTATCTCCTCAAAGACATTCTGGGGGGTCCGGGTGCGCATCCGTTGCCCGGAAAAGGTCTGGGGCCAGAGGCAGTAGATACATTTTGAAGGGCAGCCTCGACTGGAGTAGATCGATACATAGGGACTCTTGAAATGGGGTATGACGTATTCACTGATCGGCAGGTCGCGTTTGTAAATCGGGGCAACAAATGGCAACGCGTCCAGATCCTCTATCATTGGCCGATCAGCGGTGTGTATGATACTCCCCTCTTGCAGAAAGGTGATGCCGTCCACCTTGTTCCATGCGCGCCCTTCGCACAACTCTTTGGTGGAATAGTCGAATTCGCCGCGGCAGACGATGTCAATGCACCCTTTTCCGGCTCGAAGTGATTCTTCGGGCAAAATGGTAACGTGCGGGCCGGTCAGAACAGTCACTATGCCCGGCTTTACCTCTTTTATACGGCGCGCGGTCTCAATGTCGATCATGAGGGTGGGTGTTGAGGTATACATTACCACCATATCGAAGTCACGGGCTATTTCAAGGCACTTTTCCAGATCGAATTTCTGTACCGGGGCGTCCACTACCCGGCTCCCTTCAATCATGGCGGCAGGAAAACAGAGCCAGGTGGGATACCAGAACGAGGTCACTTCACGGGAGGCCTGGTATCTTGCGCCGGCGCCACCGTCAAAGTCCTCGAAGGTAGGTGGATTTAAAAAAAGCGGTTTCATCACAACTCCTTATCAGCAAATAGATAGAAACAAATAGCAGGTATCCTGCCGAAAAGTCAAGGTTTACCGGCTATGCCAGACAATAGATACTCAATGAAAACGGGGTACCCGATCCGGATACCCCGCGAGGTTAAGGCCGCCTTGAGGTGCCGCTATTTTTTTGCCTGCTTGGCTATGATCAAATCCTTGACCTTCTCATATACCGGTCCGGGCAGAATATTACGCGACTTGAGCTGGCTCTTGTTGGCATATGGCCGCCCTACGACAATCTTGGCGGCATACGCGTCGCCGAGGCCGGGGATAGCCTTCAGTTCCGCATCGGTGGCGCTGTTGATATCGACCAGAACGCCTTTGGCCGCTTTCTCCCCGACCGGTTTGGAATCTGCTTTCTTTTCTGCCGGTTTGGCGACTTCGGCCTTGGGAAGCGCCTTCTTGTCGGTCTTGGCATCGGCGGCAAAAGAGATGCTGGTGGCCAGGGTCAGTGCGATTACCGTCAAGAGCGTTCTAAAGATCTTATTTTTCATATTCTCCTCCAGTTGAGTTTATTGGTGCCTGCTACTATCAGGAATCGGAGTTTTTGTCAACGCCACGAAGAACTGGCACCCCTCATTGCAAGAAGTTCTTTTCCAATGCCTGCCGGGTGTGGTAGGTAAGCGTATATAATTTTTCTGTTTCAATGAAACCGAATACTATTTAAAAAGGGGTATGACCATGAGCATCAAAAAACCGGAATTAACTTTCAAGTATGTCTTCAACTACGGCTACAACCCATCGTATGTGAACGGAGCCCAGGGTGGTTTTTCGCCCAGGGGTGAGATGGTGATCAACTTTTATCTCGAACGCCAGCCGCTTCCGGACTCCATGACTCACGAGATCACACCCGAAGGGGCAATAGGGCGCGAAACCGCCGTAGAGCCTAAAGATCTCTCCAGCAGCATGGTCCGCTTCATAGACACCGGCGTGGTTATGAGCTATGAAAACGCGCGCGTCTTTCATTCCTGGATGGGTGACAAGCTGCGCGAACTTGAAGAAATTCACAAAGCACAGGCAGCCTTTGAAAAAACCGAACATGGCGGACAGGCATAAAGAAGGTTGAGGGTTGAGGGTTCAAGGTTGAGGGTTCAAGGTTGAGGGTTCAAGGTTGAGGGTTGAGGGTTGAGGGTTGAGGGTTCAAGGTTGAAGGTTGAAGGTTGAAGGTTGGGAGTTGAGGGCTTTGATATTCTCAACTCTCAACTCTCAACTCTTATCGATTTTCGAGGTATTAGTGGATGGCTGCAAAATTCTTCATAAACATAGCCCTTATGCTGTCGGTTGCAATATTTCTGCACGGTCTCGTCGCGACCGCAGCCGCCTTCCCGGTCCCGGAGCGCCTGGAGTTCGATATCTCCTACGCCGGCATTCCGGCCGGTCATGCCGTCCAGGAGGTAGAACAGGTCGGGAACGAACTGCATATAATCTCAACTGCAAAATCAGCCGAATGGCTCAGCATATTCTTTCCGGTCGATGACAGAATCGAGTCCATCCTCGTTTCCGGCGCCCCCCCTTTGCATATCGGTGTTCCACGCTTGTACCGCGAACGCATTCGAGAAGGGGGGACACGTTTCAATAAGGAAGCGCTCTTTGACCGTCAGAAGCTTGAAGTCAATACACGGGATTTCATCAAGAAAAACGAAACGACATCGGCGATAACCCAAAAAACTTATGACACGCTCTCCAGCTTTTTTTACTTCCGCTCCATGCCGCTCCATGTTGGAACATCCTATTTTATAGAGATCTTCGATTGCAAAAAACTGTGGAACACCGAGGTGCAGGTGTTACGGCGCGAAGAGATAGAAACGGCACTCGGCAGGTTCAAGACCGTGGTTATCAAGCCACTCTTAAAATCGGAAGGGATCTTCGCCCGAACCGGCGAAATGTACATCTGGCTGACCGACGACGAGCGACGAATTCCGATACTGATGAAATCCAAGGTCAAAATCGGAAGTATCACCGCCACCCTTGTTGGCGGCAGTTACTGGAATGTCCGGAAATAATTTTTACTTCTTCAACGCCCCGCCATTGACCACTTTTCCACTTTGATGATGCTTCAAAACATGCTATACAGATGTCGCTTGCAAACTTCGCTTGATACATAATCTGTCAGGAGCTCATGATGATCATCTTCAACGGCGTGCATAAATGGTTTAAGAGCCTGCACGTCCTCAACGACATCAACCTTCATGTGACCCAGGGGGAGGTTCTGGTGGTCTGTGGCCCGTCCGGATCCGGGAAATCAACCCTGATTAGAACCATAAACCAACTGGAACCGATCAATGAGGGTTCTTTGATTGTTGACGGCAATAACCTCTCCGATAAAAAGACCGACATTAACAAACTGCGGGCAGAGATAGGCTTCGTTTTCCAGCAGTTTAACCTCTATCCGCATCTCTCGGTTATCAATAACATTACACTGGCGCCGATCAAGATTCGCAAAATCCCCAAGGCAGAGGCTGAAAAACAGGCTATGGCACTTCTGGAACGGGTCGGTCTGGCCGAAAAACGAGACGCATACCCGCTACAGCTCTCAGGTGGACAGCAGCAGCGGGTTGCAATTGCCCGCGGCCTGGCGATGAAACCCCGCATCATGCTTTTCGACGAGCCGACTTCGGCTCTCGACCCGGAGATGATTGGCGAGGTTCTGGCGGTAATGAAAGACCTTGCCCTTTCCGGCATGACGATGGTGGTCGTAACCCACGAAATGGGCTTTGCCCGTGAAGTATCCCACCGGGTAGTTTTCATGGATTATGGAGTCATACTGGAAGAGGCGACTCCCGAAGATTTTTTCATGAGACCCAAACACGAACGAGCACAGCAGTTTCTGCGCCAACTCTTGACGCCGATGCAGGCTGGGTGTCCCTGATTCCGGTTTTCCGGAAATCTCAACCATCACTAAAGGAGGAAGCAAAATGAAAAAACTGGCAATGTTGTTTATGATCATGGTTCTTGCGGCATTCACGTCCAAAGCCGCTCTGGCCGGTGACACTCTGGCGGACGCAAAGAAGAAAGGGGTTCTTGTAGTCGGCTGCAAGGATTCACTCCCCCCCTTCGGCTACATCGATGAGAAAACCCGCAAGATCGTTGGCTACGATATCGATTTTGTAAACGCAATTGCCAAAAAAATGGGGGTCAAAGTCGAACTGAAGCCGGTTACCTCCGCCAGTCGCATGCCCCAGCTGCAGGAGGGTCACATCGACATCATTGCCGCTACCATGACAAAGAATGCCGAGCGCGCCAAGGTCATCGACTTCAGCCATACCTACTTCTTCACCGGGCAGAAATTCATCACCAAAAAGGGAAGTGTCAAGAGTCTGAAGGATCTCGAAGGAAAACGAATCGGCACCGCCAAAGGCTCCACCTCCGAACAGAACGCCAAAAAGGCTATCCCTACTGCAACAATTCTCTCATTTGACGACTATCCCCAGGCTTTGCTGGCATTGGAGCAGGGCAAGGTTCAAGCTGTGACAACAGATGAATCGATACTGATCGGTATTTTGGACAAGGCGCCGGATAAGAGCAAATATGAGATTCCAAACATCCAGATTTCCGATGAGCCTTACGGACTCGGCATGCGCAAGGGTGACAAGAACCTCGTCGACTTTGTCAACAAGACGATCCTGGATATGGAGAAGAGCGGCGAAGCTGCCAAGATTTTCAACAAGTGGTTCAGCCAATACAATCTGCATCGTTCCTTCAAGATCACGGCAGACAAATAGAAAACAGCTGAAGAAGCAGGTAGAGATAGAGAATAAGTTTTTCACTCTATCTCTACCTCCGAAGGGCGTCCTGTGCTCAACTACAAATTCGACTGGTCGATTATAACCTCCGGCAAGTATTTTGACTGGCTTCTATCCGGACTGGTGACGACTCTCAAGCTGTCGGCCATCTCGATCGTACTGGCCTTCATCCTGGGGCTCATAATTGCCGTCATGCGTATGGCGCATAACAAACCGCTCCGCTGGTTCGCTCACGCCTATCTGGAGTTTTTTCGTAATACCCCGCTACTGGTGCAGATTTTCTTCTGGTATTTCGGATCCTATAAAATTCTTCCGACCGTTGTTAATGACTGGCTTAACGAAACCGGATTTGAATTCGCCGCTGCCGCCATCGCACTGACCATTTACACATCGGCCTTTATCGCCGAGGACATCCGCTCCGGTGTTCTATCAATACCGAAGGAACAGATGGAAGCCTCACGCAGCGCCGGTTTCTCTTATTTGCGGTCAATGCAGTACATCGTACTGCCGCAGGCGGTCCGCATTACGATTCCGCCACTGGTCAACCAGTTCCTCAATCTGGCCAAGAACTCTTCTCTTGCGATGACTATCGGCGTCATGGAGATGACCTATCAGGCCCGCCAGGTTGAAAGTTACACTTTCAAGGGTTTCGAGGCTTTTACCGCAGCAACGGTTGTCTATCTGGTTCTGTCGATCGTCATCACCTCTCTGGTCAATCTCTACAACGAAAAAGTTTTGAACGTACACAAGGCGGCCTGATATGGAACCGTTCTTAAATTTTTCGGTCATCACCGACAATTTCACCTACTTCATGATCGGTCGCTTTCCACACGGGCCACTCGGAGGGGTTGGATTAACGCTTTACCTCGCTTTTGTTTCCTGCATCCTCTCATTCTTCGGTGGTTTGATTCTGGGACTCTTAAGCATCACCCGCTTCCCTCTTGTTCGATATCCGGCCCTGGCATTCATAAACCTTGTCCGCGGCATGCCGCTTCTGATGGTCATCTTCTGGATGTATTTTTTGCTTCCGGCCCTATTCGGCAAGGTCGCTGAAAATAATACGGTCATTATGGCTTTGACCCTCTTCACTTCGGCCTACATGTCACGCATAGTGATAGCGGGCATAGAAGGGATTCCCAAAGGACAGACGGAAGCAGCCCTCTCAACCGGTCTCAAATCATGGCAGGTCATGTTATACGTGGTTCTTCCGCAGGGCCTCCGCAACATGATCCCCTCTTTTGTCAACCAGTTCGTCTCGCTGATAAAGGATACCTCACTGGCCTTCATCGTCGGCGTTTCCGAACTGACTCACGTCGCGACCCAGATCAACAACCGGACCATGGCTTTCCCGACCGAGATATTCATCTTCATCGCCATCGTTTACTTCATCCTCTGCTTCGCCTTCACTACTCTTTCCCGCTGGCTGGAACAGCGCCTCTCCTGGTCCAAAGCCATTTAGGAAACAAAACCTACCGTGGCCTCTGAAATCCTCCTGCCTCTCCTCTTCGGAGCAGCCTTTATCGCCGGCCTGATCGATTCAATCGCAGGCGGCGGCGGACTGATTACCGTCCCGGTCTTGATGGGTATCGGACTGCCGCCTCAAGTGGCTCTCGGCACCAACAAGCTCCAGGCATCTTTCGGCTCCGGCAGCGCCATGCTGCATTTTGTGCGTGCGGGCACAGTCCGGCTGAATGACTGCTGGTACGGCATTCTCTGGACGGCGATCGGGGCGGCTCTCGGCGTCTGGGCGGTACAACTCCTGGATGCTACACTGCTCAAACATCTGATTCCCTGGCTGTTGGCGGCCATAGCGCTCTATACCCTGCTTTCACCCCGTTTGGGTGCGGAAGATTCCCATTCCAGAATGAAGTCCGGCCTGTTTTACCTGCCGTTCGGACTTGCCATCGGTTTTTATGACGGTTTCTTCGGCCCGGGAACCGGTTCTTTCTGGACAATGGCGCTTATGATGCTGCTGGGCTACTCCATGATGCGAGCAACCGCAACCACCAAGGTAATGAACTTTACCAGCAACTTTGTGGCGCTGATCTTCTTTCTTTCGGTCGGGCAGGTACGATTCGTTGAGGGGATTGTAATGGGGGCAGGGCAGTTTATTGGGGCGCGGATCGGATCAAAACTGGTCATCAAACGTGGCACAGCATTTATAAGGCCGGTGTTCATCACGATGGTACTGGCATTGGTCGTGCGGTTGATCTATCTAAACTTCAAATAAAGCATATTCCAATTTCAAATCAGGGATCTACTCGCCGGAAAAATATTCCCCCAGCACACCTCTGGAATGCTCGTCGTCATGGCAGTGAATACAAAGATTCTCCCAGTTCGATCCGTCTGGCGGATTGTTCTGATGATTCCCATCCCTGTGATGTACCGTCAGCAGGTTCAGGCTGGCTGAGTCGAACTCCCGGCCGCACTTTGCACAGACCGGGCCGTGAATTTTCAGGGATTTAGTCCGGTAGTTCGAGTTGCTGTCAACCTCGCCACGCATCCGTTTGAGAATTGCCGCTGCCTCATCGGCGCTGGGAAGGGTGACTGTTCTGGGGCCTCGTGATCTCATCTGCTGTTCCCTTTTAATCTGTTGTTTTCTCCCTGTTGTCGCGGGGATTGCCTACTTAACCCACCGGTTCGGATCGTTAAGCCGCATATGAAGGATCCTGCCTCTCTTCAGTAACCGTATGGGAAGCCAGTTCTATCCTGAATTCGGCGCCCCCGTCAATATTCCTCGCTGTCAGCAGTCCCCCCATATTCTGTTCGATGATCACCTTGGACATGTACAATCCGATGCCGGTTCCCTTCCCGACCTCCTTGGTACTGAAGTATGGGTCAAATATTTTGGGAAGTATTTCTTCTTCAATCCCGCCACCATTGTCCCAGATCGTCAGAACGGCGCGACCCTCCTCACAGAAAGCCCTGACCCGGATGCAGGGAGCAGCTACCATCCGCTCCGTGAGGACATCTTTTGCATTGTTCAGAATGTTCAGTATCACTTGGGAGTATTCGTTAGGATAACCGAACGCGTTTATGGCGCCGCGCACTTCAATATCCGAGGATATCTTGAGGTGCCCGAAGTTGCCCGATACCAGGGCCAATGTTCTTTGCAGCAGATCAATAATCGAGATGCTTGTCTTTTGTTTGTCGTTGCGGAAAAAATAGCGGAAATCGTCAATTGTACGGGACATGAACAGGATAGTATCCATCGCCTTCTCATTTTCGACCGTCATCTCCTCCAAGGTGAGTTGCCCGGATTCATAACTTAACTTGATATTCTGAACTATCAAACCTATGTTATTCAAAGGCTGCCGCCATTGGTGGGCAATGCTGTTAATCATCTCCCCCATAGCCGCATGGCGGCTCTGCTGGATCAGCATCTGATCCTTCTGCCTGATCTCGCGAAGTGAATTGGCAATACGTTCCTCCAGCGAATTGTTCAAGGCCTCAAGCTGCTGTTGCTTGGCCACCAGCGCCTCCTGCGCCATCTGCCGTTCCGCCATCTCCTCCTCAAGCATGACAGTCTGTTTATGCAAGTCTTCCTGCTGCTGGTCCAGAGTATTCAGCATATTATTGAACGTAGTTGCCAGGACCCCGATCTCGTCCTTGGTCTGTATCTTTATCAGCCGTTCATTCTCATATTTATTCGGCAGCTGCTCCATATGGAGTTTCACCGCTGCAAGGGGTCTCATAAGATGCTTCATGATGAACCAGGTGAGAAACAGCAGGGTGAACGTGCAAGCAACAGTTGCTATACCGAAATAGCGATTTGTCCTCTCAAGAGGTGCGTACACTTCCGATGTTGGGAAATTTGCAACCAGAATCCAGGAAGTCATGCTCAGACGCTTGGCGGAGGCGAGCATCGGAATACCGTACGAGGTTATTGTTTCGCCGCTTCCTTCGAAACCATTGAAGGCCTTGTCAAAAAACTTGTTAACCCCCGGCGGAGCGGCAGGCTTCATGATTCTCGCCCTCTCGGGATGCACTATCATGGTACGATTGCTGTCGGTGATGTAGAGGTATCCCCCCTTGCCTACTCTGGTAGTGGAGAGCTCCGCCAGAAAATTTCCACCCAACAGGTCGAGGCTACCGGTCATCATGCCGGTCAAATTCCCGCGCTTGTCAAAAATCGGCACAGTCATCACGATGGCGGGCTGGCCGGGAGTGTGGGTGGAAAAGTAGGGGTCGGATATGACCGGCTTTTGGCCGTTAACGGTTTTTTGGACCCACTCCCGGAACCAGAGCTCTTTTCCCCGCCGATTTGGGCGATAGGGGCTTTCGACAATCAATCTCCCCTCTCTATTTATGAAGAAGATGCCGTTATCGAAGATCGAAAGCAGCCCGACATTTCCGTCGAGAAATCTCTGACCTTTGTCCGGATTAACGAATACATCGCCGGGAGCAACAGCGGCGACCGCGATCAGGGCGTTCTGAGCGATCTTGAGTTTATCGTCGATATTGTGTGCCTGGCTCAAGACGAGGGAACGTTGCTGTGTCGCAATCGATTCCTTAAAAGAGCGTTCAAAGGAGGAGAGGGTAAAATAGGAAGCTGTAGTAACAAACAGGACGAACAGAAGGGAAACCGCAAGCGCAATTTTGGTCTTAAGACTCATATCCGGTCCCCAAAATTTTCTAACCGCAGTTGTATACCGTACAGTACAACCTGAAAAGAATCAAGAGAACATAAATACCTCTTTTTTGCTACCCGTTCAACAATTTAACCGTCGCCCGTCCATCGGCATAATAGTCGATGATATTCAGGCAACCATAGTTCTGCTCGATGTTGAACATCGCGGTCAGAGGCGCTCCTATCGCATTCAGCAGCACAATGCGGTTGACCCCGCCATGCCCGACAACCAGAACTTCCTGCCCCTTGTGGCGATCTACAATCTCTTTAATGACCGGTATTACCCGCGCTTCTACGTCAAGCATACGTTCACCTTCCGGCACCCGATAGTTGACCAGGTCAGCAAGTCGAGCCCGCCACTCCTCAGGCCACTTCGCCTTGATTTCCAGCCAGGTCAAACCCTCCCAGACGCCGATATTCAGCTCGCGCAGTTCACGCCTGGCAACCGGCTCTATGCCGAACTTCCGGCAGATGATCTCTGCACCGGTTGTACAACGCGACAGGTCGCTACTGTAGCAAGCCGAAATTCCGGCGTCCAGGAGGCGCTCCTTCAGCATATGGTACTGTTCGACGCCGACATCGGTGAGCGCCACGTCAGCCTGGCCGTTGTAGCGGGGCTGATCGTATCCGGCGACCTGGCCATGGCGAATGAGGTAAATACGGGTATGAGGCGTCATTGTTTACTCCAATGCAAAGCGACACATCTTGGTACTACAGCGTTGCCGAAATAACTATCAGAACAATAGCTTCGTTGAGCTCACTTATGCAGCCGACCGTATCGCCGGTTAATCCTCCCAGCTTGCGCTGAAAAAAGAGTCGGCCGGCGCCGGTGAAAAGGCAGAGTGCGGCCATGGCGAGCATCCCTTTGAAACCGAGCAGACAGGCGCTGGCAACTGCTGTTGTTAGCGCTGCAAGAATAAGTGTTACAGTCCCCGTTCCCCGGGCAAAAGTTGCGCCCAGGCCATCCTGCCGGGCATGGCGGGCTCCGGTCAGTACAAGCACCTGTCCAAAACGGGCCAGGGCCGGGAAGAGTAGCAGCGCCTGCCATTTGAGTTCGTTCGGCACCGCCAGCAGCGCCTGCCACTTCAAGAGCAGAACCAGCACCAGTCCGACCGCTCCGACCGCGCCCACCTGTGAATCCTTCATTACCGCCAGGAAGCGCTCCCTCCCGCCACGAGCCGCCAGTCCGTCGCAGACATCTGCCAGGCCGTCCAGATGCAACCCACCGGTCAGAGCCGCCAGAGCGGCGACCAGCAGTGCATCGCATAGCGGGCGGGTCAGCAAGGGAGAGATCAGCCAGTTCAACCCGGCCAGCAGGGCGCCAATCGTCAATCCGGCCAAAGGAAAGAGTGCGGTCGAACGTCCCAGATCCTCCTTTTCGCACCGGGTGTCGAAGGGGAGCGGGATGATGGTCAAAAATTGAAAGGCGATCAAAAAATGGCGCATGGCATATCAATTACCACAGGGGAGTGAACCGGAACAGTAAAAAGTGGCGAATAACCGTCAGATAGCGGCAAGAAACCTGGAGCATCGGCCTGTTGCCGGTGGGGAGGATCTTCATGATCATTGCATTATCCTGAAAACAGATTTTGCCACAGAGGCACAGAGTCACGGAGTGAATCGATGGCAGAAAGTCTATAATGCTTTTTTGGCTTACCCCCAAAAGACTTTTGTTTTGTCTTCATGGTCTTTCTCTGTGCCTCCGTGTCTCTGCGGCAGACTTCCGTTAATCAAGATTAAATCTTGTCCCCCTTCAAATCTGCGGCAAACAACTTTCCCGCACCGCGAGAGGCGCAGAAATCGCCGCACATGGTGCAGGTGGCCTCGTCCTCCGGTCTGCGACTCTCCCTGATGGCGAGGGCATCCTCCGGATAGAGCGCCAGCTCGAACTGCTTCTCCCAGTTCAGGTCGCGGCGCGCCTTGGACATCTCTTTATCACGCTGGCGCCCCTTCTCCGGATATTTGTTCATATCGCCGATGTAGGCCGCAATTTTGGCCGCCTTGACCCCCATCCGCACGTCCTCCTCGTTCGGGAGAGCCAGGTGCTCGGACGGGGTTATGTAGCAGATCAGATCGGCCCCGAAACGACTCGATTGGGCAGCGCCAATAGCGGCGGTGATATGGTCGAAACCGGGGGCCACGTCGGTTGCGATCGGGCCGAGCATATAGTACGGCGCGCCGCCGCTCATCCTTTTTTGCAGCTGGATGTTCCCCTCGATCTCGTCCAGAGGCAGATGTCCCGGCCCTTCCACCAGCATCTGGCACCCCATCTCGCGGCCGATCTCTGCAAGTTCGCAATTGAAGATCAACTCCTGGGTCTGGACCCGGTCCGATGAGTCGTGAATCGCTCCGGCCCTGAGGCCGTTACCGAGAGAGAGCACGGTGTCGTACTTTTTCAGGATTGAGACCACCCTGTCAAATTTCTCGTAGAGCGGGTTTTCACGGTTGTTGGCGATCATCCAGGCCACCATGGAAACTCCCCCTTTGGAAACCAGTCCGCCGTAACGGTACCCCTGCTTGCGCAGCCGCTCGATGGTGCAGAGGTTGATACCGCAGTGCACAGCCATGAAGGCCATGCCGTCTGCGCACTGCCTCTCGATGATGTCGAACAGCATCTCCTCGTCCAGCTTGTTCGGGTCTCCGTATTTACGGGCCGCCTCGCAGAAAGCCTGATAGAGCGGCACGTTGCCGACCGGAAGATCGACAGCGGCGACTACCTCCCGCCTGACCCGATCGAGGTCGCCGCCGACGGAGAGTTCCATAAGGGTGTCGGCCCCGGATTCCTCTGCTGCGAGAGCCTTCCTGATCTCAGCCCCATAGTCGATGATATCCGAGGAGGTGCCGATGGAGGCGTTGACCTTGGTGGAAAGTCCCTTGCCGATCCCGGCGATGCGGCCCGGCTTGCGGTTCTGGTTCCAGGGGATGACTATCTTACCTTCAGCCACCATTTTACGGATGTATTCAACATCGAGCTCTTCGTTAACGGCTACTGTCTGCATCTGAGCGGTGATGAAGCCCTGCCGGGCGGATTCGATCTGCGTCAACATCGGTTCATTCCTCTCATCTCTCATCTCTCATCATCGCCTTTTCACCCCTGCGATACCCCGGCCTGCTCGAAGGTCGCCATCTCTTTCAACAGCTTCACTCCGGCATCGATCAGGGTCATGGCCAAAGCGGCGCCTGTTCCTTCGCCAAGGCGGAGTTTGAGATCAAGGATCGGTTCAACACCGATCCGCTCCAGCATGAAGCTATGGCCGATTTCTACCGACTGGTGGGCGGCGAATATGTAATCACGCACATTGGGATGCAGCTCCGAAGCGATCAGGGCTCCGGCCGTGGAGATGAAGCCATCGATCACCACCGGAATCGAGTTGGCGGCACAACCAAGCACCAATCCTGCAATAGCGGCTATTTCGAACCCGCCAACCTTGGAAAGAACGTCAAGAGGATCTTTAGGGTCCGGGTTATTGACGGCAAGTCCAAGTTCGATTACCCGTACCTTATTGAGCAGGGCTGCATCGCCTATACCGGTGCCGCGGTGTGTGACCTCCGACACTTTTTTGCCGGATATGGCCGCTATAATGGCAGATGACGGCGTGGTGTTGCCGATCCCCATCTCGCCGGTGCCGACCAGCCCCACCCCTTCAGCATGGCACTTGTCAGCCAGCTCGATTCCGACAAAGAGTGCGGCCTGCATCTCTTCGCGGGTCATGGCCGGCCCCTTTGCAAAATTTCGGGTACCTCGTGCAACTTTTTTGCGTATCAGTCCGGCTGTATCGGCAAAGTCATAATCGACCCCGACATCAACCACCCGCACCTCGGCCCCTGCATGACGCGCGAGGACGTTGATCCCCGCGCCTCCCGCCAGGAAATTAAAAACCATCTGCGCTGTTACTTCCTTGGGAAATAGCGAGACCCCCTCTTCTACGACCCCATGGTCAGCGGCAAAGGTAAAAATAACTCTCTTCGAGATATCCGGCTGCCGGCTGCCTCTGATACCGACAATACGGCAGGCAAACTCTTCCAGCCTCCCAAGCGAGCCAAGCGGCTTGGTCTTGTTGTCCAGAAGAAGCTGGGCCTGCTGTAGAAGATCGGGGCTGACCGGTTTAATGCGTTCGAGCGTGTTTTTTATTTTATCCATATAATTCCCTTTCATTTCAGTTTTAACGGAATCCCGCTGATAACGACATGGACCTCCGTCGCCGACGCTGCCAGTATTTGATTGGTCTTGCCGGCAATATCCCGGAACAGTCGCGCAAGGTTATTTTCCGGCACGATACCCATTCCCAACTCGTTTGACACCATTATTACCGGCGTAACCATCCCGTGCAGAGTCGTTTTCAGACGCTGCACATCTTCGAAAATGCTGGCCTCGATATCTTCGCCGGATTGTTCATACTTGAGCAGCAGATTGGAAAGCCAGAGTGTGATGCAGTCCACCAGTACAGCCCGATACTGACCATCACAGCGTGCCAGGGCCTGAGCGAGGTGAATCGGCTCCTCGATCGTCCTCCACTCCGCTCCGCGCCGTTCTATATGTCTGCTTACGCGCTCATCCATCTCTATATCCAGAGCCTGCGCCGTTGCCAGATAAGCGAGCTGCGCGCCGAAATTACGCGTCACTTTTTCGGCAAAGGCGCTCTTGCCGCTGCGTGCTCCACCGGTTATGAAGATAGTGTGTGACATAGTAACCCTCCTGAACTTTGATAAACTGAAATTATCTCCATCATGAAATTGCAGAGTGAAACTCAGCGTTGTCCGGTTTGGTATTTGCAGTTGCCTAAAAGTCCCACCTCCCCTTGCGGGAGGGGAGGCTTAATGCAAAGAGCAAACCGGACACTGCAGAGTAAAACTAAAAAACCCCTGTCCGTGGTGGACAAGGGCTCGAAGCAACGGGGAATATACAACCCGACCTCGGCCCCTCTTTCCACGGAGGTTCCAGAAAGCGTCGGAATGGCAGGTTTCCTGGCTTCAGGGTCATCTTACTAGCCGCGCCTTCCCAAAATTACTTTCAGTGGCCGCTGCGGTTTTCATCGCCTGTTACAGTTGCGGGACAGCGAGGGGGTCGCACCCTCTTCCCTATTATCCGTGCCTTGAGCGGCACGGCACCAAAACCGTGTGTGATGTAACAATTGTAAGGAGGTATGTAACAGGCAGGAGGCATAAAGTCAAAACCAAAAAGAATATCCGATATTTTTTTGCTTTTACCCCTTGATTTTTTAAAGTCGGCTGTTTATATTCCCGATGTT
The DNA here is from genome assembly GCA_028712665.1 of Desulfuromonadaceae bacterium. GTDB lineage: Bacteria > Desulfobacterota > Desulfuromonadia > Geobacterales > Pseudopelobacteraceae > JACRCG01. The sequence goes on from JAQTRC010000003.1 coordinate 55,066, forward strand.
AGCACTCAGCCGACTTGAGTGCTAACATTGTCTCTACCAACACACCACCAAAAGATAGAAAGGAGAAGTAACGATGAATTTAAGACCGCTCCAAGACCGCATCATTGTAAAGAGAGTAGAAGAAGAGACCAAAACGGCAGGAGGTCTTTTCATTCCTGAGACCGCTAAAGAGAAGCCGCAGCGCGGCAAAATTGTTGCCGCCGGCAACGGCAAAAAAACGGAAGAGGGCAAAGTGTTGCCGCTCGATGTTAAGGTTGGCGACGTAGTCTTGTTTGGAAAATATGCCGGCACAGAAGTTAAAGTTGATGGCGAAGAGTACTTGATGATGCGCGAAGACGACCTTCTGGCTGTTGTAGAATAGGGAAACATAAAATAAATAACCACTATAAATGGAGGAATTAACGATGGCTGCAAAAATTATCAAATTCGACCAGGAAGGGCGCAACGCCATCCTGAAAGGCGTCAACATCCTCGCCGATACCGTAAAAGTCACCCTCGGTCCCAAAGGCCGCAACGTTGTAATCGATAAATCCTACGGCGCACCATTGATTACAAAGGACGGCGTGACCGTTGCCAAAGAGATCGAACTGGAAGACAAGTTTGAGAACATGGGAGCACAGCTGGTCAAGGAAGTAGCAAGCAAAACCTCGGACGTCGCCGGTGACGGTACAACGACTGCGACGGTCCTGGCCCAGGCAATTTACAAGCAGGGTTCCAAGCTGGTGGCTGCCGGCCACAACCCGATGGAGATCAAACGCGGCATCGATAAAGCCGTCGAGTCGATTGTTGCCGAACTGAAAAAAATCTCCAAACCGATCAAGGATCACAAAGAGATCGCCCAGGTCGGTACCATCTCCGCCAACAACGACAAGACCATCGGCGACATAATAGCCCAGGCGATGGAAAAAGTCGGCAAGGAGGGTGTCATCACCGTTGAGGAAGCCAAGTCGATGGATACCAGCCTGGAAACAGTTGAAGGTATGCAGTTCGATCGCGGTTACCTCTCCCCCTACTTCGTAACAGATCCGGAGCGGATGGAATGTTCCATAGAAAACGCGATGATTCTGATCCACGACAAAAAAATCTCCAACATGAAGGATCTGCTCCCGGTTCTGGAACAGAGCGCCAAGTCAGGCCGCCCTCTTTTGATCATCGCAGAAGATATCGAAGGGGAAGCACTCGCTACTCTGGTTGTCAACAAACTGCGCGGAGTACTGAATGTCTGCGCCGTAAAGGCTCCAGGTTTCGGCGACCGCCGCAAAGCGATGCTGGAAGACATAGCAATTCTGACCGGTGGCCAGGTGATCTCGGAAGAGGTCGGCTTTAAACTAGACCAGACCACGATCGAAATGCTGGGTCAGGCCAAGCGAATCACAATAGACAAGGACAACACTACCATCATCGACGGCAGTGGCAAGGAAGAAGCCATCCAGGGGCGGGTCAAGATGATCCGGGCACAGGTCGAAGAGACATCCAGCGACTACGACAAGGAAAAACTCCAGGAGCGCTTGGCCAAACTGGTTGGCGGAGTAGCCGTAATCAAGGTCGGCGCCGCTACGGAAGTTGAGATGAAGGAGAAAAAGGCCCGCGTGGAAGACGCCCTGCATGCAACCCGTGCAGCCGTTGACGAGGGGATTGTCCCCGGTGGCGGAGTGGCATACATCCGCGCGCTCTGCGCCCTGGACAGTCTGAAGCTGGCCACCGAACAGCAGTTCGGCGTTAACGTGGTAAGGGCATCCCTCGAAGCCCCGATCCGACAGATCGCAGAGAACGCCGGGATCGACGCCTCCATCGTTGTTGACAAGGTCAAGAACGGCAAGGATGCTTTCGGCTATGACGCCGCTTCCGACGAGTACGTCGACATGATAAAAACCGGCATCATCGATCCGACCAAAGTCGCTCGCTATGCCCTGCAGAACGCATCCTCCATAGCCGGTCTGATGCTGACCACCGAAGCGCTGATCGCCGAGAAGCCGAAAGAGGATAGCGGAATGGGCGGCGGCATGCCTGGCGGCGGTATGGGCGGAATGGGTGGCGGCGGAATGGGCGGAATGTACTAACCCAATCAGCCATAAACCATTTACCATGAAAGGCCGGGAGCGTTATGCTTCCGGCCTTTATATTTCAAAACGGTTGCCACTTGGGCCCAAGCGGCACTATTATGCAGTAGATCATACTATTTGAGAGTTAAGGAGGGGATGATGGATTTAACAGGGAAAGCGCTGACAATGAGTGATCTGGTGGCCTATCAGGACGGTTCGGTGGTAAGCAAGACATTGATCGACAAAAAAATCGGGACCTTGACAATGTTTTCTTTCGGCGAGGGGCAAGGGCTTTCGGAGCACACCGCACCATTTGACGCATTCGTTCAGATTGTTGATGGGGAGGCTGAAGTAATCATTAACGGAGAAGGGCAAACAGTTTCAACCGGTCAGATGATCATCATGCCGGCCAACATCCCCCATGAGCTGAAAGCGGTTAAGCCGTTCAAGATGCTGCTGGTCATGATAAGGGCGTAGCGGAAGGGGTTCGGATCGGCTCTTTCACTCCAGAGTGAGACCATCACTCCGCCTGCTGCATGACCCTCGATAATTCCGCCTCAAGCAGATTCATGCTGTACGGTTTCCGGATTAATCCGGAAGGGGCTTGACCGGTGGTGGTGCGCCCACCCAGTTCCTCTTCATTGAAGCCGCTGGCAAGGATTACCTTTGTGTCCGGCCTGATATTGTAAATTTCGTTCATCGCAGCTATTCCATCCATGTTCGGCATGGTCAGATCCATCAGAACGACAGCAATATCGTCCGAATGTTCACGGAATTTAGCGACCGCATCGACGCCGTCATGGGCGGTAATAACCCTGAAGCCGCAGAGCTTGACCATCTTGGTACAGACTTTAAGGACGGACTTTTCATCATCCACCACCAGGGCCAGACCGGAATGCGTGGTCAAAGGCATGGTGTCTATAACCGATGCAGACGTAACCTGTTCTTGATCCGTGGCAGGGAGTGAGGATTCCGAAACCGGGAACAGCGCCCTGAAGGTTGTCCCCTTGCCAGGTTTGCTCTCCACAAACAGGGCTCCGCGGTGTGTCCTCATTATCCCCATGACCGCCGACATTCCAAGTCCACGTCCGGTAAACTTCGTTGTAAAGAAGGGGTCGAAGATCAGTTTTATCGTTTCCTTGCTCATGCCGCAGCCGTTATCGCTGACCTCCAGGTACGCAAAGCGCCCCGGCAACGGTTTCTCCTCCAGCAGACTGGAGGCCAGAAAAGTTTGGTCGCAATCCTGGATGCCGGTGGTGAGCTTTATAATGCCCGGCTGCTCTTCAATCGATTCGGCGGCGTTGGTGATCAGATTCATCACCACCTGCTGAATTTGGGCTTCACATGCCAAAATGGTCGGCAGTTCCGGAGAGAGGGACAGTTTCATCGAAGCGCCTGCCAGGACTACCGTATTAAGCATTTCAGTATTATCCATGACCAGATGATTCAGGTTCACTTCCTCTTTGGTAATAAATCCGACGCCCACATAGGTCAGCATCAAGCTGGTAAGATGAGCTGCATGCCTGCCCGAGTTCAAAGCATTTGCGAGATACTTTTGGGACTTCGAACTTGGAGCAAGCCCCATCGAGGCCAGCTCAATATTGCCGAGAATAGACTGCAAAAGGTTGTTGAAATCGTGGGCAATACCTCCCGCCATAACTCCCAGACTCTCCAGTTTCTGTGTTTGCAACATCTGACGTTCAAGATTCAAACGCTCTTCCTGGAGGCGGGAATTCTCCTCGCTTCGTTGTTGCAATTCGGTAGCCAGGTTATTGACGGCAACAGCCGCCCGACCCGGTTCATCATTGGTTACAATGTTGATCCGGGAGGTAAAGTCACCGTTATGCACGGCCTCTATTCCCTTCATAAGGGCATTAAAAGAGCCGGTGACCTGACGTAATACAATATGGCAGAACAGGGATACCGTCAGCCAGAAGAGAAAGGAAATGCTGACGGAGAATATAATCACATTGCGGACAGCAGCTGACAGGTCGGCCGTTCCACGCACAATTCGCACGGTTCCGATCTTGGTTCTGGAAGCTTCATGGCCACCGGTAAAGGATGAATCGACCGAATAGGTCAGGGGGTTACTGAACACTTCCACCGTTTGGCTTATCAACCCGATTGATTTGGAATCGTCCGGCGAACCGACGAAGGCCAGGAGTTTGCCATCCGGATCGTTGATTACTACCGCGCTGATTTCCGGAGCCTGAGCCGCCCTCTCTGCCAACTGCCTCAGCAGATCGCGATTTCCGGCATACAGCGGAAGCCTGGCGGACTCGCCCAATTGCTCCGTACGCAGCTTGAGCTGTTCGTTAGCTGCGAGTCGTTTTTCTTGAATTACAGAGACAATGTACAGAAAGCACAACGTGCAGGCGATCAGAAAGGTCAGCAGGGAAAATATCGAGAAGAGTTTGAATTGAAAACTGGATCGAAAGCTTGACGATCGTTCTGGTGGTGACATGATCAGTCTCTCAGGCAGCTTATGGTTTGTAAATCAGGCCCGCACAAATATTATACATTGCATGGTTCTAACGATTGGTATCACGACCTGATTGTCTATTGCAACTAAAAACCATCCCCTTCGACTGATTGTCCCAGACGCTTCAACACAACGGGATTGCTCCTGGGTATAATATTTTTCGGAAAAGCAAGCGGTATGCTGCCAATAGGGTCGCCGTTCAGAATCGCCGAGACCATGGCGCTGGCCTGACGCCCCAGGCTGATTCGGTCTATTTCAAGGACGACCGCCGCACCCAGCCCCAGATAATTGCCGGCAAAAGAGACGACCGGTATGGCCTGATCCTGTCCGAAACGGAAATATGCCTCGGTTGTTTCCCTGGTCACCGCTGTGCTGTCCGGCAGCATCCAGAGAGCATCCACCTTGCGGTCCAGCGTCGAAAGCCGTTCTATTGTCTCACGGGGTTCGGATATTTCGCGGGTCACCAGTTCGATTCCGGTCGCTTCGGCGGCCTTGCGGGCCAGATGAAGGTACCAGCCGCTCCTGGCCGGATTGTAGATTACGCCTACGCGTCTGGTTTTCATGGCCTGGAACATTCTGATACTGCGTTCCGGATGAACGAACATACCGATGCCGGTCAGGTTGGGGTGTAAAGCCTTCCGGCCATGGATGCCGAGCGACATTACGGTTACCACCGGAGTCTGCGGAACCTTGCGGGCCACTGTCAGGGCGGCGTCCCCCACGGCGAGTATCAGCGTCGGACGATCCTCGCGCACAATCCGGACAATATCCACCTCGGCATAGTCGGAGAGCACGATCACCCGACGTGAGACGGCACTATCGGCGCGGAAGCCCTTCAGCACCTCATCGTAGGCCTGATCGCGGCGACTCTGGAGCACCAGGACGTCATAGGCCTGGGCCAGAGAGGGGAGCAGGGTCGCCAGGGCGAGTATCAGAGAGACAAGGTATCTCATCAGAAGCTCACCCTCATTCCGCCTTCGAACCAGCGGCCGGGATTCGGAACCATATCATACTGGTACTGACCGTTGCTGAAGAGGTTCCGGCCGGAGAAGAACAGTTCCAGCGAACTGTTCTCGCGCTTGAAGAGGATCGCCCCCAGGTGCAGATCCCACAGCAGACCGCCGTAACGAGGGTTGTCTCCCGGCATGGAGTTCCAGTTGATATGGCTGCCGGTCAAGAGGGCGCGATAGGTTTTGTCGTCATACCGCAGGGAGAGTTTGACGGTGTGACGCGGGGCATAATTGACCTGCGCGCCGTCGCTGCTGCGGGTGGTGTCTACGAAGGTGTATCCGGCCCCTAGTGAGGTATTCCAGAGCGGGGTGGTGCGGAGTTCGGCCTCAGCCCCCAAGGCTTCGTGCCGTTCCACATCCTTCCCCCATGTCTCATTGCGGAAGACGGTTCCCTTCAGCCAGAGATAGGGTACTGAGGTGCTCTCCATGCCGATCTGGGTGGTCCAGATCTTCTCCGATGGCTTGTCCACGTCAAGAAACTGAGGCACGCCATAGCCACGGGCGGCATAGGCCCGCAGCATGGTAGTCTCGCTGGCCTGCCAGGTGCCCCCCAAAGAGTAGCTGTACTGGTCCCCTGCGGTCTGGGTGTGGTCGAAGCGGACTCCGGGGGTGACGCTGAAGCTCCCCAGCGTGACGGTGTCGTTCAGGTAGGCGCCCCAACGATCGGCAGCCCTGCTGAAAGGACTGTAGGTTGAACCGTCCATGGTGTTGCTGTTATTCTCCAGATGGCTGTAGTCGCCACCCGTCACCAGCAGGTCATTATCCCCGCGCCGGACCAGTTTGATACTGGCGCCGCTGACCTGGTTGCTGAAACTGCCGGTGGGGAGATCGGGCTGCCAAGTGAGGCCATCGCTGATGTTGAACCAGGAAGTATCGCCTTTCAGAAATGAGTGGCGAGCGCTGAATTCCAATTCCAGCCGCTCGCTGAGCGGCTGGCGCAGGCCGATGTTGGCGAAGAGCAGGCTTTTGTCCTGATTCTCCTTCAGATCATAGGCCGGGATGAAGAGATCCCCCTGCCTGATCTGGCTGCGGTTGAAGGTGGCGTAGAGCCGGCCGCTGCCGGGGAGATCCCAGGTCAGTCGGGCATGGGCGTTGGTGGAGGCGTTCTGGGTATTGGGGAGGATGCCGTTGCTCCCCAGGAAACCGCCCGATAGGTAGTACCCCAGTCTTCCGCTGCTGCCGGAGAGTTCCAGGGAACTGTCGGCGGTGGTCCGCTCGCCGATGGAGGCGCTGGCAGTGCCGGAGAGGGTGCGGTCTTGCACCGGAGCCTTGGTGATAACGTTGATCACCCCGGCCAGGGCCGAGCCCCAGGCCGCAGAAGCAGCTCCTTTGACGATCTCGACCCGCTCGATGATCCGGGCCGGAATCAGGGTGGTTTCGGAGTAATTGTCCCCAAGATTGGTTATTGAGAGCCCGTCCACAAAGACCTGGACGTGTTGGAAGCTGGAACTTTGGATAAAAGTGTAGGCGGTGATGCCGGGACCGCCGTTGTGCAAAACCTGGATGCCGGGGATTGTATCGAGAATGTCGGCCAGGGTATGGGCGTTCATGGCCGCGATGTCGGCGAAGGTTATAACGGTGACGTTCTCGGCGGTCTGGGAGAGCGGCTTGGGGGCGCGGCTGGCTGTGGAGGCGCTCTCCTGCCAGGCGCTGAACAGTTCGAGGGTATCCTCGTCGTCCGGCTCGGCGGCTAAAACCGTACAGGGCAGGAGCACGATCATCAACCAGATGACAGAAAACAATCCCCGCAGGGTATGTAAAGGTGAGAAATTTGACATGGCGTTAGCGTTAGCGTTGTAGTATACATATTTCAGTCCGGTTGTCCACCGGTTATGTTATGTAAATCCACACGCAAGGGGGGTGAACATGATGCAGGAAACACACGAGGAACTGTTGGTGCTGGAAGAGGGCCACGAGGTTGGTGTTGTAAATTCGTGCTGCTCGGCAGCGCAAAATGCAAAGCTCAAGTAGTCGTCACGACCGGGAGGGCGTGTCCCTCCCGGCTGCCCCATCGAAATATCCCCGCCGGTTTATCCGCGACATCCATAATCGTGCCAAAATACAAAATGCACAAAGAAGGTATCAGCATTTCATGGGGGGGGTGAGTATGTTTTTTATGCGGCTTTCATCGGGTGTTCCTTCAAGTATGTCCGCAGCGCCTCATTCATGCGAGTCTGCCAGCCTTTGCCGGTAGACTTGAAAGTCGTGAGAATATCCCGGTCAAGCCGAACTGTCTGCAGCTCTTTAACGCCGCTGCCCAGCTTGCGGCCTGATTTGGGCGCCAGCATCCCGTCCGCAACTTCTTTGCCTAAAATCTCATGCAGCACTTCCCGTGCAGGCCGGGCATTTTTGAAATCCTCGGCAGTCCATTCCGGGTTTTCGTCATCAATCAAGCATGGATTCGGTTTGGTTGTTGCCATGTTCTTTTACCTCTCTATTGTTAGCTTTTCTAAGACTTATGACGTGAATCCCGCCGTTTCTGGGAGTTATCACCGCAACATGCAGACGCTCACCAATATAACCAAAAACCCTGAAGCGTCTTTCGCCATAATCCTTTCGGGTGTCTTCTCTGACTACGGAATTATCCCAGTCGATACTTGCAAACAGCTCGAAAGAAAGGCCGCGCTCTTCAATGTTTCTGCTGTTTTTGACTTCATTATAAGTAATCTTCACAACAATATTTGTAACAACATATTCAACTCATGTCAATGGAGAAAACCCGGGCTGCAACCCGTTGCAACCCATCATTACCACCGATCGAAAGGGCATCGTCCATGGAACTTACCCACTACCACAAAATCTACCCCATACCTGACAAACCGGGGCGGCTGCTGCTGGTCGCCACCCGTCGCTGCTCTCTTCTTGAGCTTTCCGAGGCGCTGTGGGACAAGCTCTGCAACGGCGGCGAGCTGACCCAAAAGGAACTGGAGACTTTTATCCGCCTGGGGGTGCTGGTGGAAAGCCGCGCCGACGAACGGGAAGAGATGCGGGGCACCTTTGACACCATAAACAGCTCAAGCCGACGCTTTGAGGTGACGGCGGCCCTGACCCTGGAGTGCAATCTGGCCTGCCCCTACTGTTTCGAAGATCCCTTCCGGGGGCGTTTCGTGATGAGCGCGGAGACCGCCGGCCTTCTGGTGCAGCTCCTCTGCGAGCGGATGTCCGCCGGTCTGGATGTATTGGTGGATTTCTACGGCGGCGAGGCTTTGATGCGGCTCGATCTGCTGCGGGGGATCGCCGCGCGCTTGAAGGATGCAGCCAGCCTCCACGGAGTAACCTTTGCCTTCAACCTCTTCTCCAACGGTGTCCTGCTGACCCGCAACGTGGTGGAGGAACTGCTGCCGCTGGGGCTGGCGGCGGTGCGGACAACCCTGGACGGCCCCCCCGACATCCACGACGCCCAGCGTCCGTTCGTCTCCGGCAAGGGGAGTTTTGACGTTATCCTGAAAAACCTGGTCTCGGTGCATGATATAGTGGCGCTGGATCTTGGGGGGAACTACACCTGCGAGAATTACCGCCGCTTCCCCGAGCTGCTGGATATCATGTTGGAGGCGGGAATCGACCCAGCACGGCTGAAAGGGGTCGATTTTTCGCCGGTCATGCCGAAGGCGGACGGCAGCGTGTCCGGCGATTTCGGTTCCGCCTGCGCATGTACGGGAGAGGCATGGGTAATTGAGGCCAACCTGTTTCTGCGGGATGAAATCATCCGGCGTGGCTTCCCGACTTCAAAGCTTCAGGCGAGCGCCTGCATGATCGAGTTCGCCAACGATATCGTGGTGGGATATGATGGTTCGTTCTATAAATGCCCGGTGTTCATGGGAGACCAGGAGATGCGGGTAGGGAGTCTGGCCGAGGGGATAGGCGACTACCGCCAATCCCACAACATGGACGTCTGGAAGAGCGACGAATGCCTGGAGTGCGCCTATCTGCCGCTCTGCTTCGGCGGCTGCCGATTCTTTCGCAAGTTGAAGAGCGGAGCGATCGATGGTGTTGACTGTCGCCGAACGATGCTGGACGCCTCGCTGGAGCGGATCGTCCGGCAGGATCTGTCGTTGAAGCGGCAGTAGTTTGTTCAGCGATTCCCTTATAGAAGAATTCCATCTCTGGCCGGTTGTCCGGAGCGCTCGTTCCCGGGATTCTACATTTGTATGACTTTAACGAATTGGTATCATGGCCTGATTGCCCGCTGCAACTAAAAACCACCCTACTCGACTGATTGCCGGAGGCGCTTCAATACAACGGGATTACCTTTGGGCATTATGTTTTTTGGAAAAGCAAGCGGTCTGCTGCCGATAGGATCGTCCTCAAAAATTGCCGAGATCAGGGCGTTGGCCTGACGCCCCAGGCCGATTCGGTCTATTTCTAGCACGGCAGCTGCGCCAAGTTCCAGATAAGTTGCTGCAAAGGATACCACCGGCACACCCAGATCCTGACCGAATCGGAAATAGGCCTCGGTTGTTTCCCGGGTAATGGCGGTAGTGTCAGGGATCATCCAGAGCGCATCCACTTTGTCCGCCAGGGAAGAGATTTGGGCCAGCGTCTCGGATGATCTTGAGACCTCGCGGGTCACCAGTGTTATTCCGGCCGCCTGTGCCGCATTTTGAGCAAGCCGCAGGTACCAGCCGCTTTTGGCTGGATCGTAGATAAGGCCAACCCGCCTGGCTTTCATGCTCTTGAAAATGCTGATGTAGCGTTCCGGCGAAACGAACATACCGATGCCGGTCAGATTGGAACGTGAAGACTTTTTGTCATGAATTCCGAGCGCCATAAGAGCGACCACCGGGATATGCTGTACCTTGCAGGCCTCTTTCAAGGCGGCGTCCCCCAAGGCCAGGATTAGCCTGGGGCGATCCTCGCGCACAATCCTGGATACGTCCAGATAGGAGTAATCGGAGAGCACCATCAGGCGGTAGCTGGCACTGTTCCCGGCACGGAAGCCTTTCAGCGCCTCCTCGTAACCGGTGTCGCGCCGACTCTGCAGCACCAGCACGTCGTAAGCCTGGGCAATGGTGGGGAGCAGGGTCGCCATGGCGAGTATGATATAGATTAAGAGGGCTCGCATCAGAACTTCACCCTTAATCCGCCTTCGAACCATCGGGGAGCATTTACGCGGTAATCATCTGTGTATTGAGCGTTATTGAAGAGATTGCGCCCGGAGAAAAACAGTTCCGACTCCACGCCTGCGCAATTTGGGAGCTTTTGCGAGATGTGAAGATCCCACTCCATCTGCCTGTCGTGGACGCTGTTCCCGGCATCGGACGGCCAGTTGACATGCGAACCGGTAATGTTTGCCTGAAACCCTCTCCTGACATTGTCATAGTGGAGGGCAATCCTTGTGGAACTGATCGGGATATACGGAATGCGGAGATCGGTTTTTTTGTCCCGAACGTCACTGTAAGTGTAGCCTGCTCTAAGGGAGAAGTCATAAAAGGGGACTGTGCGCCCTTCGATTTCAAATCCCCGTCTTACCTCCTTGGTTTCGGCGCTGCCAATCGCTGACATAGGGTAGTCCGACGGGACAACGAAGCTCTGAATGTTCCAGGTGTAACTGTAAAAGAGAGTCCCTTTCAGCCAGAGCAACGGGATGTCACTGGTTTCAATCCCGGACTGCAAGGTAAAGATATTCTGCAGGCTGTCCTTAAAGTTAGTCATGGGGAGGCTGTATCCCCTCGCAGCATAGGCACGGAGCAGAGTCTTCTCCGTAAACTGCCAGGTTGCCCCAAGATGGTAACTGGTTGCAACTTGTTCATTATCTCCGATATGGTCTAACCGTACCCCCGTCAGCAAGGTCAGATCGCCGATGGAATAGCTTCCATTAACATATGTCCCGTAGCGATTCATGTCCCGGTTGAAATTCATGTAGGAAAATCCGAGTAGCGGTTCACTGACGGAGACTTTGTCATGCAGATACTCAAACCCGGCAGCCAGATTGGTTCTGCGGTCTCCCCAGGTGAGTTTGGCGGCAACCTGTTCCGAATCGGTCCGATTCTTTGCATCAACTATCGTGATGGCTTCAGACATGATGTACTTTCGCCAGATATCTTTCCTCATTACAGAAGAAAAGAGTTCCAGGTTGAGCCGGTCATTTATCGGGTATTCGAATCTAAGATACGCGGACGCATAGCGTGAACCGGTCGGAACAAGAGTATCAGGCATTATAGACGCATTATCGTAACCATAGTTGAACTCCCTGTCGCGGTAGTCGGCGGCAAATGTCAGCCTCCCCTTGTTAGGCAAGTCATAGGTTAACTTGCCAATGCCGTGATTAAGGGTAACCATGTTCCCCGGACGCAACCCGTTGGAGTTGAAACGACCGCCATCTATATAATAACCCAGCCTCCCCTTTTTACCGCTTACTCCGCCACGCAGATCCGAAGTTCCGAGATCCCCGTAAGAGGCCGAAGCGATCCCTTTCAGATTTGCGTTCTCCGGATCACGCGTGATAACATTTACCGCACCTCCAAGCGCCGGGCCCCAGGCGACAGACGCAGCACCCTTGACAATCTCGATCCGTTCTATCCGCTGGACCGGGATCATCCCGAGATCGGGGCTGTCATCCACCCCGAAGAGGTTCTGTGGAACACCATCGATCAGAAGCAGAACCTGATTGTTCATCGCGCCGTTAATTGTAAATGCTACCGCACTACCCGGCGTCCTCATCTGGAAAAGCTGGATACCGGAGACCGTCTGCAGCACCTCATCCAGGGTATGGGCATTTATGCGGGCTATGTCGTCCGCTGTGATTACCGTGACGTTTTCGGCGATTAAAGACGCGGGGCGGGGGATTTTGTAAGAAGGAATGTTTGTATCTTTACCATCACCGTCAAGGCCAAGGGCGCTTTCCACGGCATTATCTTCTCCCCGGGCCGGAAAAGCAGTCAATGCCGGGCAGAGCAGCAGAAACAACAGCAGCAGCCTTGTGGGAAATCTCATCTGCAAGGAAAAACCTCTAAGTTTTGATTACTTGATTGATATGACCTAACACAACTGGTGGCAAGTTGTCCAGTGCATATGATATTATTCAAAAAATTGGTGCTACTGCTGCGTAAAGAATATAATGGCGATACTAATCTTTCTGCAAGCATGATATATAATCCTGGAAGTCAGGAGCCGGAATTTGAGGAGTCAGAATAAACAGGGCAGCAACTAAGATATTTATGGCACAAAAACAGTGGAATTGTAGCAGCGGCCCCATCTTTTCTTCTGACTTCTGACTTCTGAATACATTTACAATGGAGTTTGTCATGAACAAAACCGCCGTGCTGCTGCTCCAGATGGGGGGGCCGGATTCGCTCGACGCCATAGAGCCTTTTCTGTTTAATCTCTTCTCCGACCGGGATATCATCCGGATCGGACCGGCTTTTCTGCAACCGCTGATCGCACGTTTCATCTCCCGCCGCCGCAGTGATAAAGTCAAAAAATATTACAGTCAGATCGGCGGCAGATCCCCAATCCGTGAGCTTACCGAGCAACAGGCCGCCGAGTTGGAGAAAGTTCTGGGTGATGGCTATCGTTGTTTCGTGGCTATGCGATATTCCAGGCCCGATACAAGCGAAGCCTTGGCCTCCATACGACGTGAAGGGATCAGCAAGGTAATTGTCCTCTCGCTTTACCCGCATTTCTCCAGGGCGACTACAGGCTCCAGTATAAATGAACTGGAGCGGGTTCTGGCTCGATCTAATACTAAAACTGACCTGACCTACATACGCCACTATTACGACCACCCCGCCTATATCGCTGCCCTGTCAGAAAAAATCGAGCGGGGGTTGGCCGGCTTTGCCGATCGCAGCAAAGTTCCGCTTCTCTTCTCGGCCCATGGATTGCCGCAATCATTCATCGACTCGGGCGATCCCTACCTCGATCATATCCGGACCACCGTGCGATTGACCATGGAGAACTTTGGCGGTGTCTCGCACCACATCTCCTTCCAATCCCGCGCCGGTCCGGTCAAGTGGCTGGAGCCATCCACCGAAGCCAAAATAGCCGAGCTGGCCGCTGCCGGCTGCAAACAACTACTGATGGTGCCAATCTCTTTTGTCTCGGACCATATCGAAACGCTCTACGAAATTGATATTCAATACCGTGACGAGGCTGCGGCTCTCGGCGTTACCGATTTTCGGCGCACCGAAGCTCTTAACAGCTCACCGGCCTTTATTTCCTGCCTGGCGGGACTGGTTCGCCCGGCGCAATAAAATATTTTTCGGCGGTTGGACATTATAAATGGAGGGGTGCAATGGCGGTTCCTGCGGCAGCAGTTAGTACCGGTTTTCACCCCGGTTGATTTCAGATCTGTTTTGTCGTATAGTCGCCCCCTCTTTTTGTACCGACACTATCTGGAGGATGTCATGCTGAAAAAACTGTTGTTTGCCGTCCTGGCGTTATTACTGGCAACCGGAATCGCCTTCGCAGAAGAGAATATTAATCCTGTTGTAAATATGGATACTTTAGTCATTATGGAGACTACTCTGGGTAATATCAAAATTGAACTCTTCGATAAGGAAGCCCCGATAAGCGTCAGAAACTTTCTGGAGTACTCCAAAAACGGTTTTTACAACGACACTATATTCCACCGTGTCATCCCCGGTTTCATGGTTCAGGGTGGTGGATTTACTTCGGATCGCAAACAGAAGCCGACCAGGGGCCCCATCAAGAACGAGGCTGCCAACGGTCTCAAGAACGACCGCGGCACAGTTGCAATGGCCAGAACTCCTTTCCCTGACAGCGCCACATCCCAGTTTTTTATCAATGTTGTGAATAATAAAATGCTTAATCGCCCTAATCCTGACGGCGCCGGATATGCCGTTTTTGGAAAAGTTGTCGAAGGAATGGACGTGGTCGACAAAATCGTCAATCTCAAGACACGGAATATGGGCGCGGGTTTCCAGAACTGGCCGGAAACTCCGGTCTTCATCAGGTTGGTCAAGGTTTTAAAATAGAGGCGTACCGGAGGTTTTATGAGCTTGACTGAAGAACTCGTCTGCTGGTCTCACGAGCAGAAATGCAGGAAAGCGGTTGAATCGTTGTGCAATCACGGTTTTACCGCTCTGTTCTGTCCAACTCCCCAGGATGCCGCCGATTATATCATCGCCACGGCGGCGGATTCCGGGACTGTCGGCTTTGGCGGTTCAATGTCCGTAGCCGGTCTGGGAGTTGAGGCGCGCCTGAAGGAACTTGGCAAGGAGATACTGAACCACGGCAACCCTGGCCTGACCATCGAGCAGCGACTTGAGATCATGCGCCGCCAACTGACCTGCGACCTCTTCCTGTCCGGCTGTAATGCAGTGACTTTGAATGGGGAGTTGATCAATATCGATGCAACCGGCAACCGGGTGGCATCAATGTTCTTCGGTCCGCGCAGGGTGATAGTTGTCGCCGGGCGGAATAAACTTGTGGATGGCACTGTCCAGGATGCCATCGTCCGTGTCAAGAGTTGGGCCACCCCTCCCAACTCCAAGAGACTCGGTTTCAAAACCCCCTGTGCCAGCACCGGCTTTTGCAACGATTGCAACTCACCCGAAAGGCTCTGCCGGGTAACTACCATAATCGATCGCAAGCCCCGTTTTACTGATGTTAGAGTGCTGGTGGTCAATGCCGATATGGGTTTTTAGTATTATGAGCCTGCTCCCTGACATTTAACCCAGTTTTTGCCCTTAAATCAGGCAGCTTTTTCGACTCTGAAAGAGATAAACGTGAAGCCGTTTATTCAAGCCGTTCTCGATTTTCTATCCCCTCCGCTCTGTCACATCTGCCGCTCGTTTATTCAGGGTGCCGGTGAACTACATATCTGTACGGAGTGCCGTGACCGCTTGCCGCTGGTCAAACCTCCGCTCTGTAAGATCTGTGGAATCCCGTTTATTGGTGCGGGGGGGAACCATATCTGTGGACAATGTCAAACCGAGCCACCGCACTTTGACTCTGCGCTGGCGCACCTCCTCTATGAAGAGTCGGCCCGTGACCTGATACACAGTTTCAAGTACAGTCACAAAACACACCTGCGGCGACCACTGGCCCTGCTGGCTCTGGAAGGTTTGACTGAATTCATATCCGACCGTACGCCGGATGTAATAATTCCGGTTCCTTTGCACCGATCCCGTCTGAGGAGCAGGGGCTTCAACCAGGCGGTTCTGCTGGGGGAACTCTTCTCATCGCGACTATCGGTACCGATGTTGATTGACGGACTCAGAAGGACCAGACAGACTGAACCGCAGATAGAACTTTCGGCGGATGATCGCAGGATCAATGTAAAGGGTGCATTCGCAATTAACAGGCTTGGCGGTATATTGGAGAAACGGATTCTGTTACTGGATGATGTAATGACCACCGGCAGCACCGTCAATGAATGCGCCAAGGTTCTAAAAAAAGCCGGCGCCGATTCAGTAATTGTCGTTACTCTGGCCCGCACTGCAAAATAGACCGCTTTCTCACAACAGATTCATTGTTTAATGATCCATAACATGGTTTATCTTCTTGACAGTTTAAGTATGATTAAGTAAACGTCGTCAAGTATATATTCCGCACTGGAGGAACGTTATGCGCCTTTCAACAAAAAGCAGATATGGTCTGCGGGCTCTGTTTGACATCGCCTACAACTGCGGCAGCACCCCGACCCAAATACAGGACATTTCACGTCGCCAGCAGATTTCACCCCGCTATCTGGAACAGATTTTCCAAAACCTGAAACGCGCCGGGATATTAAAGAGCAAGCGCGGACCTCAAGGTGGTTATGCCCTCGCCAGAGATCCGGGTGAGATTACCGTTCTTGAAATATTGAACGCTACAGAACAGGATGTACTGCTGGTAGAGTGCGCCGGCACTACCCCAAAGAAACGAAAACGGAAGACGGAATGCCCTTTTGAGGGTCAATGCGTCACCCAGAGCGTTTGGGAAGAGGCCAGCACTCTTCTTAACACTCTCTTTAAAGGAATAACTCTGCAGACCCTCTGCCAGAGAGGACACGATATGGGAATGAAAAAAGAGCAGGACCCACGCGTAATGTACTACATATAATAGAGATGATAACTTTTCATCTGTTCGGATTACGCCCCTTTCGGGGCGTTTTGTCGTTTGGCGGGAACACGAGGAAATAATATAAATGAACTCACAAGAACGAAAATATGAAAAACTTAAACAAATCCTGAATGAGATGGGATCCGTACTGGTGGCCTATTCCGGTGGAGTGGATTCGACTCTGCTTTTAAAAGCGGCATTTGATGAACTTGCAGGAGATGCCGCTGCAATAACTATCGATGCTCCGTTTCACAGCCGCCGGGAGATATCCGAGGCGCGCAAGATAGCAACTTTGATTGGCGTAGGGCACATTGTACATGACGCCCGCCTTATCGATATGACCCCGCTGGAGCATAATCCCACGGATCGCTGCTATATCTGCAAGAAGATCGTATTTAAAATCTGCCGGGAACTCGCAGAACAAAATGGCTTCTCCTTCCTGGTTGACGGCAGCAATGCCGACGACCTTCTCGACTACCGTCCAGGCCGGCGCGCCCTGATTGAACTCGGAGTAAGAAGCCCATTGCAGGAGGCGGGGTTGTCAAAAGCAGAGATAAGGGATTTGAGCCGAACCCTTGGATTGAATACATGGGACAAACCTGCCCTGGCCTGTCTGCTGACCCGCTTTCCTCACGGCGTTCAAATCAATACCGCAAAGTTGGCGATGGTTGAAAAGGGAGAGGATTTTCTGAGAGAGATTGGTTTCGGGCAACTCCGGGTAAGATTTCATGGAGAGAGTGCGCTGATCGAACTTGAGCAAAACGAGATGCCGAGATTTATGGCGGAAGAAATCAGACTAAAAGTGGCGGCAAATTTTCATTCATTCGGTTTTAAACGTATAGCGCTTGACCTTGAAGGTTACCGATGCGGCTCGATGAACCCTGAATCTGATAAAATAGACACTTAATTCCAATTTCAAATTGCGGAATTACAGGTCCAGAATCATCGCGTTCTCGTCACAATCGGGAAACTTGACACATTTGATGCAATCCCCCCAGACCTTGTGGGGCAGTTCAGATTTGTCCACCAGCTGGAAACCGAATTTAGCAAAGAAATCAGGTTTATAGGTCAGGCAGAATAACCGCCCGAGTCCTATTTCGCGAGCCTCGGCTATGCAGGCCTGCACCAGCCGGCTACCGATTCCCTTTCGGCCGGCATCTTCGGATACAGCCACCGAACGAACTTCCGCCAGGTCATCCCAGACGATATGCAGAGCGGCCGTTCCGAGCAGCCTGTCACCTTCCACGGCAACGTAGAAATCGCGAAGAGATTCATACAACTCCGACAATGAACGGGAGAGCATATCCCCCCTGTTTGCATAGTTAGTCAGCAGTTTTTGGATATCTTTCACATCTCCCATCTCTGCTTTTCGGATCATGATAATCTCCCTGTCTAAGGTATGCCGACCGTTACCATCAAGGGCTTCAGCACCCTGATCAGTTCTGACGGTTTCATGCCGACCAGATAACCCCGCTTGCCGCCGTTGATGTAGATATATTCCAGGCTGGCGATGCTTTCTTCAATATAGACCGGCATCCGGCGACGCGTACCGAAGGGAGAGGTTCCCCCGACCAGATAACCGGTATGCTTTTGTGCAGTATCAGGCGAGCAGGGTGAAACCTGCTTTACACAAATGATGCGGGCAAGCTCCTTCGTCGATACCTGCCTGTCGCCATGCATCAGAATGATCAGCGGCTGCCTGGCATCATCCTCCATCACGAGGGTCTTGATAACGGAATGTTCGTCGAGCCCCAGCTCACGGGAGGAAACCGACGTTCCCCCTTTTTCTTCGTAGGCGTAGAGATGATCCGTGAAATCAACTTTTTCGGACCGTAACTGTCGCACAGCAGCGGTGATTGGTGGTTTTTCTTTTGCCATATCAACAAATTCTGGGGAGTTGTTCTCCCGTCAGCATCTCGACCGACCGCATCCCGCCAATGCTGGTTTCCATTCTTACCCTTCCTGCCGGAGCGGCCTCAACTGAACCTATAATGGCGGCATTGGCGCCTAGCGGGTGACTTCTGATTGTCGCCAAAGCTGCTTCGGCAGCGTCTGCGGCCACAAAGGCCAGCAGCTTCCCCTCGTTTGCTACAAAAAGAGGGTCGAGCCCGAGGATCGAACAGACACCGCGCACAGCCGTTTTGATCGGCAACGCCTCCTCGCGCAGGGTAATCGAAACCTCCGACTGTTGAGCTATCTCTTTTATTGTAGTAGCCACGCCCCCCCTGGTCGGATCGCGCAGGACATGCAGAGCATTGCCGCAAGCGCCGATTATTTGCGACACCAGGCCGTTCAACGCGGCAGAATCACTGATAACATCCGTGCCGACATCAAGACCTTCGCGAGCGGCCATGACGGCTATACCGTGGTCGCCAACAGTCCCGTTGATGATTACGGCATCTCCCGGGCGGGCATTGGCGCCGTGGATCGTAAAGTCATGCTCTATAACACCGATACCGGAAGTGGTTATGAATATCTTGTCGGCCTTGCCGCGCGGAACGACCTTCGTATCGCCGGTGACTATTTTCAGACCGGCCGCGTCTGCGGCCCCTCTCATATCCTCGAGAATTCTCTTCAGATCCGTTTTGCCGAAGCCTTCCTCTATTATGAGACCTACACTGAGCCAAAGCGGTCTGGCTCCCATCATTGCAAGGTCGTTCACCGTACCGTGTACCGCCAGACTTCCGATGGTGCCCCCCGGAAAAAAGATCGGGTCGACTACAAAAGAATCGGTGGTAAATGTCAGTCGTCCGGCAACAGGCTCCAAAATTGCCGCGTCGTTCTGTGCGGATTGTACCGCTCCACTGACAATCGGGATTATCAGTTCATTCAGGAGTTGGTGTGAAAGCCTGCCTCCACTACCGTGACCAAGGAGAATCAGGTCTTTATTCACGCTCATTTTTGTCTCCGATATTACTGTCAACCGGCCAGGAGTTCGTTGACTTTAGCCATTACCTGAAACGCATCCGCTACATACAGCACATCAGCCTTACCTTGAGCCCATCCGCAGCTCGCATCGGTATTGATCGCCCGGCGTTCGTTGATGAAACGCCATCCGACAGCATGCGGCTCTTCGCCGTGGCAGCAGGTAGCCAGACCCTTGGGGTGACGCGGCGTGGAACCGGTCTGGCCGACCTGGTTCAGGTGACTCATGAAGGGGAGGACCGGCACCCCTTCCACCGACTGGTCAACCAGTGATTTACTACTGCCGAGTGATGAATTGCAGTTTGCCAGAAAACCAAGTATCCGCTCTCCGGCTTCATTTAGATGCAGCTCTCCGTCGGCCTGTTTTTTTGTCCAGCCTGCACCCGCGACAAAAAGTACATCGGCATTTGGACGAATAGTCCGGGCATTGGTTGAAGGCGCCTGAATACCAATGACCTTTGTGCGAAGAAGGTTCTCACCGAGCTCAACCGCCAGGTTTTCCAGAGTGGTTGTGCCAGGTTCTCCCTGCCAGGCTGGGAAGACCCCGCCATCTAACAGTAAAAACCAGGGGCGCTGCATACGGGTGAGGGTTGCCATCATTCGCTGCCGGTAGTACCAGCGCTGGATGGAAAGCTTCCCGTCGGCAGCGTCCATACCGGTGACATGGGTTTCTATGCGTCCCTTCAGTCGCTGGACAACGCCCGGAAGCGAGCGGGAAAACCGTAATGTAGCAGGCGCAATGACAATAGTGGCCTCGGCGCTCCTCGCAATGGCCTCGACCGCCGCAGCGTCGGATGCGTAGCGGGAAACCTCAAATTCCGCCCCTGCAACGGAGAGAAAGCGGGTTGCCCCGCACGTCGCGACACTCTCTGCCGCGGGTTTGACATTCTGGCCGATGAGACCGACCGAGAGGGTCGCACCATCAAGTTGCTGAACAAGGCGGACGGCTGCGCCCAGGGCCTCGAGAGCCACGCTAGGCAGATTACCGTCAGGTTGCGTATGGGCGATGCACAGTATCTTTTCCATCAGATTCCTCCATCAAAATATTAATACTATCCCTTGATCCAATCTACAATTTCACGGGCTATTTCGTCGGGAGGCATATCCCTTACTATCCTGGTTTCCCGCCGTTGCTTCGGAAGTTCTACGGAGAGGAAGGATACTCCCTCCGCCCCTACCTTTGCCGGCAAGGCTTTCTGCAGGGCCGGCATGACAGTGCGCATGTTCGCCATCCCGATTTGCGGATTATTGGGGGGCTCCGGAAGGTTTCCGGTTGCCCAGGCGAGCAGAGCCGGAGCGGCGGCGCAGACCGACACCTGATACTGTCCCCCTTCGCTCCGTTCGAGGATCTTCAGAGTTCCGTCCGGCTGAACCACGAGTTCGTCAACACCGAGGAACTGATCCGTTATTCCGAGCTGCTCTCCGACCATCTGCATTGTTACGCCGGCATCCCTCGAAGCAGAGGCGCAGCCGCCGAATAGCAATAGACGTGAACGGTCAAGACCTTGAATGGTTTCAATCCCTCCTGCCAGAACGGAAGCAACTTCACAGGGATCGGTGAATCCCCCTGCCGGCCCGTCAAGCACCACCAGTTCGAAAGAGACCTTCTGGGCGATCGACATCATCAATTGCTGCAGTTTCTGTTTAGGGCCGAGACTGACCAGCCAAACCTTGCTGCCCGGCATGTTTTTAGCCAGGTGTGCCGCCTCGTACAGCGCATGGCCGGCCCAGGGATCGAGAACCGCCGGCAGCATCATTTCGTTTTTCAGTGACGGACCTGTCGGCCCCTCAACCGGGGCCAGGGTTTGCAGCGGGTCGGGGACGATGCTCCCGCAGACAACAATGTGATATCCTCCGTCCATTCCGTTATCTCCTTGTAATGTAAATCAGGTATTGAGGCTGAAGGCTGAAGGTTGTTAGGAAAAACAAAAATATGTAAATATTATACAGGTTTTTACCTTCAGCCTTCACTCTTCAGCCTGTTCATTTGTATTTTCATAATTCGTCAGTTTTCGGCGGAGTGCAGTCCTCCCGCACCCGCCCGAAAATCGATATTGCAGCGTTCACCGTCCGCTTCGAGCGGTTTGGTGCAGTTCCAGATGCAGGCGCCGCAATGCACGCACTTTTCCCGGTCGAACTGCGGCGCTCCCCCTCCCTCTCTGTACGTAAGGGCTTGGCCGGAACAGATCTCCACGCATAGTTGCGGGCAACAGCTATCACACAGTTTCGGGTCAATAACCACTACGTGATCGGCATAGCCGGGAGCAGCCTGAACCTTTCCCCCCATCAGCAGGGCATCCTGCTGGGAGATGAGGAGTTTGCCGTCAAGAGGGATTTGAGGCCAGCCGAGCTGGTCCATTACGGTGTCAGAGAGGGAAGTCCCCTTGGTAACGGCCTCCTTGAGAAGCTCCCGGACTTTTGCCGGTGCGATCTTTTCCCGGCAGAAATCTTCCAGGTTTGGTATCCGTTCGTAGGGTCGGCTGATATGACCTCCGAGATTCAGGAGCCCCCCGGTCATACCGGTCAGCCCCATCCCGATCAGGCCGGTCAAGACACCCTTTTGAAAACCGTCGCGGGCCTTTTCGGCCTCTTTTCCTTCCCGTTCCACCCAACTGTCGCGTCGGCGGACAAGGTACGACTCCTCCAGATTCTTCCTGCTGAACGGCTTACCGGATCTGAGCAGTTCCGCCACCCCTTCGGCCAGTTGCACACCGGTAGCCCACGCCTCGTCCAGACCGGAACCGGTAAGCACGTTGGTGCTGCCCGAACCTTCTCCGATCCGCGCATAGCCGTCCCCCACAAGGAAGGGCTCGCCCCGTTTTCCCGACTCCTGCAGGCTCTTGGCCCCCCAGGAGCGGAGAGTTCCCCCTTCAAGATTGGGCCAGATAGCAGGGTGCATCATCCAGTGTTGCAGGTAGCGATAGCTGGCTCTTACCGGGCTGTCGAACCATGAGGGGACGAAAATTCCAAGTGATGCGACCCGGTCGGGATAGACATACAGGAACCCGAAGATCTCCGGTTCCGGATAGCCGATCGTATGGAGAACTGTGCCCGGCTTTAGCTGACAGTTTTCAGGAAGTTCCACCACCGCTTTCATACCTACCGCCCACTCCCGCTGGTGATTCCCCTCCGGAAAACCGAAATGCCGATCCAGAGCCTGCCCGACCGGACCGATCGGGCCGTCACCGACCACGGTCAAAGCGGCCCGGATATCCATGCCGGGCATAAAACCTGAGGCCGGTGTACCGTCCTTGTTTGCACCCTGATCCGCAAGCCTGATCCCGACTACACGGTTCTGTTCGATAAGCGGCTCGCTGACCGGCATTCCAGGCCAGATCTGAACCAGGCCCGACGCCATTAGCCGGGAACCGGCCCATTGGGTGAACTGACCGACGGAGAGGACAAGGCCTTCATGTTTCGATAGAAACGGGGGGATATATGGGAGTTCGTAAGAACAGGTTTTCTTGTCGGACAGCATACCGGCGAACGTATCCATCATACGTATCCCGGAGGATCTGCGGCTCGCCCCCAAGGGATCTAGCAGGTACAGGACCTTTTCGTCGCATACCGGGCATACCAGTGGTATCTCCTCCAGGTTCAGATCGGGAAACGAAGTGCGGATACTTCTGGCGCGCGTAACGACACC
This sequence comes from Desulfuromonadaceae bacterium, assembly GCA_028712665.1. Taxonomy (GTDB): domain Bacteria; phylum Desulfobacterota; class Desulfuromonadia; order Geobacterales; family Pseudopelobacteraceae; genus JACRCG01. Next base: position 78,178 of record JAQTRC010000003.1, read on the forward strand.
GGAAACTCCAAAGCTGATGTCATCGGCCCGTTCGTAGCAGAGCAGTTGCAGCGGCATTCCTGGCATGACGCCGCTCTCAAGGAGCGGCAGGCCGTTTTCATCGACCATGGCACGGGAAAGGGTCGTCAAAAACCCCCCCATGGCCGGTCCGAAACCGACACAGGCGATATCAACTTCCATCGTTTGTCTCTCTACAGTCATTGTTCATATCTCCAGTTAAATAAATTGCAGCATCCCAATAAATCCCCTCCCCCCTGGCGGGGGAGGGTTAGGGTGGGGGGGAGGTTGGCAGGGGGAGTCGTACATGTTCGCGGCTTCACCCACCCCCCAACCCCCTCCTTTAGGCCCTTCGGGTCCGTCAAGGGAGGGGGAGCTAACTACCTGAAATCAAAAACCACCCACTACATTGGATAGTCAAGCGCTTCCGGGATCATAACCTTGCTGACTGCAGCAGCGGCCCTGTCCTTGAAAAGACGCGCACCGGCAAGAGAAGCATCAACTTTGTGGCGCAGGACGGCGAAAGTGGCATCATCATCTTTGATTGCCGCCAAGTCTCTTTGGTAACCGTACACCAACTCGGCACAAATGCGGCCGACTTCAGCGGCGGAACGGGCAGCCTGAACATGGCAGAGATCGCTGAAAAAGGTTACAAAACCGGTCAAACCTTCGGTGAGTACCGGGTTTTGAGGCCCTTTTTCCTCCAGAACCAGCATATCTAGTATCTGCTGACGCGAGGCCAGGAGCCAGCAAAGCGCGTCAACAAAAGGAAATACGACCCCATGACGCTGCGAGTGATAGAGTGGTTTACCGTCGGCGTCTTTGGTACCCTGCAGATAGCCGAGGGTCCAAAGCCACAACTCCATGGCGTTCGCCAGAGCAGTGGCCCCGGTCTGCGGACGCCGACCGGCTATCCCTCGCAGATCGAGAATCCAGAGACGGAACTGAGCCAGAAAGAGTTCACTGTTTATGGTTATGGAGAGCTGTCGGCGCTGAACCGCTTCCGGCCCCTCGTAGGTAGCCTCAAGCTGGGCGTCCATCCATTTCTGCCCGAGAAAACCTGGACAGTCCTCGGTAATCCCGTACCCTCCCATCAGGCTCACGGCCTCACGCATCATGGTCGCTCCATATCCGGTGTTCCAGAGCTTGCAGGCGGGGCAGAGCACATTCGCCTGGGACTCCCTTATCATGAACTGCACCAGGGTGTCTTCCGCAAGCTTCTGGAAACGGGCCGCATCGCGTTCCGCTTCGGGCAGATGATCGAGCGAAAGGTACTCAAGGGCATCCTTTTCCAACTCCTTGAACATCTTCACCTCTGCTCTTCCCTTGATCCCCCGTTCGGCAAGAATGGACTCTTTTTCGCGCTCAATGGGATCAAACTCGTCAAAAAGGCGCGCAGCGGCAAAACCGAGTGATGCTCCCGCCTCGCCGCAGGCCCATACATCGACCAGACGCTGTAGTGCATCCTCCTTCTGCTGCAGGCCAAGATCATAGCGCGGCGAACCGGCCGAACTGGCGCTGCCACCACGGAAACGGGTGCGCTGGTAACGGATCACCGGTTCCACAGCCGACAGGAGCTTTGCCGAGCTCATTACAGCCACTGGAACACGGGTGCGTCTAAACACCGACTCGATTACATCACCATGGTTGCAATTGGGAATTATGACGCCCTCTTTCACCGTATAGCCGCCGATGATCCGGCTGGCTGGCACCTTCAGGCTCAGGATCGGATCAGAGGTCGAAGAGAGCTGATGTACGAGTTTCAGAGTGGTGGCGCCGCGATCGAACGACCCCTCGTCACCCTCCTCGAGGATAATCATGGCGCTCCCCTTGATTCGATCATCGTCGGAATCAACCGCAGCGGTCACGAAGTTGGCAAACCCCATGTTGGTAATGAAGCGTCCGCGCTTTTCAACATGCAGGAGAGGCTCTTCCCCATCCTTCCATTCAACCACACGCATCCTGCCGGAAAGGATGCCGGTATCGACCCCGACGTACGGCAGAGGCTCGGTGAGTGCAAAAGCTCCCCGCCAGACTTTCCGGTCTTCACCTGGAAGGGGGGGGACGCAACGGCTCATGTAGGTCTGCTTCTGCTCCGGGGTTCCTTTTTCGTGAATCGGGGAAAGAGCCAGATTGCTGGCCAGAGAGCAGGTTGCCGCTCCGCCGTCCACCCAGGATAACTCGAAGGCCACCAGTGACAGAGCCAAATTTTTGGGCCCTGCAATGAAACCCCCTTCTTCAGGATCCATAAATACAGTGGTCAGGCCAACCTCGTCGAATCCGGTCAGCAACTGTGCCTTCTTTTCATTCCATTCATGAGAATTTCGCGCCCCCTCGGCCACAAGCCGGGCTACCACCCCGCGCGCAATTGAGCGGGCTGACTGGACGACCATCTGAATTTCATACCGCTCCTCAAATCGCCACATTATCTGTCGGACATCGTCCCCGGGAAGGGTGCTCATCAGCTCTGCAACTTTGTTCTCGCCGTTTGATTCATCCATCTCTGTTCCCCCTTGAGTAGATAAGTATAGAAGTTATATTTTTGTTTTTATTGCAGAAGAAACTATTGTTTTGAGCGTGGCAATATAAATCTGATCGACTCCGGGACGCAAGCGAATTCGCAATAACAATACCTATGTATACGAATGGCCGGCCATGCCGCGACAGATTTTTTATTCCCTTACCGGGACGGTTCATGGTAAAACAATGACCAATTGGAGGGACATCAATGACAAATTACAGGCCGATGGCAGAACTGCCTGAAGCTTCCGGATATAAGGCGGGGGATTACCTTGTGCTGGTCGGTGAACTTTTCGGTCGGGGATATGCCAATGGTTTGGTAGAGGAGGCTCGCCGTATCGGCATGAACGTAATCGGCACCACGATGGGAAGACGCGGGGGCGATGGAGAGCTGCGACCCCTTAATGCCTACGAACTGGCCGAGGCCGAAGCTCTGCTGGGTGCACAAATTGTGAATGTGCCCCTTGAAGCTGGGTTTGACATGGAAACAATCGATGGCCAGGCATCCATCGCCGACCAATTAAAGAGTGTAAGATCCGATACGTGGGATCAGATCCGCTTTTCAGACGCTTCGATCGAGAGCGCCAGCAGAGCTGGGACTTTACGTTTTCGCAAGAATCTCTCCCAAGTGGTTAGTGAGCTGGAAAAAATCATTCCGGCCGGTTCCAATGTCCTTTTCTCATATGTTATGGCGGGCGGTTTCCCAAGATCTCGCATCTTCATGCTTTTGCTCAACCGCGTTTTCAAGGGGACCGGAGACAAGTACCTTTCCTCGCGTCTCTTATGGGAGAGCGGGATCGGGCGGCTCTGCGAGGCGAGTTTTAACGAGGTAAGCGCCGATACATTCCGTTATCTGCTTGAAGAGACTTCCTCCTTCAGGGATCGTATTGCCGGCTCAGGCGGGAGAGTCAGATATACTGCATATGGCTACCATGGCAGCAGTGTGCTGGTAGGGGGTGAATATCGCTGGCAGTCCTATATCCCATACATGCCGGGATGGGCAAAGATGCGGCTTGAGGATATTGCGGAGGAGGCTTTCAATAAAGGCATCATGGCATCGGTATATAACTGCCCTGAGATCCAGACCAACTCAAGCGCCCTGTTCCTTGGCGTCGAAATATCACTCTATCCTCTTCTGGACGCCATCCGCCGCGAGGCAGGGGAACAGACCGCAACCAAGGTGGAGGCATGCTGCCAGGCCATGCTGAAGCCAGGCGAGACCGTGGCGCATCTGCTGGAAAGGGCCGACAGCTATCTGTCGTCGCCAATCCTTGGGCAGATCATTGATTTTACCACCTGGCCGCAGCACAACAGCCGCGAGCAGGCGGAACTTATGCTGGCCAGTTCGTCCGAACTGATGGGTATGCACACCGATCAGAAACAGCTCATATGCGCGGAATTATCCCGCATAGTATTTCTTTCCACCGGCAGGCTGATGCTGCACGCTTCCTGGAAACCGGCCGCTCCGGTGATCTGGCTCAATCACGACATTATTGGCCGCTTGCTTGCGGATTCTCGTGGCGAAGGGATAGTTTAAATATTTTTATCTTAAATGAGGGAGTTATATGACTTTAATCACAAAGCTTTTCACTGCAACAATCATGACGGTAGCCCTGCTCCAGGGATGCTCAACCACGCAGACAATCAAAACGCCTGACGACCTCTTTAAAGAAGGGGAGAGGCTATACCAGAAAGGCGATTATAAGGCCGCGATCGATCAATGGAAAAAGGTCAAGGAGAGCTATTACTCCCCGGAATTGACCACCAGGGCGGAACTTGGCATCGCAGACGCCTATTTTCTAAACGAAGATTATATTGAATCCGCCGCAGCTTACGAAGACTTTCGCAAGCTGCACCCCAAACATCCGAAGGCCGATCATGCTCTCAATCGTCAGGGGATGAGTTATTATAACCAGATAAATCGTATCGACACAGACCAGACACCTGTGAAAAATTCGCTGTCGATTTTTGACTCTTATCCGATATTATATCCTGCCGGAGAACACCTCGCTGAAGTTCGGGAAAAGATCCGTGATTGCCGCGACAAACAACTGCAGTACGAGATATATGTCGGCCGGTTTTATCTAAAGACCGGCGCGTATAAAGCGGCCATCGGACGCTTCGAAGAAGCCCTCAAATCATTTCCAAACCAGGCCAGACTTGACGAAGTCCTTTATTATCTGGGCAAAGCCTATCTGAAGGATGGACAACAATCAAAAGGTCGCGAGGCTTTCGGGCAACTTTCACGCGAATTTCCGAAAAGTCCTTTTATCTCTGATGCCAACTAGGCAGGCCATGAATTCGTTTTATACTGCGACGCCTCCATACAGGCATACCAATGGAGTCATGATGGGTTATAGTACGTGACGGGACATGAAGCGATTATGCCGGCGGCTCTTGTTGCAGCCGCTTACCTGATTGGATCGATTCCGACCGGGCTTATTCTTGGAAAAGCGTATGGCATTGACGTGCGCAAAGAGGGGAGCGGCAACATCGGCGCCACCAATCTTTATCGTACGGTCGGTCGCAAGATCGGTGTCATAACACTTATCGGCGACTGCCTTAAAGGACTTCTCCCTGTGCTGGCTGTCAACTACAGCACCCTTCCCCCCGACTATGCTGCATTGGTAGGATTGGCCGCTTTTTGCGGCCATGTTTTTTCGGTATTCCTGAAATTCAAGGGGGGAAAGGGGGTTGCAACCGCGCTCGGAGTGTTTCTGGCGCTTGCGCCTCTGGCGCTCGCAGTTGCCGTGGGAATATTTGCTGCGCTGATGTTTTTCTGGCGCTACGTTTCGCTGGGTTCAATCGCCGCCGCAGCGGTCATGCCGGTTGCAGTTGCACTGACGGGAGGGAGCAGAACTTTGACTCTGGTGACTCTGGTTATTGCGGTGATCGTTATTTTACGGCACCATGAAAACATCCGAAGGCTGATGGCAGGGAGTGAAAGCAGGTTTAAAGCGTAACAAAACTACTCTTTTTCTCCGATGTAAATCGTTGCAATCCCAAAAGTAAGCTCTTTGATATGGATATTTCGGAAACCGGCTTCGTGGATCATACTGGTGAACTCCTCGTGAGAAGGAAACTCCAGAACAGAATCGGGCAGATATTTATAGGCGTTGTAGCGAGAGAAGAGCCCGCCTACAACCGGAAGCAGCCTGCGGAAATAAAAGTAGTATATCTGCCTGAAAAACGTCGAGCGCGGAGTAGAAAACTCCAGGATAATCATTCTGCCGCCGGGACAGAGTACTCGCCACATTTCTGCCAAACCGAGCTTTCTGTCCACCACGTTTCTGATTCCGAAGGCTATCGTAATCGAATCGAAAGTATTATCGGCAAAGGGGAGATCCTCACATGGTGCGACCTTGAAGTCAATTCTGGCGGCATAAGGAGATGCCGACACCTTTTGCTCGCCCAACTCCACCATCTCCACGCAGAAATCCGCCCCGGTAATTTTGACCGAAGCCGGAGTAGAGCGAGCTATTTCCAGTGCCACGTCTCCGGTGCCGGTTGCCACATCAAGAATACGCGATCCTTCGCGGTATTTCAGAAGCCGCACCGCTTTAGTCCGCCAACGCCGGTCGATGCCAAAACTCAAAAGCCGGTTAAGAAAATCGTAGCGCGGCGCAATGGCCCCGAACATCCGCTGAATCTTCTCGCCCTTATCGGAAAGCCTGAACATTGTTTCTGCTACCTTTTTAATGATTTAAGTGCTATAAGAACAGCCGTTTCTTTTACCACATTTTGCTTGGCGTTAACCAGAAAAAACAATCCGACCGTCAGGAACAACCTGCCCGTGATACCTACCATCCGCATACAGGATATTGCCGATATCCTGATCATGACCTTTCTACTCTACCAGCTCTATTCCTGGTTTAGCCGGACACGGGCCTTTCAGGTCCTGCTTGGACTTGGTGTGGTGACACTGATCTATTTTGCCACACGCTTCCTCGATCTGTACATGACCAGTTGGATTCTGCAAGAACTGGGCACGGTGCTGATTATCCTGATAATTGTGGTATTTCAGGCAGAAATCCGCCAGACACTATACCGTTTCAGCAGGCTGCGGCATTTCATGGACAGACGCCAGGATACCCAACACAGCCAGTTCCAAGATATTTCCGAGACGCTTTTCGGGATGGCATCGGAAAGGACCGGCGCTCTGGCGGTGTTTCAGCACAACGAACCTCTTGACGATCTGATGTCAAACGGAGTGCGTCTTGATTGTGAAATATCCCCTCAGATGCTTGAATCGATATTTTACAGCGGCGCCCCTTTTCATGACGGAGCTGTCCTCATAAGAGACGGAAGGATCGCTCTGGCATCCTGCCACCTTCCACTCTCCGTCAGCCCGGATGTCCCACGTAATCTCGGAACCCGTCACCGTGCGGCGCTTGGGCTGTCAGAGCGTAGCGATGCGGTAGTTGTAGTCGTATCCGAAGAGCGTGGCGAGGTTTCACTTGCCTCTTCCGGAAATCTGCGAATTATGGCTTCACCAGCCGAATTGATAGCGGCACTGGAAGAGCTTCTGAAATCCAATAACGAGACCCATAAAACAACCGTGAAGCAGAGTCTTTTTGCCAACTTGCTGCCCAAAACTGTTCTACTCCTGGGAGTTTGCCTGTTTTGGTTACTGGTAACGTCCCGACAAGGCCTGGTTACTACGGTAACAGCCCCTGTAAGATTGCATGGCATGCCGGAGGGACTGATACTGCTCAGCACCATCCCGGAGGAGGTGAATGTCCAGATAAAGTCCCAGTCCCGTCTGACTCCTCCACCTTCCAAACTGGACCTCACTGCAGAGATTGATGCTTCCGAGGTTAAAGAGGGACAAACCTCCATCAGAGTCAGGACCTCCGACTTCAAATCCCCCTCAGGAATAACCATAACAACCGTTTCGCCCACTTCGATTCGTATTTCAGCGGAACGAAAACTTAGAAAGAGAGTTCCGGTCAGAGTGGTTTTTCAAGGTGCCTTCCCTCCCGGTATGGCATCATGGCGGGTTATCAGCGAACCAGCCATGGTGGAGATCGAAGGACCGGCCAGCCAGGTACTGCAAATAGATCATGTTGCAACCGACTTTGTAGATGCCGGGCAACTGGCAACAGGCGAGAAATATCAGAAGAATCTCAAACTGCCTCAAAAGCAGGTTTCACTGCTCAGAGACGAGCCGGTCACCATTCTTCTTAAAGGCCCGAAAAAACTGCGCTAACAGCACGTATTTACTCAAAATACCGCACAGCACTGATCCATTTATTAAAATTCAAGGTTGACTTTTCAAAGTAGCTGCTATATATAGTCCAAGCTTTTCTTCTGCCCTGATTCTAATATACATGATTGCGCGTTAGCAGAATAACTTAACAATACAGCACGGAGGGAACATGGTACATATCCGTATCGTATCTGCGATATGCCTTATACTCCTGGCGTTACCTCAGCTGGTACTTGCATCCAAGTCTCATGTTGTAAGGACAAGCGAATCCCTCTACTCGATAGCCCGCAAATATCACGTATCTGTTGATGAACTGAAAAATGTTAACAACATGACCGGAACCCATGTCGAAAAGGGTGCACGCCTTATAATTCCATCCCATGCCGATGCAAAACTAAAAAAATCGACGAATGTAGTTCGTAAACAATCCTACACTGTCGCTAAGGGTGATACTCTCACCGGGATCGCAAAAAAAACCGGCCTCAAGGTGGCAGTGCTTCGGAAACTAAACGCCCTGAAAGGCAACAGGGTTAAACCGGGTCAAATCCTGGCACTCATAGACCCGGCTTCAACAACCGACCTAACCCCTCGAATGGCGACTGCAAGCAGATTGCAGCTTGTCAACAAAGATCTTTTGAACGAGCAGGAACTGACCGACACGTTGGCCGAATTAACGGATATAGATTCTGACCGGCCGGTTGATCTGGCCAAAAACCTTGAAGCCAGCCAGGCAATCAGCAGCCTGAAGAAATCGGCCTACAGCTTTTTGGGCGCTCGTTACCGTTTTGGCGGCAGCAGCCGTAAAGCGCTCGACTGTTCAAGTTTCACTCAGCAGGTTTTCCGGGATCAGAAAATCAATCTTCCTCGCACAGCCAGGGAACAGTTTTATGTCGGTGATGAAGTCGTGCGCGGAGACCTTCGCAAGGGAGATCTGGTTTTCTTTCAGACATATGCCCGCTTCCCCTCTCATGTGGGAATATACCTTGGAAACCGCAAGATGATTCACGCCTCGTCACATGACCACCGAGTAGTAATTTCATCCATGGATACCCCTTACTACCTGGCCCGCTATTTAGGGGCGCGACGTATGACAAACAGTGCACCGGACTCGATCAATTTTGAAGAGCTGCTCCTTGGAGCTGAAGAAGAGAATGATTCCGATGCGTTGACTAACGATACCATGGGAATATCGCTAAACCTTAACAATTGATCTGATGCTAATCGACAAAGATACCCCCCCTCACCTCCGGGTCGCCTGACCCGTTTTATTCACCATGAAGATTATCCTCGCCTATCTATCCGGAGCATCCAACCGCGATGAACCTTACATCAGCCTTGTACCTACCGGCTTGAGCCAACTTCATGCCTCCCTTCGGGAAGCCGGGTATGATTCTGTTCTTGTCAATTTTTCGGGCTGGCCAGTATCGCAAATCGAGCGGGAACTGCTGGTCATAAAGCCTGACATGATCGGGATCTCACAGTGGACGCACAATCGCCACTCCTCGCTTGATCTGGCTTTCAGCTGCCGGCGACTTTTTCCGGAGAGCTTTATTATCATGGGGGGCGGACATGCCACCTTCTGTTATGATGAACTCTTATCAGAGGGTTCTCCGGTGAATTGTGTCGTAATAGGCGAAGGTGATCTGACTCTGCTGGAACTTGCCGAACGGGTTCTCAACCGGGCTGGCTGGTTTGATATATGCGGATTGGCGTTCCGCCGGGCCGGAAAAGTCTTTGTTACTTCCAGACGAGCGCCTTTGGCCGACCTCGATCAACTCCCCATGCCGGCACGCTATCTGGAACATTCCATCGGTTTGGATATGGAGCTTCAGCCTGAATTCATAGTCACGTCCAGGGGGTGTCCGTCATCCTGCCATTTTTGCAGTTCGCCCGCCTTTTGGGGGAAAAAGGTCCGTTTCAGATCAGCGCACTCCATTGTAGACGAGATCATGTTCGTACGGGATCAGTTCGGTCTGATCTATTTTTCGATCCGTGACGACACCTTTACTGCTGATCGCAGAAGAGCCATGGAATTCTGCTCAACCCTTATAGAGAGCCGTGCAAATATCCTCTGGAACTGCCAGTCAAGGGTAACGGCCATCGACGAAGAGCTTTTAATCATGATGAAACGGTCCGGCTGCGAATGCATTCAGCTTGGTGTGGAATCGGGTTCACCACGCATACTGCGACAACTAAACAAGAATATTCTTCCCGCACAGGTCGAGCGGGCCTGCGCCATCATAAGGAAAGTCGGAATCACTCTCTCCATTTACCTGATCAGCGGCATACCGGATGAAACAGCCGATGACCTGTGCCAGACTATCGATCTGCTGCGGCGTATCCATCCTGATGACGGCTACGTATCTCCGCTTGCTTACTATCCCGGAACAAGACTTTTTACAGACGCCGTTGCTTCAGGCATTACAGACAGAAATGTTTTTGCAGGCACTCATCAAAACGCACTTTATGCGACCACCTCCCCAGATCACTCCTTCGGTCGGCTCCTGAAAGAACTTTCAAACAACCGGGATAATGATTCATTTCGATTCAAAAGGCAAAAGGAGCTCCTTGGCTATTGTTACACAACCAATATCTTGGCCGGTGAGTTTTACCGCCAGGCGGGAGACAGCAAATCGGCATTAAGAGAGTTCAAGGAAATAACAGCCAGGGAGCCGGACAACTCATGGGGATGGTTTCTTCTGGGAGAATTATATTCAGATATGAGAAATGGCAGTAAAGCGGGTGAATGCTATAGCAAAGTACTCGGGATAATCCCTAGGCATGGGCCATCCCGAGCCGCGGTATCAAAATAAAAAAACGGGGCCATCTGCATGGCCCCGCCAGGTTAATTCATTTGGAAGGATTACTTGACAATCCTGATGCCAGGAATGAACAGAATCTTTTCAAAGGTTTTATTGAGAGTTTTGCTGTGAAAGTTTACCATCGGAGGAGTCTCGGGATACTCGATCTTGTCCCCTTTGGCAACCTTGGTTTCAGGAAGGGCCAGCCAAGCCTTGGCACCCTTTTCGTCAGCTGCTTCAACATACGTGTAACCACCTGAATTCATGGTCTGGGTAACTGTGGCTTTCTTGCCGGCACCGGCAGGAATTTCTTGAGCCTTCATGCCAGCGTGGGGATCTCCACCTGGTGCTGCGCCAGGCATCTGGCCCTGCTGCGGAGCAGCCACTGGAGCTTCAGTTTTAGGTTTGTCTTTGCACCCGGCAAGGGCGAGAGCGGCAATAACTAGAATAACTAATGCTGTTTTTTTCACCTGCAACCTCCTGATTTTTTTTGAGTTCTTTCTTTCTACCATATTACGTATACGCATTCCAAGCGAAATAATCTATGTTCAGATAATATAACACTATTTCTCAAATATTCACTGTATTTATGCAGCTCCTGTATCAGCGTAAATATCTGTATTTACTGCTTTCTACTGCTTGAATCGAGAGAATTCAGGTAGTCGTACAGCGCAATCTGCTCCGAAAGAGAAAGCTTGCGGCGATGGCAGTTATTGCTGTTAAGGCAGAGGCGACAGCGGTCATCAGGGCACCTCTGGCAGAAGGTACAATCCGGGCAGGGGTGCTTTTTGGGGGAATCGTTCGTCATAATTATCAATAGAGGCTAAATAGGCTTTCATTCAGTTTTACAGCAGTAACTGCACAAAAACCTTGCCACATTACTGCTCCATCGGTTGACGGAACGGAATTACCTGATACACTCATATCTATCAAAGCCCGGGGTGGCTATGGTCATTCCATCTGCAGCAATGGACCAAAAGCAATTGATACAGAAAAGGATTCCAATTCTGAATCACCAGGCGGCGGAAACCGACAAAGGGGACGGCGATAATGATACCGAAAATAATATGCGCAAAAAAAGAGCCTGAAACATTAGCGTCTATTTCTCTGGAGCCTCTTCCTTCAACCTCTGACAATATAGACAGAACAAGGAGCGGTACTTGCGACCGTGTGGGAGATACTTCCCTTTATACGTCGCTGGATAAATCCTTTTCCCGAACTGCCTATGACAATCACGTCGATATCCTCACGTTTGGCGAAGTCGATCATTTTCTCTGCGGGATCGCCATATTCAACGATCATCTCCAAGGGAATAGCGTTTTCGTTAGCACTTTTTTCAACGACGTAGAAAATACGCTCTCTCAAATCGTTCCATTTTTCAGTTTCAGTCATTGGAGCAGATGGCACAAAATCCGTGTATGTTGATGAAGGTGCATTCGGCAATACAAGCAATGCATACACAATGCTTTTAAATTGGCTCTGGTTACCTGCCGCAAGCCGCACCGCCTCTTCAGCGGCCTTGTCAGAATGTGGTGAACCATCTATAGCCACTAAAATTCTTTTCCTAAGGTTTAGCATATCTACCTCGTTATCGTTCTATTTGCAAAATCAACATGGTAGAAGACCTGTTTATTCTTTAAAATGAAATATAATTCAATTTTTCGCACTTGACAATTATAAAACAATATTCTAGGGTTATTGCAGATTGCATTATAATCACATTTTTACAACCCTCTTTTTAATTAATACCTAAATTTTGGTTAGTTGCGCTTCGGATTATTACAAATTTTATACCACAGGACACGACACCATGGCAAAAAAAGAAAAATCGGAATATCTTATCCAGGCAGTATCTCATGCTCTTGACCTCCTTGAACAATTTTACGGTGAAGTCGAAGAACTTGGAGTTACTGAACTCAGCAAACGACTCAAACTGCACAAAAATAATGTTTTCAGACTGTTGGCGACACTGGAGTCGCGAGGCTATATCGAACAAAACAAAGTGACTGAAAACTACAGACTAGGGTTAAAAACCCTGGAACTGGGACAAACTTTCATCAAGCAGATGGGACTGCTTCGCCGGTCGAAACCGGTGCTTGAGGCTCTGGTCCGGGAATGTAACGAGACCACTTACGTCTCTATTCTAAAGGATTATTACATCATTTACCTGGATGCTGTGGAAACAGACATGACAGTAAGGGTAGTTCCCCGGGTTGGTTCACGCCTGCCAGCCTATTGCACGGCTGCCGGAAAGATTCAGATTGCCTACATGAGTGACGAGGAACTGGATAACATACTCCCCAGTAAGGAGCTTAAGCGCTATACAGCCAATACCATTACGGATCGTGATGTCCTTTATAAACAGCTGAAAACCATCGCCGAGAAAGGATACGCCATTGACAATGAGGAGCTTGATATCGGCGTGAAGTGTGTAAGCGCTCCGATCCGCGACTACACCCGCCGCATCATCGGTGCTGTAAGTATTTCCGGACCGTCGATGCGGTTCCCGGATGAGCGGATTACCAACGAACTGATCCCACTGGTATTAAAGGCCGCTGAGGAGATCTCCACCAAGCTTGGTTTCCAGAAATAATTTAAACGCTGGCGAATTCAAAGGCGGCTTTCGGGCCGCCTTTTTTATTTCTTCTTGAAGAGATACGGATCTTTATCTACTATGTGTGCATTTCATTTGAGGCAGAGACCATGCTGATATACAAAGTTATCGAGTTGAGCTCTGTTACAGAGGAAACAGTGGAAACGACACTGAACGAATGGAGTGCCAAAGGATGGCAGTATGACGGCATGCAGTTCGCCATGCGCGAGTCCAGCAAAAGGCCTGCAATGGCCTTTGTACTGTTTACGCGGCAAAGAGCCGACAGAGATGGCAATCCATGACCGAGCGCCCTACCCTTTACCTTGTCGACGGCTCCTCCTACATATACCGCGCCTATTTTGCCATCCGCCACTTGTCGTCCCCCAGCGGGCACCCCACAAACGCCATCTACGGTTTTATCCAGATGCTTCTCAAGCTCCTGAAAGATTATAATCCAGAACATCTCGCCGTAGTCTTCGACGCCGGACGTACAACCTTCCGGACTGAAATGTATCCGGAATACAAGGCCAACCGGGCCGCCATGCCGGATGACCTCCGCGTGCAGATGGAGCCTATCCGCGAGGTTGTGCGGGCATTCAACATACCGACGCTTGAACTGCAGGGATATGAGGCTGATGATATTATCGGCGCTCTGGCTGGACGTTTTGCCGGTCAGGACGGAAAGGTGGTAGTAGTCACCGGTGACAAGGACCTGATGCAGATCGTTACTGACCGGATAACCCTGCTAGACACCATGAAGGGGAAAGAGTCCGGGATCGCCGACGTGATTGAGCGTTTTGGCGTAGGGCCTGAACTTGTTATCGATATTTTAGGGCTTGCAGGAGATTCCTCGGACAACATCCCCGGTGTGCCGGGCATCGGCGAGAAGACCGCTACCAAACTGATTCTGGAGTTTGGATCGCTTGATCTGTTGCTGGCGCGAGCCGATGAGGTTAAAGGGAAAAATGGCGAAAAGCTGAGGGAGTTCCGCGAACAGGCTTTACTTTCGCGGAAACTCGCAACGATTGACTGTAATGTCCCGCTGGAGATTGATCTGGAAAGCCTGATAGCGCGTGAGCCTGACCAGGAAACCCTGAACGCCTTTTTCAAAAAGTACGGGTTCACTTCGTTAATCAAGGAGCTGACCGGCAAGGCGACTCTTTCCGCTGAAAGTTATCATACCGTTACGACAGCGCTGGAGCTTGAAACTCTTGCAACCGCTCTGGAGCAGGCAGGGGAGTTTGCCTTCGACCTTGAGACTACCAGCCTCGACCCGCGTCTGGCCGGGATAGTCGGATTGTCTTTCTCTTACAGGGATCATGAGGCGTATTACATCCCGGTGGGTCATGTGACGACCATCCCCCTCCCTACGCTGGAGGAGGGAACTTTGTTTGCTCACCATCAAGTTCCTGAAGCAAACAATCTCATCCCCCGAGCGGGAGGAGGCCGGGAGGGTGGAGAAAATCTTGTTCCAAACCAACTTCCCCGCTCTCTGGTTCTGGAGCGATTCCGCCCTCTACTGGAAAATGACTCCCTGCGCAAGGTCGGCCAGAACATCAAGTTCGATATGCAGGTGCTCGCCAATAACGGCATCGGACTATCCGGAGTCTGGTTCGACACAATGCTCGCCTCCTATCTGCTAAATCCCTCGCGGCAGGGTCACGGTCTGGACGCCCTTTCACAGGAGCATCTCAATCACCGCATGATCAGCTACAACGATGTGACCGGCAGCGGCAAAACTCAGAAAAACTTTTCCGAAGTGGACATCGAATCTGCGTCGCGCTATGCCTGTGAAGATGCCGACGCCACCTGGCTCCTGAGGCGGAAGTTCGAACCGTTACTAACCGCAAACCAGCTTGACAACCTGTTCCACACAGTAGAGATGCCGCTGGTTCCGATTCTCTCCGCAGTGGAAAACCACGGTGTACTATTGGATTCAAAGCTTCTTGCGGGACTGTCTGCAGATTTTGCCGGTCGTATGTCCACTCTTGAAGAGCAGCTCTTCGGATTGGCCGGTCAGCGCTTCAATCTCAATTCTCCCAAACAGATGGGCGAAGTACTTTTTGAGCGGATGGGACTGAAGACCGGGAAAAAAACCAAGGGTAAAACCGGATGGTCAACAGACAACGAAGTTCTGACAGAACTGGCGGAAGAACATGAAATAGCCCGCTTGATCTTGGATTATCGTGGAGTTGCAAAACTCAAATCCACTTATACCGACGCTCTGCCTCGCCTTGTCAATTTAAAGACCGGACGTCTGCATACCTCCTACAACCAGACCGTCACCAACACAGGGCGGCTTTCATCATCCGATCCAAACCTGCAGAACATCCCGATCCGGAGCGATGAGGGGCGCATGATCCGCCACGCCTTTATCGCTCCACCCGGTCACGTAATCCTGTCGGCCGATTACTCCCAGATCGAACTGCGCGTGCTGGCGCATTTATCCGGCGACAAGGTTTTCTGCCACGCCTTTGCCAACAACGAAGATATTCACACCCGTACCGCAGCCGAGGTTTTCGGACTGTTTCCCGAGATGGTCACCCCGGAAATGCGGCGCCAAGCGAAAACCATCAACTTTGGTATCATCTACGGTCAGGGGGCATTTTCTCTAGCAAAGCAGCTTGGCATAGCCCGCAAGACCGCCGACGAGTTCATCGCATCTTACCGCGAACGTCACAGCGGCGCCATGTCGTACCTGGACTCCTGCATCACCCAGGCGGAGGAATCCGGCTTTGTTACGACAATCCTGGGTCGCCGCCTGCCGATCCCGGAGATCCACAGCTCAAACGGCAACGTGCTGGCCTTTGCAAGACGCAACGCAATCAATTACCCGATCCAGGGGTCGGCCGCCGACATAATAAAGGCGGCCATGATCCGGGTTGACTCTCGAATTCGCTCGGAGCAGCTTCAGAGCCGCCTGATCATGCAGGTGCATGATGAACTTGTTTTTGAGGTTCCTGAGGATGAATTATTGCGGATGGAACTGCTGGTGGAGGAGGAGATGGAGCGTGCGGTGGAGACAAGGGTTCCGCTAAAGGTGGATATCAGTTACGGAGCCAACTGGAGCGAGGCGCACTGAGAATAAACGTCATTTTGTCTCATTGACCTCGACAATCCTCCCTTCGACCCTGGATTCAATGGGAGCGCGTTTGCTGACCGAGTCAATAAAGATATCGCGTAGAAATCGGCCTGGATCATTGTAGACCAGCCGGCTGCTCCGCATTGCGGCCCCTGTTTCAGTGAAGTCTCCGGCGCTCCGTATCGCTTCTCCAAAAGCGGCATACCCGTCACCTCCGGCAGCAATAAAATCAAGAGTCGCAACCGTATACTCCCGATCAGGTTCAATTGGCATCTCGTTAATATGGACCGATATTATACGCGATCCTGCCGGACGATCACGGCGGAAACTGAAGCGTATGCCGGAAACCTGCGGGAAACGCCCCTCCCCCTTCTCCACGGCGGAAACTCCATGTTCCAGAGTATCTAGCAGTTGGCGTCCGCTCATCCGCACCGCAACCAGGTAATTGTCAAACGGCATCGTTGCATACACCTGTCGTGCAGTAACTATTCCGGCATTAATTCCGGTGCGCAGAGTTCCGCTGTTGATTATGGCAACCTGGACGCCGGTGGTCTCTCTTACCAGGTCCGCCACCAGATTCCCCAAATTTGTCTCCTGCTCCCTTATCCCCTGCTGGACAAGATCGACGGCGGCATTAGCCACCTCTCTGTCCAGGGTGCTATCAGCTTCCCGATTGTATTTCCCCACAAGAGCAGCAACATCGGAGCGGCCATCCTTGAGTGACGGTCCAATCTCCTCAAGACGCCCGGCAACAGAGAGGAGCACGCCGTTATCAAAGGTATAATCCACCACCCCCAGCGCCTTTCCATGCTCCCATGCCTGAACCACCGTACAGTTCCCAATTTTGACCGGATGTTCCACCCTGGTATGGGAATGCCCCCCGGCGATCAGCAGAGGTACGGTAACAGGTCCGGCGCTCCCGCATAGCATACGAGCCAGAGAAAGATCCTGTTCATGACCAAGGTGAGTCAGCAGCACGATCAGATCGGTTTTACCGATCATCTCCGCAATCTCTCGTCTGGCGGCTTTGACCGGAGGTTCAAAGCTTAGTCCAACCGTATTGCGAGGATGGGAGCTGTATGGAGTGTCGTCAGTCACCAGACCTATAACGGCAACCCTGATGTTATTCCGGACAAACGAGGTCTTGCCTTTTACCGGAGGAAGCCCTCTCAGATTAGCGGCAAGCAGCGGAAACCGGGCGTCGGCGATCAGCAGAAGAAGCTGCGACTGCCCGAAGTCGAATTCATGGTTGCCAAGCGACATGGCGTCGACACCCAGCAGATTCATCAGCTCAATTGAGGATCTCCCCCGGAAGAGGTTGGCCCAGGAGTCCCCCTGAATGATATCGCCCGCCGCCAGCAACAGCCCCGGAACATCGCGATTCCGCCTGATAGCTTCAGCAAGACGGGCCGCACCGCCGGTAACGGCAATGTCGTTTTTCTGCTGAAGAGGATTTGCAAAACCGTGAAAATCATTGAAATGAAGTATCCTTACTGTGACAGGCGCCGCCCGGACTTCAAGAGAAACGACCAGCAAGAGCAACAGCGGCAGCAGTTTAGAGCAGAGAAAACTCTTTATTCCGGACATTCGATTCATGGAAGCGGCATCTTCAAACTCATATGTGCATCATCGCCAGCAGACCAACAACCAGGCCGATGCAGGCCACGCCAAACATGACATACTCCAGCCACTTCTTCCTGGTAAGGAGAGCAATGGCCGCCATGGCGATGGCCACCTGCAGCACCGTTGTCGCCTGGGCCCAACGATGATGCTGGTGCATCTGCCCGTCGCTACGCTTATCCCACTGCACGGCTTCGGCCTCAAGTCTGTCGGCAACCATCTTTATCTCGGTTTTTTCCTTTTCGTAACGATCCACCTTTGCCTGGTAGGCCTCTTTCCGGTTTTCCGGAGAAAGGTCGCGAGAAAGTTCGGCCAGAGATTGCTTGGTGCTTTTGGCCTGAAAGTAGTTCCACTGGTTGGAAGCCTCCGTCTTCTTTATGGCCGCATTGTTCTTGTACAGACCGGCATTTGCCTGGGTAGCGCCTCCCATGTAGGAGAAGATCGCACCAATAGTGGCGATGATTGCCGTAAACATCGCGATCTGGTTGGTCATACTTGAACCGCCATGACCACCTTCATTCTGATGACCTTCGTGAGCAGCATGAACCGCATGCTCCAGTTCATGATCATGGGGACCATGCACATGAAATCCACCTGATGACATTGCTTTACCCTCCATCTATAGTAAAAAGTTTCCCGGCAAACCGGGCGTTTATAACCAATAACCGCTCTAACTTAGGTACTATTGAAAATGCGAGGCGACAGGAGTTGATGTCAAATTTGTGTATAACATGGCTAGGAGCAGTAACATAGAGGATTTTGCATGAGAAGGTGCATCAATTAAGGGCCTGTTTGCCTTGAGCAGAAAACACAGCTTCGTTCTATCCCCCGAGATACGCGTGCAGAACGCGCTCGTCAGAGAGAAATTCCTGCGACGGGCCGGAAAAGGTGATCTGTCCGGCTTCGAGGACGTAGGTGCGGTGGGAATGCTGCATGGCAAGTTTGGCGTTTTGTTCAACCAGCAAAACGGTTGTTCCTTCGGCATTCAGGTTACGGATTATGGAGAATATCTCCAGTACTATCAGCGGTGCAAGACCAAGACTCGGTTCGTCAAGCATCAGAAGTTTCGGGCGGCTCATCATGGCCCGTGCAATCGCAAGCATCTGCTGTTCGCCACCCGAAAGGGTGCCTGCCGACTGTTGCTTCCGTTCTTCAAGCCTCGGAAACAAGTCAAACATTCTGGAAATATCGTTTTTAATGCCGGCACGGTCTTTTCGGACGTAGGCGCCCAGTTCCAGGTTGTCGAGAACAGTCTGCCGGGCCAGAACCTGCCGCCCTTCGGGACTTTGGGCAATTCCCATTCGAACTACCGCGTCCGGCGCCTCTCTGGTAATCTCCCTGCCATCGAAATGGATACTTCCCTCGCGCACTTTCAGCAAACGTGATACGGCTCGGAGCGTCGTTGATTTACCGGCGCCATTCGCGCCGATCAGCGTCACCACCTCACCGTCGTTCACCTCCAGATCGAGATTGCGCACAGCCTGAATGGCCCCATAATTGATACTGAGATTTTTTAGCTCCAGTAATGCCATTTACTCCGCTCCCAGGTATGCTTCAATCACTGCCGGGTTTTTCTGCACATCTACCGGATTGCCTACCGCAATCAACTCTCCGAAGTTGAGAACTGCAATCCGGTCACAGAGGTTCATCACAAGCGGCACGTGATGTTCAATAAGGAGCACCGTAAGTTTGAACTGTTCGCGGATACCCCTTATAAACTCTGTCAGTCCATGTTTCTCGGCCGAGTTCATGCCGGCCGCCGGTTCATCCAGGAGCAGCACCTGCGGCTCAAGAGCAAGGGCTCGCCCGATTTCCAATCGGCGCTGATCGCCATAAGAAAAATTTTCCGCCAGCTCCGTTGCCCGGTCTGCCAAGCCTATCAGTTTCAGAAGTTCCCAGGCTTTTTCGTCTACCATTTTTTCCTCCGCCCGGCTGGCAGGCGTACAAAAAATGCCGCTAAAGAGGCCGCAATTGGTGTTAACATGCTGTGATACTTTAATATTTTCCAGGGCGCTCAGCCCCTTGAAGAGGCGAATGTTCTGAAATGTGCGGCCGATCCCCTTTCCGGCAATTCGATGCGGTGGGAGTCCGGTCAGGTATTCACCCCGATAGCGGAGGGTGCCGTTGCTCACCGGTGTAAGACCGGTCATAAGATTGAACAGCGTGGTCTTACCCGCGCCATTCGGTCCGATCAGTCCGAAAATTTCTCCTTCAACAACTTGAAACGAAACATTATTGACGGCCTTCAAGCCCCCAAAGTTCCTGCATAGCCGTTCTGCTTCCAGCAGTACAGTCATTTCTCACTCCGTGCAGAGCCAAATTTACGGACGGTGAAATTTCTGATCCGCCCAACTGCTCCTGCAATTCCCTGAGGCATGTAGATACTGGCAAAAACGAGTACAACGCCATTGATGATCAGGCGGGAATCCTTGAGTGGGCGCAGAACCTCCGGGAGTGCGGCCAGCAGCGTACCCCCCAGAAGCGGCCCCCACATGGAACGGCTGCCTCCGATCAGGACATACGCCAGATACGCAATGGAGGCGTCAAAGGTTCCCTGCCTGGCGTTCCATGTATTGAGAAATGGCGCACTCATCGCCCCGACCACTCCCGCCAGTACGGCGCCGATCACAAATGCAAGTACCTTGTAACGGGTCGGATTGATTCCCATTGCATCGGCTGCCAGTTCATCCTCACGAATCGCCTTGAAAGCCCTCCCTACCCTTGAGCGGTCAATTCGATAACTGAAAAACAGCATCAGGATTAACAGCGGACCAAACGTCCAGATATAACTCCAGCGGCTTTCAAAGAGTTGCGGCACGCCGAAGATACCGATAGCGCCGCCAGTGATTTCGAGATTCAGACAAATTACTCGCAGAATCTCAACAAAAGCGATAGTGGCCAGCGCCAGATAGATGCCGCGCAGACGGAGTGCGGGAATGCCGACCAGTACGGCAAGAACCCCGCTTATGATCCCTGCGGCAAGCCATTCCAGCGGAAAAATGCTCCATCCAAGTGCATCGCGCCAGGGGGCAAAATATTCGATGGTGCCGATGATTGCAGCTACATACCCCCCAAGCGCATAAAAACCGGGGCTGGCGAGGCTCAACTGTCCGGACATGAGCGGGTAATAGAGACTCATGGCCAGAAGGGCCTGCTGTACCATGGTCACGATCAGAAACCCGTTATTTTGTAAAAAGTCGTCCATCCTATTACACTTTCTGAATATGAGAACGCCCCAGCAGTCCCTGTGGACGCACCAGCAGTACAATAAACAGGAAGGCGAATGCAACAGCCTCTTTGTAGGCACTGTAATCCGGCGGCACAAAGGCCTCTGCCAGTCCGATTACTATCCCTCCGAGGACAGCGCCCGGTATGCTTCCCAGACCACCCAGGACAATAACGGCCAAACCCTTCAATCCGTAGGTTACCCCGAAGTATGGCCCGGCAATCCCGAAACTGGTGCCGACCAGAGTGCCTGCAAGTCCTCCCAGAAAGCCGGACATGAAAAACGTGACAAGTATTATCCGATCGACACTGATACCGAGCAGACTCGCCGTAGTCGTATTTTCAGCCACCGCCTGCAAAGCCTTGCCGAGACGGGTAAAGCTGATGACATAGCCGAGAATCGTCAGGATAACCATACAGACGGCAAAAATGATCACCTGTACAGTTCTGATTACAACAGTATGACCCGCGACCTCAAACATCATGGCCGGCTTGATATTACCGTACACACCTGAAGGGAAGGTGTAGATTTCAGCCCCAACCAGATACTGGATTGCGTTGACGATCACCAGTGCGACTCCAAGGCTGCTCACGAGCGCCAACAGCGAATCGGCGCCACGGGTCCGGAGCGGCTTGAAGGCAAGGCGCTCAAGCAGCACACCAACCAACCCTGCGAGAACGGCTCCGATTAGAAGCGCCATTGCAAATGGAACCTGCAGATCCAGATTGAGCCCGGATAGCAGACCGTTGATGCCGAACTGCCCGACCGCCAGCGTATAGGTGAAGTAGGCTCCCAGAGTAAATACTGCACCGTGAGCAAAGTTGATTATACCGAGAATCGAGAAAACCAGCGTATAACCGAGGGCAAAGATTGCGTAAACACTCCCGATGCTGATGCCGTTGAGCACATTCTGTATGAATTCAGCTGTTGTCATATTAGATAGTCGTCTCCAGACAAAAAACGATGAGAGATGTGGGATGAATTTATCTCTCATCCCACATCTCTCATCTCTGATCCCTCAGCTTACATCCTTCAACCTATTTCAGATAGACGTATTTGCCGGTCTTGCCGTTTGCATCCATTTTGATCTTTGCAACATAGAAATTTTCCTGATGGATTTCCCCCTCATGGTCGAGGCTGATCTTGCCGAGCGGGGTTATATAGGAGCCGGTGCGGATCTGCTTGTTCAACTCTTCGCGTACCTTCCCCAGATCAAGCTGAGTAATCTTTTTCTTGGTTACCGCTTCCACTTTTTTTAGTGCCTCAACAAAAACCTGCACCGCAGTAAACGTCTGTGCAGTAAACTGGGGAGGTTCTTTTTTGTATTTTGCGCGGTAATCGGCTGCCATGGCGGC
This sequence comes from Desulfuromonadaceae bacterium, assembly GCA_028712665.1. GTDB lineage: Bacteria > Desulfobacterota > Desulfuromonadia > Geobacterales > Pseudopelobacteraceae > JACRCG01. The sequence goes on from JAQTRC010000003.1 coordinate 100,581, forward strand.
GTTGATGACGTTTTTGGGATCCGCTGACGGGCTGTAGGCCTGTGCGATGAGAATGCCGTCACAATACTTGCCACAGACCGGGAAAATATTGACTGTGTTAAGGCCGTTGCCACCGATGATCGGACCTTTATACCCCATCTGCCGCAACTGCTTGACCAGATTGCCGCCATCGGCGGAAAGACCGGAGACTATTGCCAGATCGACATTGGCTCCCAGCACCGCAGTTACCTGAGAAGTGAAATCGGTGTCGGTTGTCTGGAATTTCTGCAGCGTGGCTATCTGCAGCCCCATTTTTTTGACGGTTTCCTGGAAGGTGCCCGATTCGGAAGTATTGAACGCGTCATTCTGGGCGTATAGCACGGCTACTTTTTTTATGCCGGGATGCTCCTTGATCGCCTGTTTGAGGGCATTGGGAGCCACTATCGCAACCGGAGCGGAAACCCTGCCGACGTACTCTCCGATCTGTGGAACCCCTTTGGCGGTATTTGATGGGCCAAGTACCGGCACTTTTGCACGATTTGCGACCGGATCGGCGCTGAAAGCCTGCTGGGAGAGAGTCGGTCCGACAATTCCAACCACTTTGTCCCGGTTGATCAGATTCTGAAATGAGTTGATGGCCCCAGCCTCGTCACCGCCGGTATCCTGGAAAATCAGCTTGAACGGAGTGCCGTTGATGCCTCCGTGGGCATTGAAATACTTTTCGGCAATTTTTGCACCGACTACCTCTTCCTCACCCAGCAGAGCCACGTTGCTGGTTTGAGCCACACCGATACCGATAGGGATCGGAGTAGCCACATTCTCGGCATACGCGGTACCGACAGAAAGCGTAAACAACAGTGTCACCAAAACAGACCGTTTCACGTTCCACCTCCAGATGTATGATTTTGTATGGCGTTCACCGAAATATCCGGCGTAGTAAACATGCTCCGTGGTATAGCCCATTGCGCGTCTTGATGTCAATATCATAACATTGTATCAATAGAGAGATGCACGGTTCAATGCTTTCCGATCACGGGTGTTCTGGTGGTCAGGTGTATCCCGGTAAAGATCAGTGCGCTGCCGATCAGGTGGAAAGCATGGAACGACTCACCAAGAAAAACAGCTGACAGGATGGCCCCAAAAACCGGCATCAGATACAGGAAAAACCCGGCCCTGTTAGGGCCGACTTCTCTAACCGCCTGGTTCCAGAAGATGAAGGCCAGCAGCGAAGGAAACAGTGCAGCATACAGGATGCTGGCAATGTTTGCAGGGTCAAACGCAAAAC